>JAFAQQ010000123.1 GCA_019246335.1 Actinomycetota bacterium | reverse complement strand
TGACGCGCACCTGAACAGACGTTCAGTAGTTCGCGCTCGCGCCCGTCGCCAACGGACACCGGGCCGTCCGGAACTTCCTGCACAATCCCGTGCAGGAGGAAGGAGCGCCGTGGTGTCGAACGAAGCGCTCAGGCGATGCCGCCAGCCCGATATGCCACCGCCGAGCCGCGCCGCCGCCCGGTTCGCGACCCCCGCGTCCCTCGCGACCCCCGGGAGGCCCGCGACACCCGCGATGCGCGCCATGCCCGCGCTCCGCGCCACCAGGCTCCCGCGCGAAAGGGCCGACGATGCCCAGAGCCGCCGCCGCCCCCGCCGCTCGCCCGTCCCGAAGCCGCCCCCAGCGCCGCATCCGCCCCGCACCCGGGCCGCGCGGCTCGCGAAAGTCCAGCATCCAGTGGGATCGGGTCGGCCGGGTCGCCCTGCTCGTGGTGCTCGGGGCCATCGTCCTCCTCTACATCCCGCCGATCGCCCACTGGATCCAGCAGTCGCAGACCGCGGGGCGCGAGCGGGCTCAGGTCCGCGCGCTCGTGCGCGAGCGGGCCCGCTTGCGGGCACAGCTTCGAGCGATGACCGGGCCGGGGGCACTCGAGCGCCAGGCGCGAGAGCTAGGAATGGTCAAGCCCGGCGAGCGGCCCTACATCATCGTGCCGCGCCGCTGACGCCCATCGTGCCGCGCCGCTGACGCCCTGACGCGACGCCCGCTACCTTGCCGGCGTGGCATACGCGCTGGAGAACGCGCTGTTCCAGTGGGAAGAGGGCGAGCGGCGAATCGGCGAGGCCGATCCCTCAGAACGCCCACAGCTCGAGCGCGCCACCCGCCTCGTGTTCGAGGAGCTGCGCCGCCGGCTGGGCGGCGAGTTCGGAGTCGACGAGCTGGCCGAGCTCTACGGCGGGGGGACCGATTGGGCGGGGGACATCGCGCGCGCCGAGTCGAGCGGGACCGACACGAGCTGGATCGTGGACGCCGCGTTCTGGCGCTACGCGCGCGAAGCGTACGACTTCGCTGGAGGCCGTCTCCACCGCGTCCCAGGCGGCTGACCGCCGCCGGTCACGCGGCGGCCGCGACTGGCCGCGCCTGATCGCTCACTCGGCGCCGTCCGCGTCCTCGGGCTCGTCCGGGCTCTCGCCCGCCCGGCGGATCACGATCTGGTCCCGCTCGACCGCCACCGTGACCGGCCGGTGTCCCGCCCAGTGCTCGGCGTAGACGGGGTCGTCCTGGATCGAGGCATCGAGCCACAGGCCGTAACCCTCCTCTCCGTGGTCGAACGTCCCCTCGAGCGCCCGCCGTGAGCGCCCGCCGCGGCGGCCCCGGCCCCCGCGGCGACCCCGGCGCCGGCGCCGGGGCTGATCGTCGCGCGCGTCCTCGTCGTCGTCGTCCTCTTCCTCGTCGTCGTCCGGCTCCGCCTCGAGCGCGGCGGCGACGAGCGCATCGTCCTGCGCCCGCAGGTCCTCCTCCGCGACCTCGCGCGGGCCGGCCTCCCCGTCGCCCGACCCATTCTCGGCGGGCGGCGCGAGGTCGTGCTCGCGCTTGAAGTCGACGAGCTCGCCCACGCTCACGTCGAGCTGGTGAGCGATCCAGGCATCGGTCCTTCCCTGGCCCACCCAGGTCCTGATCTGGTTCAGTTGTGGCTTGAGGGACCTGCGCGCCACGGCCGCGCAACCCTACCAGCGGGGTCCCGAGCCCAAGCGGTGCACGCCGCTTGACCGGCCCATAGAATGACGGGCCAGGAAAGGATTCCGTTCGCGATGCCTCGCACAACTTCCGACCGGCCGGGGCGAAAGGTAGGGTTGCCTGGAGGCGCCATGCTCGTCCTCACGCGAAAGTCCAACCAGAGCATCATGATCGGGGATGAGATCGAGGTCTCGGTCCTCGCGATCATGGGCGAGAAGGTGCGGATCGGCATCGAGGCGCCGCGCTCCGTCCCGGTCTTCCGCAAGGAGGTCTATCTCGAGATCCGGCAGGATTCCGCGAAGCCGGAGGAGGAGCGGAAGGCGGTCGACGAGGC
>JAFAQQ010000181.1 GCA_019246335.1 Actinomycetota bacterium | reverse complement strand
CCGACCACGCTTGCCGTCGCGGCGCGGCGAGGTCCCTGGCTCGGCGTTACGAGCACCTCGCTGCCGAACGGGCAGCTCGGATGGCTGCGGCCGTCCTCCGACGTCTCGCGCGGAAGCGTGGACGCGGAGATCGATGTGAGCCTTTCTAGGCGCGCGCTCGAGGTGCGCCTCGGCGGCCGGACGGTGCGCACCGTCTCGGTGGCGATCGGCCGGCCGGGCTCGGACACGCCGACCGGCCGCTTCGCGATCACCGACAAGATGGCCGGGACCGCATACGGCGCCTACTACGGCTGCTGCATCCTCGCCCTCTCGGGGCACCAGCCCCACCCTCCTCCGGGGTGGCGGGGCGGGGACCGGTTGGCCATCCACGGCACCGACTCGCCAGGGACGATCGGGACGCCCGCGTCCGCCGGCTGCCTCCGCGCGGCGGACGCCGACCTCCACGCGCTCATGGACGACGTGCCGCTCGGCACGCCGGTCGTCATCCGCAGCTAGCCGACCGATCCCGCGCGCTCCCCACGGCGGGACGGCGTCGAGGCGCATGCGGGCTTCGCACCATCCTGCATAGCCCCCGCATGGCGGGGGTGATCCAGGATGGTGGATGGAAAATGCTTCGCCTGGCAGGCGATCGAATGCAGTCACGGGATGAGATGGACTCGGCACGAGCGAATGAGACCGATGCGGCGGACGTCCTCGCGCGCGCGAAGGCCTACCCGTTCCCGCGGCCGCGCTCATCCGTGGTTCTCGTCGGCGAGCACGTCTTCGAGCTGGTCGAGGTCGAGCCGGGGGAGCTCGCCGCGGGCCGCGTTCGCGCCGACGGCGAGCTCGTGAGCCTCGCCGAGGTAGCCGCACGAGCCGGAGCCCCGGCCGGAGACCTGGCCGCACCCCGGCGAGCCGTCCTCGCCTACGGCTCGAACGCCTCCCCGGAGAGCCTCCGGTGGAAGTTCCCGGACCACGTATCCGTCCTCCCCCTCCTGCGCGGCGCCGCGGCGGGGGTGGACGTCGTCTACTCGGCCCACATGAGCGTGTATGGCTCGATCCCGGCCACGCTCCAGGCCTCGCCCGCGACGCAGGTGGAGGTCTTCGTGGCGCTGCTCACCGACGCCCAGCTCGAGCGGATGACGGCGTGGGAGATCAACGCCGCCCCCGAGCGCCTCGACGGGCTGGCGGTCGCGCTCGAGTGTGCGCCCCGGCCGGGCGAGCTGACCGCCTTCGTCTCGCGTCACGGCTGCCTGACTGCGGAGGGTGGCGAGATCGCCGTGGCGGCGGTGGACGCGGAGAGCCGAACCTATCCCGCGATGACCGAGCCCGAGGTGCTGGAGCACGCGCGACGCGTCTCGGCACCGGACCTCTCGCTCGATGAGTTCGTGCTCGAGGGCGTCCGCGACTACGCCCGCGCGCGGCAGTACACCGAGCGGCTGAAGCGGTCGGCCCGCCCCTTCATCGATCCGCGCGAGCGGCCCGCAAGCGGGGAGGGCCGGACTACGGTTCGAAGGGGCGGCGACGGGAAGCCGTAGAGGGGCGCCGAAAACACCGTCAGGCTAGTCCTCAAACGGCCGGACTAGCAGTTCTTCGCCACGACGGTCACCGAGCCCGTGGCCGTCTTGCCGCCTGAGGAGACCTTGAACGTGTAGTGGCCCGCCGGGGCGTGCTTCTTCGTGACGCTGGCGCCGCCGCTCAGCGACCAGGAGCCGCCGAACTTGCCCTTCTTCGACACGGCCTTGCCGCTCGGCGGCGAGAGCTTGTAGTGGAAGTGCTGGCCGTTTGAGGCGTGCTTCCAACCCCAGTTCGCCGTGACCATGATGGGGCCATTTGGTTTGCTCTTGCAGTAAGTCGCCGTCCCACCCGATGGCCCCAGGAAGGTGAAGTAATCGCCTCCCGCTTGCCCCGTGCCGTCGACCTCCCATCCGCCCATCGAGAGCTTGAAGTGGGCCGCTTCCGCCGACGCGGATACGAGCCCGCCAAGGCACCACGTCATCACGAGGCAAATCAAGGCCCTGCGGACTCGAGGAGGATTCGCAGTCATCACACTCGTTCTTTGAGCCTCCGCGCTCAATCGCGCGGATTGGCGGCCTGTCTCGACCTCGCCAAATCCGACCCTCTCAGACCGTGCCGGCGATGTCAACCGCGCGTCAGAGGCGCACGGAGCGTGCCCGTTCTCGAGGAGGTTGGCGGCCATTTGGCTGTCGCGGTTATCGCGCCCGCGAACCCCGCTCTGGGACTGGCGTTTGCGCCAAATGCCGCAGTCGGTCGCTTTCACCGAATCCAAGCCGGAGAGGGGACTCGAACCCCTAGCCTGCCGCTTACAAGGCGGCTGCTCTACCGGTTGAGCTACTCCGGCCGGCGCGCTTGAGTTTAAGTCGCCGCCCGGGCCGAGCTACCCGGCCGCCGGGCTGGTCGCCATGGCGGCGCTTTCGATGTCGCCGTGGCCGTTAGACGACACGGGGATCGGGGGCGGCTCGTCCGCGTCC
>JAFAQQ010000030.1 GCA_019246335.1 Actinomycetota bacterium | reverse complement strand
CCCTGCACCCCTGGATGCGGCTGCAAATCGTCGCTGGGCGTGCGTCCTCGGGCTCGTCCATGCATTCATGCATGAACTTCGCCCTGCGTCCTTCGCCAGCTCGATTTTCGCCGCCCCAGGGGCACACGGATTCGGAATCAATCATCTAGGTCCAACTCGCCTTGCGCGTCCTGATCCTCAGCTGGGAGTACCCGCCGCTGATCGAGGGCGGACTGGCGCGTCACGTGCGGAAGCTCTCGGAGAACCTCGTGGCGCGCGGGGTCGACGTGCACGTGCTCACGCGCGGGCATGAGGAGTCTCCGGCCGAGGAGGAGATCCGCGGGGTCGTCGTCCACCGGGTGCGCGAGCCGGACCGCCCGCGCGAGCTGGCGGAGTTCGTCACCTGGGTCGAGCACATGAACGCCGACATGCTCGCCGCCGGCGTGGAGCTCGGGGACCGCTTCACGTTCGACGTCGTGCACGGGCACGACTGGCTCGTGGCGGTTGCCGGTGACCACCTCGCCAAGCGATTCCGCTGCTTTCTCGCGGTGACCATCCACGCGACCGAGTACGGGCGCCACCAGGGCTGGGTGGACCAGCATCCGCAATCGCACATCCACGGCGTCGAGCATTGGATGGCCAACCGCGCCGACCGCGTCATCACGTGCTCGGCGTACATGCGCGAGCACGTGGCCGACATCTACGGCCTCGAGGACGAGCGCATCGCCGTCATCCCCAACGGAATCGATCCGAGCGAGCTCGTGCCGGTGGCGGACCTCGACGCGCTCCGGCTCGACTTCGCCGCGCCGGGCGAGAGGCTGGTGCTGCTCGTCGGCAGGCTCGTCTACGAGAAGGGCTTCCAGCTCGCGCTCGAGGCGCTCCCGGCGCTGATCGCGCGGCTCCCCGACGTGAGGTTCATCGTGGCCGGGTCAGGGACGCACGAGCCCGAGCTCCGCGCCCAGGCGACCGAGCTCGGCCTGGACGGCCACGGCGCGTTCCTGGGCTGGATCGGCGACGACGTGCTGCACTCGCTCTACCGGATCGCCGACCTGTGCGTCGTCCCCTCGATCTACGAGCCGTTCGGGCTCGTCGCGCTCGAGGCGATGGCCTCGGGCTGCCCGTGCCTCGTCGCCGACACCGGCGGGCTCCGCGAGGTCGTCCCGAACGAGGACGTCGGACTGCGGTTTCGGTCGCGCGATCCGGATTCCCTGGCGCGGATGGCGGAGCGCATCCTCACCGATCCCGGCCTGCGCGACGGGCTCGTCGCCGAGGCGACCGAGCACGTCCTCGGCTTCGACTGGGCCGACGTCGCCGAGCAGACCGAGGCCGTGTACGAGGGACTCGCCCGGGAGGGCACGGCCGCGCGCTAGCCGGAGGGCGTCTAGTCAGACCAGCGCATCGTCGGCGGCTCGCCGCGCATGCGGATGACCCGCGCGGGGATGCCCGCAACGACCGCATTCGACGGGACATCGCGAGTGACCACCGCACTCGTCCCGACTATCGCGTTGTCCCCGATCGTCACCCCGCGCAGGATGCATGCGCCGTAGCCGATCCACACGTTGTGACCGACGCGGACATCGCGCTTGTAGATCCCCTGGTGCCGGATCGGCCGGTCTACATCCACGACGCCGTGGTCGAAGTCGATGAGCATCACCCGGTCGGCGATCACGCACTCGCGGCCGATCGAGATGTGCTGGTACGCGGAGATCGTGCACTCCTGGCCCAGGACCGTCTTCGCGCCGATCGAGACGAGGCCCTCGTGGCAGCGGATCTTGGTGCCGTGGCCGAGCCAGGACCAGCGCCCGAGCTCCACGCGCGCGCCCCTCCCGATCTGAAGCGTGACCTTTGGGCCGATGAACGCGATGCCGTCGGTTCGCAGGCGCCGCCCGGTCGACGACAGGAAGCGCCTGCGCGCGAGGCGGGCGAGCAGCCGCATGTACTTCGGCGTGAGCATCCGGTGCCTACGCATGAAGCGCAACAGCGTGAGCGGGCCTCCCCGGCGGGGAGGGGAAGGGCGCCGGACGACCTCCGCGGGCGGCGGCCCGCGCAGCTCGTCGAGCTCGGCGGCCTGCGTCTCCACGAAGCCGATCATATGCGCGGGGGTGGCGGCCTCATCGGGGCACCCGGTCGCCGGGGTGGGTCGAATTGCATCCCCTATTTCGCCGCGATTCGACCCACCCCCCGCCGTACCATTGCGCGTCGTGGCCGCGCCCGGAAGCACAGCCGCCGAGCTGGCCGAACGGCTCCTGGCCGGCGACAAGCGGGCTCTCGCTCGGGCGATCTCTCTGGTCGAGAACGACGATCCCGAGGGATGGGCGCTCGTCCGGGAGGTCTTTCCGCACACGGGCCGCGCCGCCGTGGTGGGGTTCACCGGGCCGCCCGGGGCGGGAAAGTCGACGCTGATCGGCGCGATCGTCGGACACGCCCGGGCCCGGGAGCGAGAGGTCGCCGTGCTCTCGATCGACCCCTCCTCTCCGTTCACGCACGGCGCGCTGCTTGGCGACCGCATCCGGCTCTCGGACCACTTCCTCGACCCGGGCGTCTTCATCCGCTCGATGGCCAGCCGCGGCTCGCTGGGCGGCCTCTCCGAGGCGACGCTGCAGGCGGCGTTGCTCATGGACGCAGCGGGCAAGGACGACGTCCTGCTCGAGACCGTCGGGGTCGGTCAGGCGGAGGTGGACATCATCGATCACGCCGACACCGTCGTACTCGTGCTGATGCCGGGCTCCGGCGACTCCGTCCAGGCGCTCAAGGCGGGCGTGATGGAGATCCCGGACGTCATCGTCGTCAACAAGGCCGACCACCCGCTCACGGACACGATGGTGCGGGAGATCCGCGGCGTGCTTTCGCTGGGCCCGCGAACGAGCTGGCGGGTGCCGATCGTGCGCACGGAGGCCGCGCGCGGAGAGGGGGTCGAGGAGCTGGTGGGGCGGGTGGAGGAGCACCGCGCGCACATCGAGGCCGAGGGAACGCTCGAGGAGCGCCGCCGCCGCAACCTGATGAACGAGGTGATGGAGCTGGCGACGGGGCGGATGCGGCGGCGCCTGGCGGATAGCGTGCGCGAGGACCCGGCGGTGCAGCAGCTGCTCGATGAGGTCGTGGCGCGGCGGCTCGACCCCGCGTCGGCGGCGGCGCGGCTGCTCGAGCGCGACGAGTAGCCGCCTCGGTTGCCGCACCCGCTCCTCCGGTCCTCCGTGACCGATGTCGCACTATGCTCTAGCCGACATGGTCCAAAATGGACTATGGTCAACGGCGCGAGAGGCGGCACGGCGACACGAGCCCTGCTGCGAGCGCGGGAAGGCGGCGACATGGCGACAGGGATTCAGGACGTTCGGGCGGAAACGGGGAGCCACAGCATCGGCTTCAGAAGCGTGGCGCGTGAGTTCCGCGAGCCGGTAGGGCTGCCCGTCGAGGGCCGGATACCGGCTTGGCTGACCGGAAGCGTGGTGCGCAGCGGCCCGGCCAGCTTCGAGCCAGGCGGCCGATCGCTCCGGCACTGGTTCGACGGTTTGGCGCTGCTGGACCGGTTCGCGGTCCAAGAAGGACGCGTGACGTACGCGAGCCGCATGCTCGAGAGCGACGCGTACCGGGCGGCCTCGGAGAAGGGCGAGATCTCCTACCAGGAGTTCGCCACGGACCCGTGCCGGTCGCTCTTCAAGCGCTTTGTGTCGGCGTTCTCCCCGCGGCCGACCGACAACGCGAACGTCAATGTCGCCCCCGACGGCCACAACTGGGTGGCGATGACCGAGACCCCGCTCCAGGCGGAGTTCGACCCGCGAACGCTCGAGACGGTGGGCGTTCGCGAGTACGACGACGGCCTCAAGGTCCACCACGCGAGCGCCCACCCCCACCACGACACGGGGCGGCGCGAGCTGCTGAGCTACGCGATCGCCTACGGGCCGCGGAGCTGCTACCAGCTGTTCCGGCTTCCCGACGGCGGGCGGCGACGGGAGCGCTACGCGCAGGCCTCGGTGCGCGAGCCCTGCTACATGCACAGCTTCGCGCTGACCGAGCGATACGCGGTGCTCACCGACCAGCCGTTCACGGTCAACCCGCTCGGGCTGCTTCTCAGCGGACGGCCCTTCATCGAGAACTTCCGCTGGCACGGCGATCGCGCGACGCGATTCATGGTCTTCGACAGAGCCGGTGGGCGGCATGTCGGAACGGACGAGACCGAGCCCTTCTTCACGTTCCACCACGTCAACGCCTTCGAGCGCCGGGGCGAGGTCGTGCTGGACATTTGCGCGTACGACGACGCCGGCATCATCGACGCGCTCTATCTCGAGCGGCTGCGCGCCGGCGAGCGGCCCCCGACGGCGCGCGTTCGCCGCTACCGGCTCGACCTACCGGCCCGTACCGTGAGGCAGGAGGTCGAGTTCGAGCCGGCCTTCGAGCTGCCGCGAATCGATTACCGCCGGCGCAACGGGCGCGACTACCGGTTCGTGTGGGGAGCGAGCAACCGGTCGCCCGAATCGGACTGGTTCGACCAGATCGCGAAGCTCGACACCACGACCGGCGACGTCGTGGCTTGGTACGAGGAGGGCTGCCATCCGGGCGAACCGGTGCTCGTCCGCGAGCCGGGCACGGACGCCGGCGCCGAGGACGCCGGGGTGATCCTCTCGGTGGTGCTCGACGCGCGGCGCGCCGGCTCGTTCCTGGTCGTGCTCGACGCGCGCACGATGGAAGAGCTCGCGCGGGCCGAGGCGCCCGTCCGGCTGCCGCCGGGATTCCACGCGCAGTTCGGGCGCGACCTCGTCTAGCGCTCCACCGCGGTCTCCGCGTCAAGCCCCGAGCGCCCGCGCGATCACCATCTGCTGGACCTCGTCGGTGCCCTCGCCGATGGTGAGGATCTTCGCGTCGCGGTAGAACCGGCACACGGGGTACTCCTCGATGTATCCGTAGCCACCGTGGATCTGCACGGCCTCCTCGGTGGCCCGCACCGCCAGGCGCCCCGTCTTGAGCTTCGCCTGGGCGGCGGTCAGGCCGAAGGGGCGTCCCTCGTCCTTCAGCTTCGCCGCCTTGTAGGTGATGAGCCGCGCCGCCTCGATCTCGGTCGAGAGGTCGGCGAGCTTGGCCTGGATCGCCTGAAACTTCGAGATCGGCTTGCCGAACGCGCGGCGCTCGGTGGCGTACGCGAGCGCCTCGTCGAGCGCCCCCTGGGCCAGCCCCACCCCCATCGCCGCCACACCGATCCGGCCGCCATCGAGCGTCTCAAGAAACTGCCTGAACCCCTGGCCGCGCGGCCCGAGCAGGTTCTCCTCCGGCACCCGGCAGTCGGTGAAGGTCAGCGGCCGCGTGTCCGACGCGTTCCAGCCCATCTTGCGGTAGGCCTCGCCGACGTCGTAGCCCGGCGTGTCGCGCGGGACCATGATGTTCGAGATCTCGTCGGGCGCGGTCCGCGCGGTGATCGTGACCCCGCCGGAGATGTCGGTGCCGGCGTTCGTGATGAACTGCTTGGCGCCGTTGATCACCCAGTGACCGTTCTCGAGCGCGGCGGTGGTCTTCGTGTTGCCGGCGTCCGATCCGGCCTCGGGCTCGGTGAGCCCGAACGCGCCCAGGCGCTCGCCCCTGCACAGCCGCGGAAGCCACTCCTGTTTCTGCTCCTCTGAGAGATCGGAAGAGCGTCG
>JAFAQQ010000025.1 GCA_019246335.1 Actinomycetota bacterium | reverse complement strand
AAGGTCGACCGGTCCTTCGTCGATGGCCTCGGCACCGAGTCGCGGGACTCGGCGATCAGCGAGGCGATCATCGCGATGTCCCGGGCGCTGTCGCTCGACGTGATCGCGGAGGGCGTCGAGACGCCGCTTCAGGTCAGCGAGCTGCTGCGCCTCGGGTGCCCCGCCGCCCAGGGCTACCACTTCTCGCGCCCGGTCCCGCCGGCAGCGCTGTCGGGGTTCCTGCGCGAAGGGCTCACCCGCGCCCCCGGCGCCTGACGGCTCGGCAGCGTTGCAGCCGCCATTGCGCGCCTGCCGCACGACGGACCTGCCTGGAATACTCGGAGGATGCCTCGCGTCTCGAGTCCTCCCGTGTCCGCGGCCGCCGCGGCCGTGCTCGCCGCGCTCGTCCTCGCCGCGCCGGCGCCGGGACGGCTCGGGCTCTTGATGGCCGTCGTCGGCCCCATCACCGGCTGGCTCGCGCCCGACTGGTGGCTTCTGCGGCGCGCGCGCGAGCGCGCCCGCCGCGTACGCCGCGACCTCCCCGCGCTTCTCGACCTCCTGCGGGTGTCGATCGAGGCCGGGCTCTCGCCCGTTGCCGCCATCGGCGCGGTCGGGCGGCGGGCCGAGGGTCCGCTCGCGCACGAGTGGCGCGCGATCGCCCGCGAGGTCTCCCTCGGCGTGTCGCTCGACGACGCCCTGGACGCGACGAACCGGCGGATGCCGCTGCCCGAGGTGGCGGCCCTCGGCGCGGCCCTGAGCCGGGCGGCCCGCCACGGCGCACCCCTGTCGGAGACGCTGGCGGCGCAGGCGCGCGACGCCCGGCTCGCGCGCCGCCGGGCCATCGAGGAGGAGGCCGCGAAGGCGGGGCCCAAGATTCAGCTGGTGGTGGCGCTGCTCCTCGTGCCCTCGGTCCTGCTGCTCGTGGCCGCTGCTCTCGCAGCCGCCTTTCTGGGCGGCGGGGCGCTTCCGGTCGGGTAGCTCGCGGGCGAGCGAGCGCCGAGAGCTCGGCACCATCCTGGATAACCCCCTCTACGCGGGGGCCAGGCAGGATGGTGCGCGGATCTCACGCGGGGGCTGGGCAGGACGGTGCGCGGATCTCGCGCACGGACCCGACCGGCTCCGTTCCCCGCATGCCATCTGTCGCCCCGATTCCCGTCCTGCAAGGAATCGTCCATCCCATCCGGCGTTCTCCAGAGGGGCGCCGAACCTTCGAGATCCCGCTCCCGGCGCGGCCTGGCGGCCTGCGGGCTCGGCCTCGGCAGGCGAATCCGGGCCCCAAAGTGGAATTCGGTGTTGCAAAGTGGGAAGGTGTGGGATAAGGTGGCATCGCCTTCAAGGACCGGGTGGCGGGGCTCCTCCCACCCCGCCACCTCGGTCCGCGACCCAGCCGCCCCATGACGAGGGAAACCGGAGAGATTGGCGTTTCGCGGGCACTACGACCATTCGCTCGACGCGAAGAACAGGCTCAGCGTCCCGGCCCGGTTCCGCGCCGCGTTGTCGGATGGCCTCGTTCAATGTCGATGGCTCGACCCCTGCATCGCGATCTGGACGCCGGACGCGCTCACGGACTTCACGGAGCGCGTCGTTGGGGATCTCAACCCGATCTCCCCTCGCGCACGCAAGCTGCTGGGCTTCTTCGCGGGCGGGGCCTTCGAAGTCGAGCTCGACTCGGCCGGCCGGGTGACGCTGAACCAGTCGCTGCTGGACGCCGCCGGCATCGAGCGCGAGGTGACCGTCGTGGGCCTCAGGGACCACGTCGAGGTGTGGGACCGCGCCCGGTGGCGAGAGGCTCAGGAGGGGGTCGTCGCGGAGATCGAGCGGATCGCGGAGAGCCTTGACCATCCTTCTTGACATGGCGCGCACGCACGTTCCGGTCCTCGCCGGCGAGCTGATCGATCTGCTCGATCCGAGCCCGGGGGAGACCGCGGTCGACTGCACCTTCGGCGACGGTGGCCACGCCCGCCTGGTCGCGGGCCGCATTGGTCCGTCCGGCACGCTCGTGTGCATCGATCGCGACCCCGCCGCCGAGGAGCGGTTCGAGGGCTTCGCGCGCGAGGTCGAGTGCGAGACCCGATTCATGCGGATGGACTACGCCGAGGCCCTGGAGCGGCTGCTCGAGAAGGGGGTCGAGGCGGACATGGCGTATCTCGACCTCGGTGTGTCCTCGATGCAGGTCGACACCTGGGAGCGCGGGTTCTCGTACTCGTACGACGCGCCCCTCGACATGCGGATGGACCCCGGGCAGGAGCTCGACGCGCGGCGGGTCGTCAACGAGTGGGACGAGCGCCGCCTGTCTCAGGTCTTCAGCGCGTACGGCGAAGAGCGGTACGCGCGGCAGATCGCCCGCGCCGTCGTTCGGAGCCGGTCGCGGTCGCCGATCGAGACCACCCACGAGCTCGTGGAGACGATCAAGTCGGCGCTTCCCGCGCCCGCCCGCTTCGCTGCCGGGCACCCGGCGAAGCGGGTGTTCCAGGCGATCCGGATCGCGGTGAACGACGAGCTGGAGTCGCTCGAGCGGGCGCTGCCGCCCGCCTGGGCGCTGCTGCGACCGAGCGGACGGCTCGCCGCCATCTCCTTCCATTCGCTCGAGGACCGTCGCGTGAAGCGGTTCATGGCCGCTCGCGCGCGCGGGTGCATATGCCCGCCCGACCTCCCTGTTTGCGCCTGCGGCCGCACCCCGGAGGCCGAGCTCTTGACCCAGCGCCCCGTGGCGCCGACGCCAGGTGAGGTGGCGCAGAACCCGCGCGCGGGGTCCGGGCGCCTGAGGGTCGCCCGGAAGATCGAGGGCGGGGCCGCCTGATGGC
>JAFAQQ010000066.1 GCA_019246335.1 Actinomycetota bacterium | reverse complement strand
GTCGGGCAGCGCGTCGAAGCGCGCGTCGCCGTCCACGATCCGGTGGCCGGTCCGTCCCGCCGGGTCGGCGATGATCGCGTCGGGCCCGGGCTGGTCGGACAGACGGCCCGCCTTCATTCCGAAGTAGATGGCCTGCGGATGGTGCGCGACGATCGCCACCGTCGACTGCTCCGGCTCGAGCGCGTAACCGCTCGAGAGCGACAGCCCGATCCGCGGCGCGTCGAGCAGCCGGAAGACCTTCTCGTGCTCGGACTGGTCCGGGCACGCCGGGTACCCCCATGAGTAGCGCCGGCCCTGGGCTGGCCCGATGCGGAGCGCCCGCCGGACCTCCGCGTGCAGCCACTCCGCCATCCCCTCCGCGACCTGCACGCCGAGTCCGTGCACGAAGTACTGCTGCGAGAACTCACCCTCGGCCTCCAGCTCCTTCAGCAGCTCGGTGACCCGCGGGCCGGCCGTGACCGCCTGGATCGCCGCGACGTCGCGCTCCCCGCTGTCCAGCGGCCGGTAGAAGTCGGCCAGGCAGATGCGGTCGTGGCCGGGCTGGCGCGGGAAGACGAGCCGCTCCAGCTCGCGGTCGGGGTCCACCGGGTCGAACACGATCAGCTCGTTGCCCGACGACGCGACCGGGAAGTAGCCGAGCAGCGCCCGCGGGCCGAAGTAGTCCTGCTCGCGCCACATCCGTCGAAGTCGGGGGTGGAAGTCGTCGCGCAGCAGCTCCTCCCACGCCTCTCCCTTCACGCCACGGCCGCCCCAGTGCAGCTTGAAGAGCACGTGGAGGTCCAGGTGGGGGAACACCTCGTCGAGGTCGACCGGGATCTCGCGCACCCCCCAGAAGGGCGGCTCGGGGACCGGGTTGTCCGTCCGCGCCGCGGATCGCACCGAGTCGTCGTCGGTTGGCGCCTCCTCCGGCTCCGGGCCCTTGTCGCGCAGCCGCTGCGCCTCATCCCGGGTCTTACGCACGAGCGCGTCGCGCGCCTCGCCGTCGACCAGCTGGTCCATGACCGACAGGCCCTCGAACGCGTCGCGGCAGTAGAAGACGCCGGGCTCGTACACCGCGTCGGACTCCTGCCCGCCCGGATAGAGGATGCGGCGCCCGAAGTTCCGGTTGATCGCGGCGCCGCCGACGAGCACCGGATAGGGCAGCCCCTGCTGGTGCAGCTCGGCCACACAGGCCGGCATCTGCTTGGACGTCGAGACGAGGAGCGCCGACAGACCGATGGCCGTCGCGCGGTGCTCCCTCGCCGCTTCCACGATCGTCCCGATCGGAACCTGCTTGCCGAGGTCCACCACCGTGTACCCGTTGTTGGTGAGGATCGTGTTGACGAGCGACTTCCCGATGTCGTGCACGTCGCCGAAGACGGTCGCGAGCACGACCGTCCCCTTCGTGTAGCCCTCGATCCGGTCCAGGTAGCGCTCGAGCTGCGCCACGGCGCGCTTCATCACCTCGGCCGACTGCAGCACGAAGGGCAGGATCAGCTCGCCGGCGCCGAACTTGTCGCCGACCTCCTTCATCGCGGGCAGGAGGACGTCGTTCAGCGTCGGCACCGCGCCGATCTTCTCCACGCAGCGGTCGATGTCGTCCTCGACGCCGTCCTTCCTGCGCTTCAGGATGCGGAAGTGGAGCGCCTCCTCCGGCTCCATCTCGGCGGTCGGGTCCACCGCCTCGGCGCCCTCCTCCTCGCCCTTCGACTCGAAGTGCGCGATGAAGCGCTCGAGGGCGTCGTCGCGGCGGTTGAACACGAGGTCGTCCGCCAGCTCGCGCTCCTCCTCCGGGATCTCGGCGTACGGCGTGATGTGGTTCGGGTTGACCATCGCCAGGTCGAGCCCCGCCTCGACGGCGTGGTGCAGGAACGTGGAGTTGAGCGCCGCGCGCGCGGGGGGCGACACCCCGAACGACACGTTCGACACCCCGAGCGAGGTCTTCACCTGAGGGATCTCGGCCTTCACGCGCCGGATCCCCTCGATCGTCTCGATCGCCGACGGCTTCCACTCCTCGTCGCCGGTCGTGAGGGTGAAGGTGAGCACGTCGAAGATGAGGAGCTCGGGATCGAGCCCGTGCTCGCCGCAGGCGATGTCGCGGATGCGCCTGGCGATCTGGACCTTGCGATCGGCCGTCTTCGCCATGCCCTCCTCGTCGATCGTCAGCGCGATCAGGCCGGCGCCGTGCTCGCGCGCCAGGGGGATCACGGCGTCCGCCTTGGCGCGGCCCGCCTCGAGGTTGATCGAGTTCACGATCGGCCGGCCGGGAACCTGCTCGAGGGCGGTGCGGATGACGTCCGGCTCCGTGGAGTCGATCTGGATCGGCGCCGGCTGGGTGAGCGAGATCCGCTTCACCACCTGTCGCATCTGCTCCGCCTCGTCCTGGCGCTCGGTCAGGGCCACGCAGACGTCGAGGACGTGCGCGCCGCCCTCGACCTGGTCCTCGGCGACCTGGACGATGCCGTCGTAGTCGTCGGCCAGCAGCAGCTCCTTCGCACGTCGCGAGCCCTGCGAGTTCACGCGCTCCCCGACCATCGCCGGCCGCGGCTCCTGCTCGAGCGGGGTCGCAGCGATCATGCTCGAGAGGTGGGCCGGCCAGGCGCCCGCCGGACGCCTCACCGCCGCCCGCCCCTTCACTCGCTCCGCGATCGCGCGGATGTGCTCGGGAGTGGTGCCGCAGCAACCGCCGACGATCGACACGCCGTAGCGCTCGACGAACTCCTGGAGCGTGGCGGCGACCGGCTCCGGCTCCTCGGGGAATACGGTCTCGCCGTTTGGGCCCTGGGCGGGGATGCCGGCGTTCGGGATGCAGTGCACGGGCACGGGCGCGTGCTCGCCCAGGAAACGGATCGCGTCGCGCATGTCCTGCGGCCCGGTCGAGCAGTTCAGCCCGATCACCTGGACGTCGAGCGCCGAGAGCGTCGTGAGGACCGCGGCGATGTCCGTCCCGAGGAGCATCTTGCCCCCCTGCGGCAGGAGGGACACGGAGGCCTGGATCGGCAGGGCGCGCCCGGTCTCCCTGAAAGCCTCGCGCGCGCCGAAGATCGCGGCCTTCACCTCGAGGATGTCCTGGGCCGTCTCGACGATCAGAAGGTCCGCGCCGCCTTCGACGAGCCCGCGCGCCTGCTCCGCGAACACCTCGGCGAGCTCGCGGAACGTGATCTGGCCGAGCGCCGGGTCGTCGGACGCCGGCAGGAAGCCGGTGGGCCCGATCGAGCCGGCCACGAAGCGATCCTCGCCTGCGGCCTTCCGGGCGATCTGCGCGGCCTTCGTGTTGATCTCCAGGGTGTGGTCGCCGAGGCCCCACTCGTCGAGCTTCAGGCGGCTCGCCTGGAAGGTGTCCGTCTCCACGACCTCGGCGCCGGCCTCGAGCATCGAGAGGTGCACGCCCTCGATCACGTCGGGGCGGTTGAGGACCAGCGCCTCGTGGCACTTGCCGGCCAGGCCGCCGTAGTCCTCCTGCGTGAGGTCGAACATCTCGAGCGTGGCGCCCATGCCGCCGTCGTAGACGACGACGCGTGAGTCGACGGCTTGGAGGAAGTCGCGCACCTTGGATCAAGGCTACTGTCGCGTCCGCGCCCGAATGCTCGGCGACCGGCCCTCGTCACCGGTGCCCGCTGTTAACGTGCGCGCCGCTTGGCGTGTGAATCGGGCAGGGGAGCGAGGACGCGCGCGGCGATCGCCATGGCCGTGCTTGCGTCAGCCGTGGCGCTCGGCGTAAGCGCCGCCCCGGCGGCCGCGAAGGTGGCGGCCAACCCCCCGAACGACCCCGAGTTCGCGCAGTGCGAGAGCGCGCCGCAGAGCCCGAACTGCGACCCAACCCAGGGCGGCTCTCCCGACAACGAGCAGTGGGACATGTTCGGAGTGCTCACCGGCAACGACTGCCCGGCGCCGATCACCGAAGCGCCGATCCTCCCGCACCCCGACGGCGGCCTACCGTGCTGGTCGCCGCTGGCGCGCGACCCCAACCACATGGCGGGCCTCGACTTCACCGGCGCGTGGGACCAGGGCAACGTCGGGCGCCAGGACGTCGTCGTCGCCTACATCGAGGGCGGCGTGAACTACTCCAACGACGGCATCCGCGACGGGCTCGACAACATCTACCTCAACAAGCGCGAGCTCCCATACCCCGAGCGCGCGAACGGAAAGAGCGCCGGCAAGTACGACGCCAACGGCGACGGGCGCTTCAACATCCGCGACTACGCCAACGACCCCCGCGTGAACCCGCCGTGCCCGAAAGGGGTGAAGCCGTTCTCGAAGTACGAGGACGGGACGACGCGCGGGTGCGCGGCCCACGGGAAGCACCGCTACCTGAACCAGGTCACGATCGGGGGCTCCAAGACCCCCTACCTGTCGCCTGAGGACCTGATCGCGGTTTTCGGCCACTGCCGGATCACGCACGGCGTCCTCCACGAGTGCCCGCGCGGAGGCCGGTTCGACAACGACGGGAACGGCTACCCCAACGACATCAGCGGCTGGAACTTCCAGCGCAACACCAACGACCCGCAGACCGAGGACACGGCGTACAGCCACGCTCCCGGCCTGATCTCGCTGATCGGGGGCGAGGCGAACAACCACTTCGCAGGCGTCGGCGCGTGCCGGAACTGCCGCGTAGTGCCGATCAAGCAGGGCCCGGAGTGCCTCGGCCGCACCGACAAGTGGGGCGAGTCGATCCTCTACGCCGCCGACCTTGGGGTGACGGCGATCAGCTCGGTCGTCGTGGGCTACACGTACAGCTCGTTCAACCAGCGTGCGATCGATTACGCGTACCGCAAGGGGGTCTCGCTGTCGGTCGACTCCAACGACTTCGACTCGATGGACCACACCGACGGGATGCTCTGGAACCACGTCATCCCCGGCAACTCGCTGTTCGAGGACAAGGGCGGCCCGGCGGCGAACGCGACGACGTGGTTCCGCGCGCGCTCGAACGTCACGAGCTACGGCACGCACAACGTCTTCTCGGGCGGAGAGGAGACCACGTCGGGCGCCACCCCCTTCATGGCGTCGGTGCTCGCGATGACGCACTCCGCCGGCCTCAACGCCCGCGACCGCCACACGATCGGCGGCGTGCTTACGCCGAACGAGGTGAAGCAGGTCCTGATGGACACGGCACAGCCCGTGATCCCCCAGACGCAGTCACCCGGGACGACCCAGCAGTGGCCTGGAAACCCCAACAGCGTGACCGACTCAGACCACCACAACTGGTCGACCCAGTACGGCTACGGGCGGCCGGACGTGGGCGCCGCGACGAGGATGATCATGGCCGGCATGATCCCGCCGACCGCCGACATCGTCGGGCCGCGCTGGTTCCAGTACGTGGACCCCCTCCGGACACGCCGCATCACGGTCAGCGGCGCCCTCGCGCCGAGCCGCTTCCACTCCGGCGGCTCAGCCACCTACACGCTCGAGTACGCCCTCGGCGCGGATCCGGCGGAGTCGGACTTCCACACCGTGACGGGCGGCACGATCACCCACCCCCGCAAGGGTGTGCTCGGGACCATCGACCTCTCACAGATCCCCCGCTCGTTCTACGACCACCCGCCGAACGGGACTCTCCAGCCGGCCGGGTCGGAGCAGTACACGATGACGATCCGGCTGCGGGTGAAGGACGCGAACGGGCTACGAGGCGAGGACCGCAAGACCGTGGGGCTCCATCACGATCCGTCGCTGCGCCCCGGGTTCCCAAAGGACGTCCACGCAGAGATGGGCGGGGCGCCGAGCTACGTCGACCTGACCGGGCGCAAGGAGCTCGACCTGGTGTTCGCGACCTACGACGGCGACGTGCACGCGCTGCGCCCGAACGGCAGGGAGGTCAGGGGCTTCCCGGTCCACAGCCTGCCGGACCGCGTGATCGATCCGCGCAACCCCGAGAACTACAACGCGCCGGCATATCGCGATCCGCACCTCCGCAACATTCGCGACCCGCTGGCCGGCACCGCGGTCGGCGATCTCTTCGGCGACGGCCGCCTCGAGATCGTGGCCAACTCGCTGAACGGGGACGTGTACGCCTGGGATGCCCGCGGCCGGCCGCTCAAGGGCTTCCCCCGGCACACGCAGAAGCGCTTCTGGACGCTGCCGGTACCGACGCCCCACGGGCTGAACCCGCACACCAAGCTTCCCGACCGGGGCAGCCTGCTGGCCCCCGTCCTGGCGCGCCTCCAGAACAGCCGGCAGCTCGACATCCTCCTGAGCGGGTTCGACGGCTTCGTCTACGCGTGGCGCCCGAACGGGAAGCCGGTGCCGGGCTGGCCGGTGCAGGTGAAGTTGCCCAAGGCCGACTTCGCCCGCGACGGCGTCGACCCGAAGGCGTACGAGCGGGACGCCAAGCTCATGTACCCGGTCGCGGTCGGGGACGTCCTGCATCGCGGGCGCCCGCAGGTCTTCGTGCCGAGCTTCGAGTGCAACGGCGCGAGCACGTCGACCGAGAACCTCGGCCTCTCGCTGCTCGGGGTGCAGCCATCGGGGTCCGACGTCTCGAAGACCTGGCTGTACGGGATCTGGGCCGACGGCAACCGGCACCGCGGCGGCGCCTACCTGCCGAACTGGCCGGTCACGATCAAGACGGGAGCCTTCTGCTACGACCAGTCGATCGACTTCGTCGGGGAAGGGTCGAGCCCGCCGGCCATCGGCGACTTCGACGGCAGCGGCAAGCTGCGGGTCATGACGGCGGGAGTCACGGGGCCGGCGGTTGCGATCGACGGCGACGGCTCGATCGAGCGGACCATGAGCCCATCCTGCTCGAGCGCAGACTGCGGCCCGAACCCTCCCTACCGCCCGGCGGGCGACACCCACACGATCACGCTCACGGGCCAGGCCGTCCTCGGGGACCTCACGGGCTCGGGACACCCGCAGCTCGTGCAGAGCCAGACCGGAGTCGAGTCGATCGAAGCCGCGCTGACGATCCCCGGCCAGGCCAGCGTGCCGCAGGTATACGAGAAGGCCTGGAACCTCTCCGACGGGTCGCTCGTGCCGGGCTTCCCGCGCCGCCAGGACGGGTTCCCGTTCTACGAGGCTCCGATCGTCGCGAACGTCGGCGGCCCGAGCGCGCGCCAGTCGATCGAGGGGAACGACAACTACTTCATCCACGCGTACGACGCGGCCGGGGGCGAGGCGCCCGGCTTCCCGAAGTACACGGGGCAGTGGATCGGCTTCTCAGGCGTCGTCGCCGACCCGCGCATGGACGGTCACCTGCACTACACCACGGTCACGCGGGAGGGGTACCTCTACGACTGGGCGGTCGCCGGGCGCGCCGCCCTGAACGACAGCTGGTGGCACTTCCGTCACGACGAGCACAACAGCGGCCGCTTCGGGCTGGACACCCGCCGCCCGGCCGCCATCACCTCGATCCGGATCGTGGGGACCCCGCCGCCGTCGGCCGGCCTGAAGCGATCGCCGAAGAAACCGAGGCGGGTCGTGTACGTGAGCTTCATCGCGCCGGGCGACGACTACCAGCAGGGTCGCGCGGCCCGCTATGACGTTCGTTGGTCGAAGAACCCCATCACCCAGCGCTCGTTCGCGAAGGCGCACCGGCTGCGTGGGATCGCCGTGCCGATGCAGGGAGGGCAGCGCCAGACGCTGACGATCTGGAACGTGCCGCGCGGGGCGTTCTATCTCGCGATCCGCACCATCGACCGCGCCGGAAACATCTCGGCGCTCGGCAGGGTCGCGCTCATCCCGGCCGCCGGTCCCTAGCCGGTGCCGGCGGCCTGTGCGTCGATGAACCCCTGGCCGTGCCTAGGGCGTTGTGCCCGACTGCGCCGGGCCCTCCACGACGGTATGGCCGTCGGGCCCGATGTGCGACTGCGGGGGGGCGGCGGCCACCTCGCCCGTGAAGGTGCCGGAGATCGGCTCGCCCGACGAGGACGGCACCGCGATCGCCTTCCCGTAGAGGCCGGCGTTCACGCGGTAGCAGATCCTGAAGGGCCCGGCCTTGACGGCAGTGACGTTCCAGCGGAAGGTCACTGCCTTGCCGGCGTCGAGCGGTCCGAGCTGGAAGGTGTCGACGTAGCTCGACGAGCGCTCGAGCACGTCGAGCCGTCCGCGGTCGTAGTTTCGCGGGGTGCGCGTGGGGATGGTGTTGACGACGAACCGGGGGCGGGCCGGATCGGCCACGTTCGGCTGCGTCGTGCGGTAGGCGAACCCGCCGCCCGCGCCCCCGATGCCGCTGGCGGAACCACCGGAGCCGCCCTCGCTGGTGTCCGGGCACTTGACGGTCACCGAGATCTGCGGGATCCGCTTGGGACCCGGGTTGCGCACCGCGATCACCATGTTCGACGTCTTCGCGAGCTCCTGCTGCGACGGGAAGCTCGCGCTCAGGATCTCCACCGGGAACTGCCCGCGGGGCTCGGACACGTCCTGCCGCTGGGGAGCGCCGCAACCGGCGACCGCGGCGACCGCGCACAGTGGGGCCAGAGCTCGCGCCGCGACTGCCCGATGCGCACGCAACCTCCCCACGGGCGGCGGAAGATACCACCGCCTTCCGGCCCTCCGGCGCACTTGCAAGCGGGGTTACGACAGATCCCCCTTGGCAACCATGTGGGTGATGGCGTACATTTCAGAGCGGTCGTAGGCGCCGGAGCCGGCGCCGCGAGCAGGGAGGACTGACAATGGTTCGGGCAACAGCAGACCGGGCGTTCCTACCGGTCAAGAACCTGCTCGAGCAGGTGGGGGACATGATGATCCTCACCGGGAAGACCGTGATGTCCGCCCTGCGTCCGCCGTACCCCTACGGCGGCGAGTTCGTGAACCAGTTCCTGTTCGCGCTGCGGCTGTGCTGGTTCCCGCTCGTGCTGTCGATGGTCGCGGTCGACTACGGCGCGCCCGGCCTTCAGGCCGGCAACTTCCTCGTCCTGTTCGGCGCGATCGACCGCCTCGGCGGCTTCTTCGTCCTCGCGACGATCCGCGAGTTCGCCCCGAACGTGACGGCGATCATCGTTGCCGGCGTCGCGGGCACCGCCATCACGGCCGACCTCGGCGCCCGCAAGATCCGGGAGGAGCTGGACGCGCTCCAGGTGCTGGGCGTCGACCCCGTGAAGAACCTCGTCGTCCCCCGCTTCCTCGCGCTGATGGTGATCACGGGCCTGTTCGACGCCTTCGCCATCATCGCGGGCCTCAGCGGAGGCGTCCTCGCGTCGCTCAGCTTCAAGGCCCCGCTCGGGCCCTTCTTCGCCACCCTGCTGACCAACGCTTCCACCACCGACCTCTGGGGCTCGGTGGTGAAGTGCACGATGTTCGGGGCGATCGTGGCGATCGTCTGCTGCTACAAGGGCATGACCGCCTCCGGCGGCGCGGAGGGCGTGGGGCGCGCCGTGAACTCCGCGGTCGTGATCGCCACGACCGGCGTGTTCGCCTTCAACTACGTGTTCACGCAGACGCTGCTGGCGACCCACCCCGAGATCTCGGTGATCAAGTAATGGGCCGCATCCTCGCCGCCCCGCGCGACTGGGTCGCCTCCCTCGGGGACATCGCCCAGTTCTCGGCGCGCGTCTTCTACGAGGTCTTCGGCCTCCGTGTGTTCCGGTTC
>JAFAQQ010000065.1 GCA_019246335.1 Actinomycetota bacterium | reverse complement strand
GCCATGTGGCTGACCTTCTACCCGGCGGCCTACGTCGCGCTCGGGCTGATCGTCCGCGGGCGAATGCCGCGGTTTCCGAAGAGCGTATGGCTCGACGGGCTGATCGCCGCCGCCGCCGTGGGCGCGCTCGGCGCCGCGTTCGTGCTTCCACCGCTCGAGCACAGCGCGGCGGGGGCGCCCCCGCTGACACTCGCGGTGAACCTCGCGTACCCCGTCTTCGACCTGCTCCTCGTCGCCCTCGCGGCGTGTGTCTTCGCGCTCACGGGCTGGCGTCCGGATCGCATGTGGCTCCTCCTCGGCGCGGGGATGGCCGTCAGCGGCGTGGCGGATGTCTGGTACGTGCTGGCCCTGGCCAAGAACACCTACGTCGACGGCGGGCTGAACGACTCGCTCTGGCTCGCCTCGACGATGCTGATCGGATGGTCCGCCTGGCAGGGAGCTCGCCAGGCCGGGCGCATCCGGTTCAGCGGCCTGCGAACGATCCTGATCCCGACCGCGCTCGGGCTCGTCGCGCTCGCCATCGAGGTCTACGACCATTTCGCGCGCGTCGACCATGTGGCCCTCGGCCTGGCCAGCGCCGCCCTCGGGCTCGTCCTCGTCCGGCTCTTCCTCGCCTTCCGCGACAACCAGGCGATGCTCGCCCACAGCGAGCGTGAGGCGCTCACCGACGCGCTGACCGGCCTCGGTAACAGGCGAAGCCTCATCAACGACCTCGACGAGGCGCTCGAGCATACGGACGAGGCTCCGCGCCTCCTCGTGATCTTCGACCTCGACGGGTTCAAGGTCTACAACGACACGTTCGGCCACCCCGCGGGCGACGCCCTGCTCTCGCGCCTCGGGCGGAAGCTCGAGGAGGCCGTGAGGGCCTCGGGAAGGGCCTACCGCATGGGCGGCGACGAGTTCTGCACCCTGATTGACTCGGCCGCGGGCGGCGCTGAGGAGGCGCGAGCGCGGGCGGCGCGGGCGCTCTGCGAGCGCGGTCGAGGCTTCGACATCGGCAGCTCGCATGGCGCCGTCGACCTCCCCGCCGAGGCGCAATCGGTGCCCGAGGCGCTTCAGATCGCGGACAAGCGGCTCTACGCCCAGAAGTCCGGTCGCAAGGGCTCGGCCCGCACCCAGGCCCGCAACGTGCTCATGCGCATCCTGCACGAGCGCGAGCCCGAGCTGCACCGGCACCTGCGAAACGTGTCCCGGCTCGCCATCCTGGTCGCGCGCGAGCTCGGGCTGTCCTACGAGCAGGTTGACGAGATCGCGCGCGGCGCCGAGCTCCACGACGTCGGGAAGATGGCCATCCCGGACAGCATCCTCGAGAAGCAGGGGCCGCTCGACGAGCGCGAGTGGAGCTTCATCCATCGCCACACGCTGATCGGCGAGAGCATCCTCGCGGCGGCGCCGGCGCTCGTCCCGGTCGCGCGCCTCGTGCGCTCGAGCCACGAGCGCTACGACGGCACGGGCTATCCGGACGGGCTCGCCGGCGAGGACATCCCGCTCGGCGCTCGGATCATCCTCGCGTGCGACGCCTTCGACGCGATGACGACCTCACGGCCGTATGCGACCGCCATGTCGGTCGAGGACGCCCTGGCCCAGATCATGCGCGGCGCGGGCGGGCAGTTCGATCCGCATGTCGCGCGGGCGCTCGAGCGGGTCGTCCGAAGCGGAGCGCTGCACGAGGCGCTCGCCGAGGACGCCGAGGCTCGCGCCGTGTCCTGGACTCCGACCGTTGCGCAGATCCGCGACGCCGTCAGCGCCGAGAACCGCTAGGCGGGTCACAAGCCCACCTCGCCTCGCGGGCCAAGCTCGCGTCGGGGGCCCACGTCGCGCGTCGCGGGCCTACCTCGCGGCGTTCATTGGTGGATCGACAGTGCTATAGCACGGTCAAATCACCAATCGACATGCTCGGGCGGTTGACCGTCTATGCGCGGGTGAAGCGCCGGCCCTCGGTCGGCGAGGCTTCCTCGTCCAGCCGGACCTTGGCCGCCTGAGGCAGCTCGGTGCCGCTGCCCGCGCCTGCGCCGTTGCCCCCGGTGGCGTCCGCAGCGTCTCCGGCGTCCTCGGCGTCGGCCGGCTCAGCCAAGCCCTCGGCCTCGAGCTTCGCCATCCGCTCGGGCGTCAGCTCACCGGCGTTCTCCTCCTCGATACGGCGCAGCCAGTCGGCGCCCTCCGCCACCTTGCCGGACTCGAACTCGGTGCGCCCGCGCTCGAGGGAGCGGTCGATCTCCACGAACAGCTCGTCCACGAGCCGTTCCTGCGGGACCTTCCGGAGCGGCTTGCCGTGGGCGAAGATCAGCCCCTCGTTCTTCGCGCCCGTGATGCCGAAGTCGGCGTGCGAGGCCTCGCCGATCCCGTTGACCGCGCAGCCGAGGACAGCCACCTCGACCGGCTCATCGTAGGCCCGGAGCCGCTCCTCGATCTCGGCCACGACCGTGTCCATGTCGAACTGCAGGCGCCCGCAGGTCGGACAGGCGATCAGCTCGGGGCCGCGCTGGCGCAGCTTCAGCGCCTTGAGGATCTCCCACGCCACCTTGACCTCCTCCTCGGCGTGGAACGTGGACAGTGAGATGCGGATCGTGTCGCCGATGCCGTCGGCGAGCAGCGTCCCGAGGCCGACGGCCGACTTGAGGGACCCGGACCATTTCGTGCCGGCCTCCGTGATCCCGAGGTGCAGCGGGTAGTCGATCCTCTCCGCGAGCCGGCGGTTGGACGCGATCGTGTTCGGCACGTTCGTCGACTTGATCGAGACCTTGAAGTCATGGAAGTCGAGGCGCTCCATGAGCTCCACGAACTCCACCGCCGCGGTGACCAGCGCCTCCACGGGGTCGTCGCGCTCCAGCGCGTGGAGGTGCTTCGGGAGGGAACCGGAGTTCACGCCGATGCGCATCGGCGTCCCGGCGCGCTTCGCGGCGTCCACGACCTCGGCCACCTTCTCGGGCCCTCCGATGTTGCCGGGGTTCAGCCGGACGCAGTGCGCGCCGGCGTCGATCGCCTTGAGCGCCAAGGTGTGGTTGAAGTGGATGTCGGCGATCACGGGGATCGGCGATTCGACCACGATCCGCCGAAGCGCCTCGATGTCCTTGTCCCGGGGGACGGCGCAGCGGACGAGGTCCCCGCCGGCGTCGGCCACGGCCCTGATCTGGCGCATCGTGGCGTCGAAATCCGCGGTCTCGGTCTTCGTCATCGACTGCACGGCGACGGGCGCGCCGCCGCCGATCTTCACGCCGCCGACATCGATCTGGCGCTTGCTGGCCATCGGTCCAAGGGTACCGGCGGCCCCCGGTCGGCAGCGCGAAACCGCACCCTGACCGAACCGGTCGTCCACGGGTGCTAGCTATAGGTGGTACGAATGGACTACGGGCGCGAGCCCCGGCGCCCTATGACGAGTACAGCGCCTCGATCTCGTCCGCGTACTTCTCCGCGATCGGCTTGCGCTTGAGCTTCATCGTCGGCGTCAGCTCCTCACCGCCTGGCTCCCACTCGGTCGGGAGGACCTTGACCTTCTTGATCTGCTCCACGCGCGCGAGCTGCTCGTTCGCCCGGTCGACCTCCTCCTGTACGGCCTCGATCACGGCCTGCTCGTCCGCGAGCTCCTCGATGGGCTTGCCGTCGAGGCCGTGCTCGCGGGCCCACGCCGGGATGGCGTCCGGATCGAGGGTCACGAGCGCGACGTTGTAAGAGCGCTGGTCCCCGATGGCGATGGCCTGCCCGATCAACGGGCCGGCCGTCTTGAGCTTCGCCTCGATGTTGGCGGGAGACATGTTCTTGCCCGCCGCGTTGATGATCAGCTCCTTCTTGCGGTCGACGATCCTGAGGAAGCCGTCCTCGTCGAACTCCCCGACGTCGCCCGTCATCAGGAAGCCGTCCTCGGTGAACGTCTCCTTCGTCTTGTCCGGCTGGTTGCGGTAACCGGACATCACGACGCCGCCGCGGATCAGGACCTCGCCGTCCTCCCCCAGCTTCACCTCGATCCCGGGACCCGGCGGCCCGACCGTGCCGATCTTGATGCGCTCCGGCCGGTTGCAGGTACCCGCGCCGCAGGTCTCGGACATGCCCCAGAGCTCCGCGAGCGGCAGCCCGATGGCGTGGAAGAACTCGATCACCTCGCGCGGCGTGGGCGCCGCTCCCACGTTCAGGGCTTCGATGTCGTCGAGCCCGAGCGCGGCGCGCAGCTTCGAGAACATCTGCTCGTCCGCCTGCTCGTACTTCTGCCGCAGCCCGTCGGGTACCTCCTGCCCGGTCTGCTCGAGCCGTACCTTCTCGAGACCGAGTGCCAGCGCCCCCTTCATCGCCTCCTTGCGCTCGGCGTCCTGCTCGTTCTCCATCCCCGCCTCGAGGGCGGCCTTGAGCTTCTCGAAGATGCGCGGCACCGCGAAGAACCAGCTCGGCCGGACCTCCGGCAGGTACGAGATGACCTGGCGCGCGTCAGGGCAGGTCGTGACGGTAAAGCCGAACATGATCGGCAGGTAGTGGCTGCACGAGCGCTCGGCGATATGCGCCATCGGGAGGTAGGAGACGACGCGGGCGCCGTCCGGGAACTGGATGATCTGGTCGAACGACCGGCCCGCCGACAACTCGTTCTCGTGCGTTATCTGCACGCCCTTTGGGGGACCGGTGGTGCCGGAGGTGTAGATCAGGGTCAGCACGTCGTCCGGCGCTACGGCCTTCCACGCCGCCTCGAAGTCGAAGTCGTCCGCGGCTGACGCCTCGACGTCGGCCAGCGAGAGCGCGCCGTCGGCCTCGCCGTCGACCACGACGACGTGCTCGACGCTCGAGCAGCGGTCCGTCACCGCCTTCACCGTGTCGAGGTACTGGGACTCGGTCACGATGATGTGGTTCTGCGCGTCCGAGACGAGGTACTCGATCTGCTCGGCGGAGTACGTGTTGTAAACGGAGTACGGGGTGGCGCCGAGGTGCATGGCCGCGCTGTCGACCCAGTGGAACTCCGGCCGGTTGGTCAGAAGCAGGCCGATAGTGTCGCCATGGCCGAGCCCCAGCCCGGCGAGGCCGGCTGCGAGGGAGCGCACCTTGTCGGCGTACTCCCCCCACGTCATGACGTGCTCGTCGCCCTTGGTGCGCAGAGCCACGCGGTCGGGATGCTCGGATGCGGTGACCTGGAACGCGCCGCACATCGTCGATTCATCGAGCGCCTTGTAGCGCACCCGGTCGCGCGCCTGCTCGGCCTGCCGTTCGGTGGTCGTCGCCTCCATACCGCTCCTCCTCCGACTCGTGAAGACGGGAGATTACTTCCCGGTCAGCGAACCTGGAAGCCCTTGCCGGTGAGCGTGTTGATGTCGTTCGTGAAGCCGATGATGAACACGACGATCACCAGCGCGAACCCGACGACGCCGGACCGCTCCATCACCCACAGCGGCACCGGTCGCCGGCGGACCTTCTCCACCGCAGCCCAGAAGATGTGGCCGCCGTCGAGCGGCAGGAACGGGAACAGGTTCACGATGGCGAGCGCGAGCGATATGACCGCGAGCACGCCGATCACGTCGGGGGTGTCGTGCACGATGGTCTGGCGCGTCGACTCGTAGCTCCCCACCACGCCGTGGATCTGCTTGCGCTGCTTGGCGCTGAAGAACTTCGCCGGCAGCGTGACGGTCTTCCCCGCGATGTACCCGAAGCTGCTGATCGCGCTTCCGGCCGCCTTCCCCAACGGCTCGGTCCGCCGCGGGCCGGTGTCGCCGTAGCGGAACCCGAGCCGCATCCGCTTGGTGGCCGGATCGTAGATCGGCCGCAGCGCGAGGGTCATGCGCCGGCCGCCGCGCTCGATCGTGACGCGTGCGGGAGTGCGCGCCACGCAGCGCGGACTTGGCGGCGACTGCGCGCAGCGGTGTGCGGCGATGAGGGAGGCGGCGCGCGTCGGCCCGCCGGCGTGGCCGTCGACCGCGACGATGCGGTCGCCGGTCCGAAGCTGCGCATGCGCCGGATAGCCCGCCTGGACCTGGTCCACGCCGACGGTCCTCGGTCCGATGAACCAGAAGTACGCGAGCAGCAGGAGGAGCGCCAGGACGAGGTTCATGCCGGGGCCGGCGGCGATGACGACCATCCGCTTCCAGACGGGCTGCGCGTGATAGGCGCGGTCGCGGACCTCCGGCGGGAGCTTCTCGTCGGGGTTCATCCCGCTGATCTTCACGTAGCCGCCGAGCGGCACCGCGCCGATCGCGTACTCGGTCTCGCCCACCCTCCTGCGCGCGAGCAGCGGCGGGAAGAACAGCGAGAAGCGCTCGACGCGCATGCCGACCGCCTTCGCGGCCATGAAGTGCCCGGCTTCGTGAAGGATCACGAGCAGCGCGAAGCCGAGGAACGCGAGGAACCAGCTCAAGCGGCCACCCCTTGGACCAGCGCGCGCGCCGCCTCCCGCGCCGCGGCATCCGCGCGATAGAGGTCCGAGAAGTGGCGGACGGGCTCCGGCGGTAGCGAGTCGAGCACCCGCTCGACGACCCCGGGGATGCCTGTGAACGGGAGCGAGCCTTCGAGGAACGACGCGACAGCGAGCTCGTCCGCCGCGTTGAGGACGCATGGCGCGGTGCCTCCGGTCGCGATCGCCTGGCGAGCGAGCCGCAGACACGGCAGGTTGCCCATGTCGGGCTCCTCGAACGTGAGCTCGCCGACCGCGGCGAGGTCGAGCGTCTCGACCACCACGTCCGCGCGCTCCGGATAGTGGAGCGCATACGAGATCGGGACACGCATGTCGGGGTAGCCGAGGTGCGCGAGCGAGGCCCCGTCGTTTAGGTGCACGAGGGCATGAACGATCGACTGCGGGTGGACCACGACCTCGATGCGGTCGAGCGGGACGCCGAACAGGTGGTGCGCCTCGATCAGCTCGAACCCCTTGTTCATGAGCGTCGCGGAGTCCACGGTGATGCGCCCGCCCATGTCCCAGGTCGGGTGCGCGAGCGCTTCCTGCGGGGTCACGCTCGCAAGCTCGTCCAGCGTGCGCCCGCGGAAGGGGCCGCCCGACGCCGTGAGCACGAGCCGGTCGACGCCGCCCGGGCGCTCCGCGGACACGAGCTGGTAGAGCGCCGAGTGCTCGGAGTCCACGGGGATCACGCTCGCGCCCGTCGCCTCGGCCAGCGCCATGACCAGCTCGCCGCCGATCACGAGGCTCTCCTTGTTGGCGAGCGCGAGGTCGATCCCCTCGCCAAGCGCGGCGACGGTCGGCCCGAGCCCGGCGGAGCCGACCAGCGCGTTCAGCACGCGGTCGCACCCGGACTCGGTGATCAGGCGGACGAGGCCCTCCGGCCCCGCGAGCACCTCTCCCCCGTCCCAGGCCACCGCGGCACGCGCAGCGGCACGGTCGTCCGCGAGCGCCACGCGTCTCACGCCCTGACGCTCGGCCTGCGCGATCAGATCCTCCCAGCTCGTCGCAGCCGCCAGGGCCACGACCTCGAGCTCATCGCTCGCCTCTATGACCTCCAGCGCCTGGGTCCCTATGGACCCGGTCGAGCCGAGTACGACGATCCGGCGCACGATCCGAGTCTACGGTCACGCACGCGCCGCGCCGCGCTTTACGGCGCCGCTCACTCCGCCGGAGCGAAGGCGGGATCCTCCTCGTGGTCCCGGAAGAACTGCACCACCGGCCCCACGTACTCCTCGAACCGCGGGCAGCGCAGTCCCTGCCGCGCCAGGAGGTCGTTCGCGCGGCGCGTGTCGAAGCGGACGGAATGGTTCAGGTACACGATCGACTCCGGCGGCGCCCCCGAGAACGCCTTGCGGACCCCCTTTCGCCGGAGCGACATCTCGATCATCTTCGGCGGCACGCGATACGAGGGCTCCCTTCCGGCGTACTCCCGGCTCAGCAGCTTCATCAGCTCCAGCGCGGTGATCGGCTCCGGGTCGACCAGGTGGAGCGTCTGCCCCACCGTCGCCGTATCGGCGGCGGCGGCCACAAGCGCGTCGACCACGAAGTCGACCGGCACGACGTTGAACGGTGCGTCGGAGCGTCCGAACTGCGGGATCCGTCCGCCCATCCCCATCGCGCGCGAGATCGTGCGCAGCAGGTAGTACGGGCCGTCGAACTTCTGGGTCTCTCCCGTTTGAGAGTCGCCGACGACGATCGCCGGCCGGTAGATCGTGGTGGGGACGCGGTCCATCTCGGACCGCACCCAGAGCTCGGCCTGGAACTTCGTGGACTCGTAGTGGTTCTTGAACCCCTGGCCCAGCGACAGCTCGTGCTCGTACACCACGCCCGTCCGCTTGCCCGCCACGTAGGCGGTGCTCACGTAGTTGAGCCGCTCGAGCCGCCGGCAGCCGGCGCACAGCTCGAGCACGTTGCCGGTGCCGTCCACGTTCACCCGTTGCGCGATCTCGAGCGGGACCGACAGGTCGTAAATCGCCGCGAGGTGATACGCGATCGTCACCTCCGCGCGTAGACGCTCGGCCACGTCGCCGGACAGGCCGAGCCCGCGCTCGGAGATGTCGCCCTCAAGGACCTCGACCCGGTCGGCGTCGATGCTCTGCGCGACCTCGCGCGCACGGCCGGCGAACCTGGGCTCGACGAGGGCGGCGATCCGCACCTTGGGATCGGCGGCGACCAGCGACCGCACCACCCGCGTCCCGATGAACCCCGGAAACCCGGTGAAGAAGATCAACCTGCCGGCCATGCGCGCGGGCAGTCTACGTGGGCGAACGAGGGACCTCCCGCAGCCGGTCGGTCTCCACCTCCCAGACGTACCCGCGAATCGACGACTTTCGCGGGATGAACGGGCTCTCCTCGATCCTGCGGATCGACTCGCGCACGTCCTCCTCGAGGTCCCTGAAGGCGCCGGGGGACCACGCGGGCTCCTCGCCGGTCGCCTCCTTCATCCGCTCCCGGAACTCCTCGTCGGTGAAGCTGAGCATGCCGCAGTCCGTGTGGTGGACGAGGACGATCTCCTCGGTTCCGAGCAGGTGCTGCGAGATCGCGAGCGACCGGATCGCGTCGTCGGTGATCACCCCGCCCGCATTGCGGATCACGTGGGCGTCGCCCTCCTCGAGCGCCAGTAGCCGCATCGGGTCGAGCCGCGCGTCCATGCAGGCGACGACGGCCAGCTTCCGCGCGGGCGCGGCCGAGCGGTGCGGCGTCACCAGGGCAGCCTCCGGTGGCGGTCCGCGGCGGCGCTCATCCGTGCGCCCTCGGCGAAGTGCCGCGGGTCGACCTCGAGGAAGAGCGCCCTCGCCTCGGCCACGGTCTCGTCGCCGTCTCGCAGCTCCGCGTTCAGGTGGAGCTTGCGGCCCTCGACGCTGTCGATCCACGCTTCGACGTCGAACTTCCGGTCGATGAACGCCGGCCGCCGGAAGTCCACCTCGAGGCGCGCTGTGACCGCCGGTCGCTCGAGCACGAACAGAAGCATGCCAATCGCGTCGTCGAGAGCGGTGGTCACGGCCCCTCCGTGCGCGTACCCCGGGGCGCCCTCGTGACGTTCGTCGATCGTCACCTCCCCCACCACGCGGTCGCCGTCGCGGCGCATTCGCATGCCGAGCCCGGCGGGGTTCTCGTCGCCGCAGCCGAGGCAGTTCGGCTGGTGAGCCGGGAGCCAGCCGCCGCTCATCGCAGGACCGCCACGCTCACGTAGTACGCCGCGACCGCCGAGAAGAGCACGGCGTCGAGCCGGTCCAGCGCGCCGCCGTGCGCGCCGAAGAGGCGGCCCGTGTCCTTCACGCCGAGGTCGCGCTTGACCAGCGACTCGAACAGGTCGCCGAGCGGAGCCACGCATGCGACCGCGAGGCCGATCACCAGCCGGTCGGTGCCGTGGAACCACTCGTGCTGGTAGGCGAGGCCAAACAGCCAGAAGGCGAAGGCGCCGCCGGCAATCCCGCAGATCAGTCCCTCCACCGTCTTGTTCGGCGAGATCCGCGGCGCGAGCGGGCGCCGTCCCCACGCCCGTCCTCCGAAGTACGCCGACGTGTCCCCGATGAACGTCCCGATGAGGGTGTCGAGGACGAGCGCGCCGCCATGCGGGAGCTGCCTCAGCAGCACGGCGTGCGCCATCGCCAGGCCGATCCAGACGGTGCCGAGCATCGTGGCCGCGATGCCCCAGGCCACGCCCCTCCTGCGCTTGCGGACCAGGGCGAGCAGCAGCGTGACCAGCAGCGAGAACGCGAGCACCATCACGAGCTGGCTGCGGCGGCCATACAGCGCGGTCAGGCACAGGGCTGCCAGCGCCAGGAATCCGGCGAGGTCGATCGGGCGGGCGCGGCGCATCATCCGGTAGAGCTCGTGCATGCAGACGACCCCGACGGCGACGACGCCCAGGGCAAACACGAGCCCGCCCTCGGCGACGATCACCACCGCGAAGGCGATCGCGGGGATCGCCTGGACCACGCGGCGGAACGTCTCGCCGCGCATCAGGGCTCCACTTCGGCGAGGTCGATCATCCCGCGCGCGCGCCGTAGCGGCGCTCGCGCGCCGCGTACTCGTCCAGGGCCGCCGCCAGCTCGGCCTTGTCGAAGTCCGGCCACAACATCTCGCTGAAGACGAGCTCCGAGTAGGCGCACTGCCATAGGAGGTAGTTCGAGAGCCGCCGCTCTCCGCTCGTGCGGATCAGCAGGTCGGGGTCGTGCATCTCGGGCGCGTAGAGGCAGCGGGCGAAGGCCTCCTCGCCGCCCCCGGAGTAGAGCTCGGCGGCGTCCACGATCTCCGCGCGGCCGCCGTAGTTGAATGCGACGAACAGGGTCATCCGGTCGTTGCGTCGCGTCGTCTCCTCGGCCCAATCCATCCGCCGGAGCAGGTCATCGGAGATCCCATCGCGACGGCCGACGAACCGCATGCGGACGCCCTCCTCGTCGAGCTCCGGGGTCTCCGACTCGATCAGCTCCGCGAACATCGCCATCAGGCCCTCCACCTCCGCCCGGGGCCGGGTCCAGTTCTCGGTCGAGAACGCGTAGGCGGTGAGCTCGAGGACGTCGAGCTCCACGGCGTTCCGCACCGTCCGCTTCAGGGCCTGCGCCCCCTCGCGGTGTCCCTCGAGCAGGGGCAGGCCGTGCTCGGCGGCCCAGCGCGCGTTTCCGTCCATGATGATCGCGACGTAGCGCGCTGCCATGGCGATCGCCCCATGCCGTTGCGACGGCGGCTGGGGCTAGACCTCGAGGATCTCCTTCTCCTTGCCCGCGAGCGCCGAGTCGAGCTCCCCGATTCGCTCGTCCGTGAGCTTCTGCAGCTCGACCTCGGCGCGGTGCTCGTCGTCCTGCCCCACCTCGCCCGCGCCCTTGAGCTCGCGCAGCTCGTGCATCACGTCGCGCCGGACGTTCCGGATGGCCACCCGTCCGTCCTCCGCGATCCTTCGCACCACCTTCACGAGCTCCCTCCGGCGCTCCTCCGTGAGCTCCGGGATCGTGAGGCGGATGACGTTGCCGTCGTTGGACGGCGTGAGACCGACATCGGACTCGAGTATGGCCTTCTCGATCGACTTCATCGAGGACTTGTCGTACGGCGTCACGGTGAGGAGCCGGGCCTCGGACGCCGAGATGCCGGCGAGCTGCTTGAGCGGCGTACGCGTCCCGTAGTAGTCGACCTCCACCCGGTCGAGCAGGGCGGGCGACGCGCGGCCGGTCCGGACCGTGGCGAACTCATGCCTCGTCGACTCCACCGACTTCCCCATGCGGCCCGCCGCGTCGTCGATGAAGTCCTTGATGATCCCCTCGCTCACGTGGCCACGACCGTCCCCACTCGGTCGCCGCACACTATCCGGTCGATGTTGAGCTCGTCATCCATGTTGAAGACGTGGATCGGGAGCGAGTTGTCCATGCAGAGGGACAGCGCGGTCGAGTCCATCACCTTCAGGTCCTGCTCGATCGCCTGCCGGTGCGTTATCTCCGGGAGGAAGCGGGCATCAGGCGTCTCGCGCGGGTCGGCGTCGTAGACGCCCTGGACGCCGTTCTTCGCCATGAGCAGCGCCTCGGCATGGATCTCGAGCGCGCGGAGGGCAGCGGCCGTGTCGGTGGTGAAGAACGGGTTGCCCGTGCCCGCCGCGAAGATCACGACGCGGCCGTGCTCGAGGTGGCGCATCGCCCGCCGCCGGATGTAGGGCTCGGCCACCTCCGAGATCTCGATCGCCGACTGCACCCGCGTCACCGCGCCCTGCTTCTCGAGCGCGTCCTGCAGCGCGAGGGCGTTGAGGACGGTTGCGAGCATCCCCATGTAGTCGCCGGTTGCGCGGTCCATGCCCTCCGCCGCCCCGCGAAGGCCGCGATAGATGTTTCCCCCGCCCACCACGACGGCGACCTGCACGCCGCGGTCGGCCACGCGCTTGATCTGCGTTGCGATCGCCTCGATCCGCGCGGGGTCGGCGCCGTACTCGAGCGGCCCCATCAGCGCCTCGCCGGAGAGCTTCAGGAGGATCCGGCGAAACGCGGGCTGGCGTCCGTCGCCGTCCACGGGCGCCGTCGAAGCCATGGCCTCAGTCCGCGCCCACCACGAAGCGCTGGAACCGGCGGATGACCACGTTCTCCCCGGTCTTCGCGGCGAGCTCGCTCCGCAGCTGCTCGATCGTCTGCCCGTCGTAGCGCTCGGCGTTGACGTGCGGCTGGCGCAGCAGTACGTGCTCGTCGAGCCATTTCGCCAGGCGTCCCTCGGCGATCCTGGGCCGGACGTCCTCGGGCCTGTCCTGCGCCTGCTCCTCGTAGATCCGCAGCTCGCGCGAGCGGACCTCGTCCGGGACGTCGTCCTCCGAGACGTACTCGGGGCCCGTGGCCGCGACGTGGAGCGCCACCTCCCGCGCGAACGACTGGAAGTCGTCGTTGCGGGCGACGAAGTCCGTCTCGCAGTCCACCTCGACCAGCACGCCGATCTTCCCGCCTGCGTGGATGTAGCTCTGGACCACTCCCTCCGACGCCGCGCGCCCGGCCCGCTTCTGGGCGCTGGCCTGGCCCTTGACGCGGAGGATGTCGATCGCCTTCTCGAGGTCCCCGGCTGCCTCCTCGAGCGCCCGCTTGCAGTCCATCATCCCGGCCCCGGTCCGCTCGCGAAGCGCCTTGACGTCGGCGGCGGCGGCGGTCATCAACCGGCCTCCTCGCCGGCCCCCGCGGGGTCAGCCTGACCAGCGGGCGCCGGCGATGCGGCGGCGGGCGCCTCCTGCGAATCGTCGGCGCCACCCTCGGCCTGAGCGGCCTCCGCCGCGGCGGCCTCCTCGGCCTCGCGCCTGGCCTGCTCCTCGGCCTCCCGGCGCGCGCGCTCCTCCGCCTCGCGCCGCTCCTGCTCCTCGCGCTCGGCGCGGGCGCGCTCCTCCTCCGCCCGGAATTGGGCCGAGCGCTCGGCCACCACGTCGCCGATGGCGTCGATGACGAGCTTGCACGACCGGATCGCGTCGTCGTTGCCGGGGATCACGTAGTTCACCGGGGTCGGGTCGCAGTTCGTGTCGACCAGGCCGATGATGGGGATCTTGAGCCGGGCGGCTTCCCGGACGCCGATGTCCTCCGTCTTCAGGTCCACCACGAAGACGGCATCCGGCGGGCGCTGCATCTCCTTCACGCCGCCGAGGTTCATCTCGAGCTTGTCGCGCTCACCCTCCGCCGCGATGCGCTCGCGCGTCGGGAGCAGCTCGAGCGTCCCGTTCTCGGTCCACTCGAGCAGGTCGTGAAGGCGCTTGATTCGCTTGGAGATCGTCTGGAAGTTCGTCAGCAGGCCGCCCAGCCAGCGCTGGTTGACATACGGCATCCCGGCCCTGTCGGCCGCCTCCTTGATCGCATCGCGCGCCTGCTTCTTCGTGCCGACGAACATGACGGTCCCGCCGCGGCCGGCGAGGTTCGCCGCGAACTCCTGCGCGTTTCGCAGCAGCCGCTCGGTCTGCTGCAGGTCGATGATGTGGATCCCGTCGCGCTCGCCGAAGATGAAGCGGCGCATCTTCGGGTTCCAGCGCCGGGTCTGGTGCCCGAAGTGGACGCCCGCCTCGAGCAGGTCGGTGATCGATACCTCTGTTGCCATGCGGCTCCCTTTTTCTGGTGCTGCGCCCGCGGCCGGCGTGCGGACCCGGCGTTCGCGCCGGGAGGGCCGCCAACCCGCTCCGCGGGGTTGTTTGTTAGGCGCGCGAAGGATACGAAAGCTTGCGGGTTGGCCTCCACACGGCAACCGCTCCCATCCGCCCCCTGGAAAGCGGAGGGGCGGCCCAAGGACCGCCCCCCTGCCACATCTGTTCAGTCCCCGTCTGGCCCTTCGGAGACTGGCTCCCGTGCAGCTGCTTCGAGCGTGCGAAGCAGGTCCACGGGCAGTTTGGACTCGCAGGCCAGGGGTTCCCCCGTGCGTGGGTGCCTAAACCCCAGAGCCGCGCTGTGCAGAAATTGGCGCGACAGCCCAAGTCGTGCGGCGCCCCCGCCTCCGTACCGGCTGTCGCCGACCACCGGATGTCCGATCGCGGCGAGGTGAACCCGGATCTGATGCGTGCGCCCCGTCTCGAGGCGGAGCCGCAGCAGGGTCGTGGTGGGAAGCGAGCGCTCTGTCTCGAAGTGCGTCCTCGCGGGCCGGGGACGGTCGGTCCGGGTCGAGTGCGACGTGCGGGCGCGGCGGTCGCGGCCGATCGGCGCGTCGATCGTGCCGGTGCGCGCGTCCGGCCGTCCCTCGACAAGCGCCAGGTACTCCCGCGTGATCTCCCGCCGTCGGAGCTGGTCCTGGAGCGCGCGGTGGACGCGGTCGGACTTCGCCACGATCAGGAGGCCCGAGGTGTCGCGATCGAGGCGATGGACGATGCCCGGGCGCCAGGGATCGGCGCCGCCCGCGGCGCGGCCGGCGAGCGCGTCGGCGAGCGTCGGACCCCTGTGGCTGGGCGCCGGGTGGACGACGACGCCGGCCGGCTTGTCGACGACGAGCAGATCGTGGTCCTCGTACACGACGTCGAAGGGAACCTGGGCCGCGCCCGGCCCGGGGCTGGCGATCCGAACGTCGACCAGGGCCTCCACTTTCTCCCCCGCGGCGAGGAGGTGCCGCTTGGGCACGGCGCGGCCGTCGACCGTGACGCGGCCGGCCTCGATCAGGCGCTGCGCCGCGGCGCGCGATCCGACAGTCCGGTGCGCGCCGAGGAACACGTCGAGTCGCTGACCCGCGTGAGCCAGGGCCACCGCGAGCTCGACGCGTTCGGTCACGCCCGCGAGCGCGCTCGGGGCCCCTCGACGACGTAGAGCAGGCCCAGGATGCCCAGCACGATCGCCGTGTCCGCGAGGTTGAACGCCGGCCAGAAGACCGGCTTGACGAAGTCGATCACCGCGCCGTCGCGAGCGCGGTCCGCGAGGTTGCCGAGGGCCCCTCCGGCTACCGCCCCGAACGGGAGCCAGAGCATCGGCACCCAGGCACGCCAGGTGAAGTAGACCGCCAGGCCCGCCACGGCGGCGATCGTGAGCACGGCGACGAGCGAGCTGCCCCCAAGCGCGCCGAATGCCACGCCGCGGTTGCGCGTGTACGTCAGGTCGATGCCGAGGAAGAAGCGGGTGCGCGACTCGGGCGCGATCGAAGAGACGATGATCTGCTTCGAGGCCTGGTCGCAGACGACCACGATCGCCGCGGTGGCGGCGGCGAGCCTCCAGCCCCGCACCGCCGCGGCGATGTGCGTGGCCGGCCGTGCGGGAGCCCCGAGCGCCGCGCTAGCCAACTGAGTCGAGATCGATCACCTTGCGATCGCGCCGGCCACGAGCTGACCGACGACGATCAGCACGAAAGTCCCGATCATCGGGCTCAGGTCGAGCGCCGCCGGCCCGATACGGGCCATCGGAAGGATGCGCCTGAAGAGGTTGAGGTACGGATCCACGACGTCGCGCACGAACGTCAGCACGATGTCGAGGAGGCGGTTGTACGGGATCCGCGGCATCCAGCTCATGATCACGCGGACGAAGA
>JAFAQQ010000131.1 GCA_019246335.1 Actinomycetota bacterium | reverse complement strand
AGGGAGGCGAGCACCGAGACGAGGGCGAGCTCGTCGAGGGGGTTGGCGAGCGTCGCCAGATAGGCGCGAAGGTCGCCCACCTGTTGCGCCTCGGCGAAGCCACGGCCGCCGTGGGAGTGGGCCGGGATGCCGAGCTCCGCGAGCGCGCGCTCGTAGGCGTGCATGTCGGTTCCCGAGCGCACGAGCACGGCGACGTCCCCCCAGGCGAACGGGCGCCCCGGGCCCGCCAGCTCAGAGATCCGGTGGGCGAGCAGCCGCGCCTCGGCGGCGCGCCACGCCGTCACGTCGGCGAGCGCGGCGCCGAAGGCGCCTTCCCCGAGCTCGTCCCAGCACCCGCTCGTCCGATCGACGAGGAGAAGCTCGACGCGCGGCGAGCGCTCGGTCGCCTCGGGCGGAACCGCGTCCGTGGGCGCCCGCAACGGCTCAAATCCCCCATCAGGCCAGATCGACCCGAACGCCAGGTCGATCGCCCGGACCACCTCGGGACGGCTGCGAAAGTTCGTTGTCAGCGAGACTGCCCGGCCCGCACGGCGGGCGGCGGCCAGGCGCCGCTCGAAGATCTCCACATCGGCGTGGCGGAAGCCGTAGATCGACTGGTGCTCGTCTCCGACCGCGAAGATCTCGCCGCCCGAGACGAGGTCGAGCAGCTCCGCCTGGACCGGATTGACGTCCTGGAACTCGTCGACGAGGACGTGAGCGAAGCGCGCCCGCACGGACTGGCGGAGCCCTTCCCGGCGAACCAGCATGTCCCGCGCGTCGAGCTCGAGGTCGTCGAAGTCGAGTGCGGAGCGTTCCTCCTTGAGCCGGGCATAGACTCCGCCGAAGAGGTCGAGGAGCTTGGCGAGGAGCGCGAGCTCCTCCGCCGCCTTGCGATCCTGCTCCGTCGCCTCGGGCCCGACCTCGACAGGCTCGAGGCGCGGGCGCGCCTGACCGCGGCTGCGAAGCCGCGCGTGCACCGTCGAGACCATGGTCCTCAGCCGGTCGGGCCCGTAGGCGGCCGCGAGGTCGAGCGCGCTCGTGCCGCGCGCATCGCGCAGGAACAGGTCGAGCGCGTGGTCGAAAGCGTCGATCGCCAGCCGGGCGGCCGCGACCTCGTCGAGCACGGAGAACTCGGGGTCGAGGCCCGCGTCGAGCGCGTTCGCGCGCAGCAGCCGGGAGCAGAACGCGTGGATGGTCGAGATCGACGCGGACTCGGCCTGCCGGGCGAGCTCTCGCTCCCCGAGCTCGAGCAGCCGGCCGCGGACCCGGGATCGCATCTCGGCGGCGGCGCGCTCGGTGAAGGTGATCGCCAGGATGCTGTCGGCCGCGATGCCGTCCTCGAGCACGGCCCCGAGGAACCGCTCGACCAGGACGCGGGTCTTGCCCGTCCCGGCGCCGGCCCGCACGAACAGCGGCCCGTCGCGGCGCGCGACCGCGTCGTGCTGCTCCGCGGTGAGCGCCACTCGCGTGCTCAACGCTCGGTCCGGCAGATGGAGGGATACGCGCACCCCCCGTTCCAGGCGCACGTCTTCGGGCACGGGCTGACGTCGCCGGAGCGCATCCGGGCCGCCAGCTCGCGGGCGCGGCCGCGCGCTCGCTCGAGCTCGTCGTCGATCTCCGCCGCCGACCGGAAATCGTTCTTGAAGAACCCGTCTCCGAGCGCCTCCTGCAGCTCACCGGCGACCAGCCCCCGCGGGCGCCGCTCGTCGCCGGCCAGCGGAACGTAGACCCCGCCGGCGAGGTCCATCGACATGAGCTCCCGGGCCGCGAGCATGTAGAGCGCGACCTGGAGCCGGCGGTCCCGTTCCCAGGTCGCGACCGCGTGGACCGTCTTACCGCTCTTGTAGTCGCGGACGAGCGCGTACCCGTCCCAGGTGTCCACGCGGTCAATCCTGCCCCGGACCCTCAGGCCGCCGCCGATCGACACCGAGGGCTCGAGGGAGCCCTCGCGGCCGAACTCGAGCTCAAGCTCGGCCGGCTCGAACCAGCTCCCGCTCTTCGCCTCCTCGGCCAGGTGGCGCAACAGGTCGAACTCGAGCCGCCGCACGGCGGTACGCACGCGCGTCGCAGCCGGCGAGATGCGGAACTGGCTCTGCTGCTCGCGCAGGGCCGCGATCAGTATCTCCTCGGCCTCGGCGAGGTTCTCCGGCGTGACGCGGCGCTTCCCGGTTCGCTCGCGCAGGCGCCGGTAGGTGACCTCCAGGACCGTGTGCGCGTAGCGGCCCCGGACGAGCGGCTCGGGATCCGGTTCGAGCGAGTCCGCCGCGAGCTCCTGCTCGACCAGCCACTTGACCGGGCAATCCGCGTAGGACTCGAGGGCGGCTGCGGACACGCGGTCGCGCGCGCGGAGGTGCTCGAGGACCTCCTCCGAGTCGAGCCGGTCCGGTTTCCCGGGCTCCCGCCGGGGACCCGCGAGGGCCTCGGCGCGGCGCCACTCGAGCTCGGTGGGCGCGTCGTCGGCAGGCCAGGCGACCGCGGACAGGGGGCGCGAGCGGGTCGCGGCATCGACGGCGGCGGAGTCGATCTGGTCGAGGACGTCCTCCACGAGGAACGACCGCACGGCCGCGGCGCCCTCCTCGTCGGTGTCGCGCCAGGAGAGCGCCAGCAGCCGCTCCGCACGCGACACGCAGGAGTAGAAGAGATATCGCTCGCGCGCCGCGCGGTCGTCGTGCAGCGGCAGCGCGACGCCGCTGGCGCGTGCGAGGTTCCGGCGCTCGTCGTCCGACAGGAACGGCTCGGGTCGCGCAGGCCTGGGGAACTCCCCCTCCTGCAGCCCGCAGACGAATACCGCGTCGAACCTCCGCGCGCGGATCGCCTCGGGGCGGGCGACCTGCACGCGGTCCGGCGCCGGGTCCGCTCCGAGGAACACCTCGAGGCCGGCGAGGAGGTCGTGCAGCCTCCGAGGCTCCGGCGCGAGCCCCGGTGCCGCGGTGGCCAGCCGGGTCACGCCGCGCAGGGCCTCGCGCAACGCCTCCCGCGCTCGCGCATCCTCGAGCTCGTCGTGCGAGAACAGGTGCGCCCGGCGCCGGTACGGGCGGCCGAACAGGTCCTCGGCCTCGGCGTCGAGTTGAGCGGCGAGGGTGGCCGCGCCGCGGGCGGCCCCGAGACGGTCGATCTCGTGGAGTGGGCGCCCCTGCTCCTCCCAGCGTTTCCGTGCCTGTTCGGCGGTGCGGTCCCCCGCCCGCCGCACTTCGGCCTCGAGGCGGTCGGCCGGCGCCGGCTCGTCCAGCCGACCTGGCGTTCGCAGGTACGTGAGGAGATCGTCGGCGGTCGCCGACCCGCAGGCGCAGCGCAGCAGCGCCAGCACCCCCGACCCGAGCGAGGTGTTCGCCAGCGTGACCGTGCGGTCGAGCGCGTACGGGATGCCGTAGGCGGTGAAGACCTGGTCCACGAGCGACTCGTATCCGGACGTGCTCCGGAAGACGACGGCGATCTGTCCGGGCGCCGTGCCCGACCTCAACAGCGCGAGGACCTCCGCGGCGACGAGCTCCGCCTCCGCCCTCGCGCCGCCCGCGCGCAGCAGGCGGAGCGCGCCGTCGGGGTCGACCCTTTCGCCCGCCTCCTCGAAAAGGCGCCGTTCGAGGTGATGGAGAAGCGGGCGGGCGCTCGGGTGGTAATGCTCGCTCGAGGGCGGCAGCGGGAGCGTTCGCGATGCGGCTTCCGCCAGGCGGTCGTGCGTCCGGTCAATCGCGGCGAAGGCGGCCCGTCCGTGCTCGTAGGGCAACGAGACCGTCACGTCCGCGCCGGCGTCGTCCGCGAGCGCGCGGAGCAGCGCGAGCTCGACCTCGGTGAAGTCGTCGAATCCGTACGCGAACACGGCTGTTCCCCCCCAGCGCGCCGGCTCGCGGCGGAGCGCCTCGAGCGCCCGCGTGGCGAAGAGCTGGTCGTCGACCAGACCGGCTTCGTCCAGGGCGCCGCGGTACGCGGAGTAGAGCGAGGCGAGATCCTCCGCACGGTCCCGGCGAGCGCCATCTCCGGCCCAGGCCCGGAGCGCGGAGCGCAGGCGGCCCGGATCGACCATGGCACGGCCAACCTCCGCGAAGAAGCGCCCGGCGGCCCGTGCGAACCCCGGCCGAGCGGCCGCTTCCGAGAGTGTCCGCAGGCGGCTGGCGTCCACCGCTCGCTCCACGATCAGCTCCCGCTGGACGGCTGTGGCGCGCCGCCCCGCACGGACCTCGGCGTCGCAGCGCTCGGCGACCATCTCGAACAGCCGGGCGAACCGCAGGACCCGCGTGCCGAAGACCGCGCCGTGGGCGGAGAGCTCCCGTTGCGCGTGGTCGGCGTCCCGGAAGCCGGGCACGACGAGGACCGGCTCCTGGTCGAGCCGGGCGCGGTACCCCGCAAGGACCTCTCCGGCCTTCGCGGCGTTCGCTGGACCCGTGACGAGCGTGAGCGGCAAGGCGCCCGAATCTACGGATGCACAGGGACGCCCGCCGTAACCTAGGTCGGCCTGATGCCTCGAACGTCGGTGAAACGCGGCCTCGAAGCCGCCTGTGTCGCGGCCGCGATCGTGCTCCTGGCAACGGGTGCGGCGGGATGCGGGAGCTCGAAGAGGAAGCCATCGGGCACCGGCTCCGCGACCCCCGCGACCTCCAGCCCGGGCTCGACCGCCGCGACCCCCGGGTCGCAGCAGGCGACGCCCGCTCGCGGTGGCCCGGGGACGCCGAAGCAGGTCGCCGTTATGACCTCGCGCTTCGGGGACGCGCTGAACGCGCCCGGCGGCCACGCGCTCTACGTGTTCTCACGCGACGCGCCCGGTCAGGGGAGCACGTGCTACGGCGCATGCTCGAAGCGGTTTCACCCCTTCATCGTCAAGCAGACGCCGCAAGCTCGGGACGCGGTGAAGCAGGCGCTGCTAGGCACCGCGCAGCGCCGCAACGGGAGGCTCCAGGCCACCTACGCCGGCCGGCCGCTCTACTTCTACTACGACGAGGTCGACCCGGGCGAGGTCCTCGCTCAGGGCGTGACCGAGTTCGGCGGCACCTGGTGGGTCGTGGCGCCGAGCGGCCAGCCGCTGCAGCAGCGCTAGGACGCGAGCCGCCCACCGCAACCCTCGCGACCCACCCGTGTTCTGCCGTCGGGTACGCG
>JAFAQQ010000136.1 GCA_019246335.1 Actinomycetota bacterium | reverse complement strand
CGGATGACGCTCTGCGCGGCGGCCGCGTCCTGGAAAGCCACGAACGTTCGATCTCCGGCCGCGCACGCCGACGGGGAGAACGTCGACGCCTGCCGCGGTCCGTACGGGTCGACCTGGCGGTTGGCGCCGCCGGGGGTCGCCACGTCGATGTCGTACTGCTGATGCGGGCGAACGGCTGCGGAGTCGCGCTTGCGAAAGTCGGTCCACGCGATCAGCGAGGCGTGGCCTCGCAGCACCGGATCGGGCGAGTCCGCGAGCTCCTCCTGCTGCGTCCCGGCGTTGGGGTCGCCCTCGCGGTTGTCGGTCACGCGCACCTGCGGACCGAAGCTCCGACCGCCGTTCGACGAGGCGCGCGAGAAGACGCCCCAGTCGTAGTTCAGGAAGTCGACCCAGGCGACCAGCACGCGAGAACCCCGAACCGCGACGCGGGGCACCCAGGCGTTGTGCAGCTTCGCCGCGAGCGAGGCGGGCGCTCCGACGTCGAGACGCCGGGCGGGCGCGGCCAACCCGTGCGTGATGCGCGTGTAGTACACGCCGGCCTGCGGCAGGCCGTCGTCGGCGGACCGCTCCCGGTCGTCGACGAACACGGCGTGCACGGTGTCGCCCCGCCCCCGCGCGAGCACGGGACGCCATTCGACCGCCGAGGCCGGCGCGCCCGGGTCGAGGGCGCGTGCGGGCCCGAACGTTCTGGCGCCGTCGACCGAGCGGGCGAAGTACGCGCGCTGCACGCCGGTCGAGTCGTCATCCCACGCGACGGTCACGCGCCGCTTGCCGCCGATCGCGACCGAAGGCCACCACTCGTCCGCGGCCCCCGCGCGCCGGCCGGTCACGTGCAGCGGGCGCGACCAGCGCCGGCCGCCGTCGGACGTCCGCACCAGCAGCACCTGGTCGCGCCCCCCGCGGCGTTCCTCGAATACGACCGCGGCGTGGTCTCCTGCCAGCGCCACGCCCGCGTTGCGCTGGTCCCGTCCGGAGGGCGCGATCGGGCGGGAGCGCGAGAACGGCGTTCGCGCCCGCGGGCCCCGGTAGGGACGGCGGCGCGGCCGCCCGCCAACGCGGACGTCTCGCCACAGGACGCCCTCGACGTGGCCGTTCTCGCACGGTCCCGGCCGGGCCGGGTCCGAGCACCTCACACCCGAGCCCGGTATCAGGGCGTCGCCCGCCTTGCGCAGGCGCGCGCGCCGTGCGGCGAATGGCTCGCCCGGACGGATCGGGTCGGGCACGACCCACGGCATCACGTCGGCAAGGCCCGGATGGCTCGGCTGCCCGACGAGGTGCCCGCCGCGGTTCGACCTGCGGTCCCGGGCCCCGTGCGGCTTCACGGCGATGTGCGACTGGGCGTCGGCTGAGAACTCGAAGACGTTGCCATCGGTGTCCGGCTCGACCATCGTCCCGACCGACGGCATGCGCAGGAGGTCGCTGTAGCCGGCGCCGAGCATGGTGTCCGGCGGCCACATCCCGGGGGGATCGGCCACGACGTCGCCGACGAAGAACTCCGGCTGGACGAGAAGGTCGACGTGGTCCTGGTCGAGCCGGTCCCGGACGTCGGGCATCCACGCGTCCTTGCTCGTCACGAAGCCGAGCGTTCCGACGGGCGTGCGCACGGCGCCGAGCCCGCCGTCGATCGCGCCGGGCACCAGATCCAGCTGGCCGGGAAGCTCCGTGGGCGTGAGGTACTCCTTCACCTGCTTCGAGCGGAGCCGGCCGAGCGGGTCGAAGACGAGCGCCATGTTGGACGCCTTCGGGGTCGTGGCCTCATACGCGTAATCGCGGCCGGGCTCGCCGGGATCGCCGAGCAGGGCGACCTTCGCCGCGTTCTGCTCGGCGCAGCGCTCCCCGTCGGGGAGGCGCGCCGGCCGCGCCGAGTTGAAGGCGGCCATGTCGTCGCACACGACCTTCCAGTCCTGCGCCATGTCGATCCCGGCCTCGAGCCAGACGTGGTAGCGGCGGGCCATCTCAGAGAACGTCTCGACGGCCGTGCGGGCGAAGGTGTCGGTCAGCGAGAGCGCCAGCAGCCGGACCTGGGGCGTGCGGCTCGCCACCTCGGGAAACCGGCTCGCGTAGTAGCTGTTCTGGGGCCCATAGCCCGCGAGCAGGGACGCGATCGCGTAGGTCAGCGAGCCCGAGGAGCGCGCGGCCGCGGCGCGCCCGCCGGTGAGGGCGGCGAGCAGGCCGATGTCCTCCGGCCACGTCACGAGGTCCCGGGCCGTCGCAACCGGCCGACGGGGATCCGCCGGGCCCCTCAGGTGCGATGCGACGTCATCCGCGCCTCGCTGCACGAGCGGCGCGCCGCCTCCCCGCAGCCGGCGATCCGCCAGGGCGAACATCTTGTCGTAGTAGGTCGAGCGGCTCTGCATCCATGCGAGGTCGAGCTTGGGCTGCACCGCGAACACGCGGATCGTGCGTCCCGCCGCGACGGGCGCGGCGAGCCACCCGGCGACGGCGGCGGCAACGGCCGTGGCGATGAGCCGCCTAGGCCAGCGGGTCAATCCGCGAGGCAAGCTCGAAGTCGTTCTCGGTCAGTCCGCCCTCGGAGTGGGTCGAGAGCGTGACCGTGACCTTGTTCCAGGAGATCCCGAGGTCGGGATGGTGGTTCATCTCCTCGGCCGGCGGAGCTATGCGGTTGACGAAGTCGACCGAACCCTGGAAGTCCTCGAAGCCGAACACCCGCTCGATCGCGTCGCCCTTGCGCTCCCAGCCCTCGAGGCCGCGAAGCCGCTCGGAGATCTCGTCGTCGCTCATGGTCGCCATACGACGATTATCCGCCAGACCCGCCGGCGGATGCCCCGTCAGCTGATGGCGATCGACCCGGCGACGGCCACCGCGCCGAGTGCAGCCGCCAGCACGGCGGGCACGGGCCCGCGCAGCCGTAGCCTCGGCGCGAGCTCGTAGAGCAGGAGCGCCACCAGGGCGCCGCCGATCACGCCTCCCACGTGACCGCCGATCGAGATGCCCCGCACGCTGAACGTGAAGAGCAGGTTGATCAGGAGCCACAGGCCGAGGCCGCTCTGCATGATCCCGATGCCCCTCGAGCGCAGCACCACGACGCCGGCCCCCAGCAACCCGAAGATGGCTCCCGACGCGCCCACGACCGGGCTGCTCGGCTCCAGCAGCACCGCGCCGAACGAGCCGCAGAGGAGCGACACCATGTAGATCAGCGCGAAGCGGAACGCGCCCACGGCCGGCTCGAGCATCGTGCCGAGCACGTAGAGCGCGAACATGTTGAACGCGAGGTGCAGGAAGCCCGCGTGGATGAAGCCGGAGGTGACGAGCCTCCAGACGTCACCGTGCGCCAGCGTCGCGCGCGAGAGCTCCCCGTCGCGGTGGATCACGTCGTTCGTCACGCCGAGACCGCCCCCGCCGCCCGCCGCGAGCGATGCGAGCGCGACGGCCACGTTGATCCCGATCAGCACGTAGGTGACGGTCGGGGCGTCCGAGGCGGTCCGGAGCCTGCGAATCGGCGTCCGGTCGCGGGCGCACTCCGGGCAGCGCATGCCCACCGGCGTCGTCGTCATGCAATCCGGGCATATGGGTCGCCCGCACGCCGAGCAGGAGACCCCCGTCTCGCGATCCGGATGGCGGTAGCAGACCTCCATCACGACGAAGATAGCCTCGCCACATGCCGCCAAAGCCGCCGTCCGGCGCAGGCGCCGTGGCGGGCCGCCGCAACTCCGGCCCGGGACCGTGTTACTTCGCGAGGCAACGACGAACAGGGAGAGCACCGATGAAGAGAGTCACGGCACCGGCTGTCGCGGCCGCCGCAGCGGCCGCCCTGGCCCTCGGCGGAGCGGGCGCGTCCCAGGCAGACGGCAACTGCTACTACCGGGATTTGACGACGCTGCAGAACGTCTCGTGCAAGACTGCTGGCAGCGTCTACGTCGACTACCTGAACAGCGGGTCCACCGGAGAGCCCACGCACCACCCCAAATGGAGCTGCGCGGGGTCCAAGTGCTGGAAGGGGCAGCAGTCGAGCCCCGATGCCTACTTCAAGTTCAACTCGTGCATGTACCAGAGCAACTGGCACATGACCGAGCGGCACAGCGTCTCCTGCAAGTTCGCGAAGAAGGCCTTCGCCGACTACTACAACAACGGTCCCAACTCGGATGGCACGCTCGTCCACCACAAGAGGTGGCACTGCCCGAGCAACTACAACCCGGCCCAGGGGAAGTGCTGGACGGGCAAGAAGTCGAACCCCGACGCGAGCTTCAGGTACAAGGCCGGCTACGGCGTCTAGACGGCACACGCGACGACCAGACCCCTGCGACACCTCACAAGCGCCCCCTGCGACACCTCGCCCGCGTCCCCCGGCGGCACTTCGCCCGCGTTCGTTGGTGGATCAACCGTGCTATGGCACGGTCAATCCACCAATCG
>JAFAQQ010000134.1 GCA_019246335.1 Actinomycetota bacterium | reverse complement strand
CGGCGCCAGGCGTGGTCCGTCAGCTCCTGCTGCTCCTCGTCGACGAGCCTCCGGCTGTGCTCGGAGACCGAGTAGTCGTCGACCGGAACCCGGCGTGAGGCGATCGCCGTACCCATGCCGTAGTCGGTGACCATGCTGCGGCTCACGCTGTAGACCTTCTCGAGGTCGTTGGCCGCGCCGGTCGTGATCTCGCTGAACACGATCGCCTCGGCCACACGCCCGCCGAGCGCGACGACCATCCAGTCGGTCATCTCCTGGCGGGACTTCAGGTAGCGGTCCTCCTGCGGCAGGTGAAGCGTGTATCCGAGCGCCTTCCCGCGCGGGATGATCGAGATGCGGTGGGTCTTCTCCTGCGAGTTCAGGAGCTCCGCGCACAGCGCGTGCCCCGCCTCGTGATAGGCGATGACCTGCTTCTCGTGGTCGTTGATGACCTTGCGCGTCTGCATGCCGGCCACGACGCGCTCGAGCGCCCAGTCGAAGTCGTCCTCGATTATGTAGTCGCGGTGCTGGCGGCCGGCCTGAATCGCCGCCTCGTTGCAGATGTTGGCGAGCTCCGCGCCCGTGAGGCCGCTGGTCTGGCGCGCGACCGTCTCGAAGTCCACGTTGCGCACCGGCTTGTCGGCGGTGTGCACCTTGAGGATCGCCTGCCGCCCCTTCAGGTCCGGAGGCGCAACCAGGATCTGGCGGTCGAAACGGCCCGGGCGCAGCAGTGCGGGGTCGAGCTTCTCGAGGAGGTTCGACGCGGCCATCACCACCACGTCCTCGCTCGAGCCGAAGCCGTCCATCTCCACGAGCAACTGGTTGAGGGTCTGGTCCTTCTCGCCGGAGATGTCGTTCCCGCGCTTGCCGCCGACGGCGTCGAGCTCGTCGATGAAGATGATCGCCGGGGCGGCCTTGCGGGCGACCCGGAAGAGGCGCCGGATCCGCGCGGCGCCGAGGCCGGCGAACATCTCGACGAACGACGCCGCCGACTGCGCGAAGAACTGCGCCTTGGCCTCGTTTGCCGCGGCCTTGGCCAGGAGCGTCTTGCCCGTTCCGGGCGGGCCGTGGAGCAGGATGCCCTTCGGGACCTTCGCGCCGAGCTTCTTGAACCGCTTGGGGTCGCGGAGGAACTCCACGACCTCGCGCAGCTCGGCCTTCGCCTCGTCGGCGCCGGCCACGTCCTGCCAGCGGATCGACTGGGAGGTGTCCGGCTTGATCTCCTGCGGCTTCGTGCGCGGCATGAAGCGCAGCGTCATGAAGATCGCGATCGTGATCATCCCCATGAACATCAGCGGGCCCCACGTGAGCACGAAGGTCTTGACGTCGTCGAGGACCGAGGTGCTCGGGGCGTCGACCTTCGCCGGCGCGATCGGCCTCAGCGGGGTCGTCGGCTGGCTGCTCTTGACCGAGCCGCCGGTGGTGGTCGTGGCGCCCTGCGCCGGGGCGGTGCCGGGCTTGGCCGCTGCCGCCGCCGCCGGACCGGACGCCTGGCAGGCGGTCGCGGCCGCGCCGGGCGGGCACGCCGCGCGCGCGCCGATCGGCATCGCAAACGTTGCGAGGGCAGCCGCGATCGCCACGGCGATCCGCATTCGGGCAGGGGCAGGCATGAGGGCGAGCACCCGGGTCATCCAGGGACCTCATCGGCCGCCGTCCGCCAATCCATTACCCCGGGATTCCGGGGCTTGCGCCTAACCCCTCTCCGCGCTTTCGACGCGCAGGATCTCGTCCATCGCCGCGCGGCCCACCTCGAGTTGCTCCGCCGTGGGCTCGCGCGTGCCGACGGTGCGCTGGATCTCGCGGCCCGGGCGACGCAGCAGTTGCGCGACACGAGACTCCGGGTGGCGATCGGACCACGCGAACACCTCGACCGCCACGGCGATGCTGCCGAGCGCCACAGCGCCGTCCGCCGCCGGCCCTCTGAGCCCGGCGCGCCGGGCGGCCACGTTGCCCGCGACGGCGGTCGCGAGCATCGGGGCCACGAGGTTGGACCCGCAGCGGTCGTGCACCTTCTCCGCAGCGGCCGCGTCCTCGTCCTGCTCGTAGGCGGCGATCGCCTTGTGCTCGACGCCGTGGTACGAGGCGAGGTCCCCGCCGCGCAGCGCCAGCAGGGCTGGAAGCATGCTGACCGCGGCGATCCCGGCCTCGCGCGCGACGGTCCGGCCGCCGGCGGCGCGAAGGAGGCGGCCGGCGGCCGCGGCTCCGGCCATCGTCCCGACGGTGCGCGGGTCCTGCATCGGCAGCTGTGCCTCCGGCAGCGCCTGCTTGACCATCGGGATGACGGCGAACGCCTCGGCGAGCCGGGTGATCCCACGCAGGCCGGGGATGCCGCGCGTCACGGCGGCGCCGAGCTCCGGCTTCCGCCCGGACGCCACGCGGATCCCGCCATCGCGCGCCCGCACCGCAGCGGCCCAGTGCGTGGGCCCGTGAACCAGGAGGCCGTTGCGGAGGGCCATGCCGCCGAGACGGAGCTTGGCTTGGGGTTCCTCGGTCATGCGAGAACCTTAGGAGCGAGCTCGGCGAAGAACCGGGCGCCGAGCGTCAGGTCGGCCACGGACGCGCGCTCGTCGACCGCGTGCATCAGCGCCGCTGCCTCGAACATGTCGATCTCGCGGCGTGGCATGAACCCGTATGCGATGCAGGACGGGAAGGCCTCGCGGAACCAGCGGGAGTCGGTGAACCCGGGGAGCATGAGCGGGACCACCTGCGCGCCGGGCTCCTCCCGCTCTATGAACTCGCGGACCAGGTCCATGAGCGGTCCCTCGCTGGGCGAGCGGTTCCCGATGACCGGCTCGGCGAACTCCACCTCGTAGCCGCCCTCGCCGACCACCTCCGCGAGGCGGCGGCGGGCGTGCCCCTCGCCCAGTCCCGGCGGAACGCGGCAGTCGACGCGCAGCTCCGCGCGCGCGGGGATGACGTTGATCTTCTCCGAGGCCCGGATCATCGTGGGCGCGAACGTGACACCGAGGGTGGGTTCGAGCAGCAGCGCCACGCGCGGATCGCGGCTCTCGATCTCCTGAAGCGCACGGGCGAGGTCGCTCGGGTCGAAGCCGAGCGCCTCAATCAGGGCGTCGGCCTCCGGCGAGCGGTCGAGCTCGGCCCGGCGACTCGTCATCGCCTCGACGATCGGGGCGAGCTTGGCCAGCGCGTTGTCCGCGATCTTCGGAATCGACGCGTGCCCCGCCCGGCCCGTCGTGCGCAGCGCGAACCGAAAGACGCCCTTCTCGGCCACCTCCACGCCGAAGAGGCGCTTGCCGTTCGTGCCGAACGAGTCGCCGCCGCCCTCGTTCACGACGAGGTCGCACCGGACCTTCTCCGGGTGCTCCTCGCAAAGCCACTTCGCTCCGTGGGTCGCGCCGGCCTCCTCGTCCGCGGTCACGACCACGAGCAGCTCGCCGGACTCCGGCCGCCAGCCCTCGTCCGCCAGCGCCGTGACGGCCGCGATCTCGGCCGCGACCTGACCCTTCATGTCGATCGCGCCGCGGCCGTAGACGAAGCCGTCGCGCAGCTCGGCGGACCACGGGTCCACGCTCCAGTCACCGGCGTCGGCGAGGACCGTGTCGACATGGCCGAGGTAGCAGAGGCTCGGGCCATCCGACGGCCCGCGCAGCCGCGCGATCAGGTTGGGCCGGCCCGGCGCGGCGGCCAGCAGCTCGCATTCGAAGCCCGCGCCGCTGAGGAGCTCGGCGAGGTGACGCTGCGCCGCCTCCTCGCGACCGGGCGGGTTGACCGTGTCGAACTGGATTAGCCGCCGCAGCAGATCGACGGTCCGCCGCTCGAGTTCGGCTGGCTCCGGCACGCGCGGCGAGTATATGGGCGGGACCGCGGCGCTTTTCAGGTGCGTGTGGGGGTCTGGTTGCCGCCGGCGCTGCGGTCTCGCCGCGGCTCCGCTGCGAGAATCAAGCCGTGGAGCAGCGGCTCTTCGACGCGGGCGGGGCGGCGCCGCGGCGTGGGCAGACGCGCGTGCCCGAGGAGGAGCGTCCGCTGGCAGTCCGGATGCGGCCGGCGACCCTGGACGAGCTCGTCGGACAGCAGCACCTGCTCGGGCCGGAGTCGCCGCTGCGCCGTGCGATCGAGGACGGCCGTCCCCACTCGATGATCCTCTACGGGCCGCCGGGGACGGGGAAGACGACGATCGCACGGCTCCTCGCCGAGAACGCGCAAGCGGCCTTCGAGGAGATCTCCGCGGTCAACGCCGGGCGCGCGGAGGTCCGCGAGGTGCTCGAGCGCGCCGACCACCGCCTCGCCGCGAGCGGCGAGCCCACGATCTTCTTCCTGGACGAGATCCACCGCTTCAACAAGGCGCAGCAGGACGCGCTGCTGCCGGCCGTCGAGGAGGGCCTCGTCTCGCTCGTTGGCGCGACGACCGAGAACCCGTACTTCGAGGTCAACTCGGCGCTGCTGTCGCGGTGCCGGATCTACGAGCTGCGCGGCCTGGCGGACGACGACGTGCTCGTCCTGTTGCGGCGCGCGCTGGGCGATGAGCGGGGGATCCCGGACCCGCCCGAGGTGGAGGACGGGGCGCTGCGCTTCATCGCGGCGCGTGCGGCGGGCGACGCGCGGTCGGCCTTGAGCGGGCTCGAGCTCGCAGCGGAGTCGGCGGAGGACGGCGCCGTGACCGTCGCCGTCGCCGAGCAGGCCATGCAGCGAAAGGCGGTGCTGTACGACAAGGGCGGCGACCGCCACTACGACCTGATCTCGGCGTGGATCAAGTCCACGCGAGGCTCCGACCCCGATGCCTCGCTGCTCTATCTCGCCGCGATGATCGAGGGCGGCGAGGATCCGCGGTTCATCGCCAGGCGCATGGTCGTGCTCGCGAGCGAGGACATCGGGAACGCCGACCCGCAGGCGCTAGACGTCGCCGTGAACACCGCCCGCGCCGTGGAGCACGTGGGCATGCCGGAGTGCGTCCACAACCTCGCGCAGGCGGCGGTCTACCTGTCGCTCGCGCCGAAGTCCAACGCCTCGTACCGCGCCTTGGCAAACGCGCGCAATTGGGTGCGCGAGCACGGTCCGGTCAACCCGCCGGACGCGCTCCGAAGCGCCGCGTACCCTGGCGCCAAGGCGCTCGGGCGCGGTAAGGGATACGACTACCCGCATTCCCACCCGGAAGGGGTCTCCCCGCAGGAGTTGATGCCGGCGGAGGCCGAAAGGGAGCGGTTCCTGGAATTGTCCGAGCATGGGGCCGAGGCTTCGCTGCGTGAGCGGCTCGAGGAGATCAGGCGGTTGCGCGGGCGGTAGGGCGCGTGGCCGGCAACCGCGGCTGAGCGCTTCCGCTCAATCCAAGCTGACGGGAAGTTTTGGGTCGCTATAGCGACCACAAAGTGACCCTCAACTCCCCGGCGCCCGGATCCCGCCCCCGCGCCGGCCGAGCGGCCTCGTCACAATTCGTCCGACCTCGAATTCAGGAGGGGACATTGGAAGCAGCGACCCAGACCCAGACCCAGGCCACCGACGGGGCAGCGCCCGCGTCAGCGACCGGCACGCTCGATTCGTTCAACCCCGCGACCGGCGAGCGCATCGGCGCGGTGCCGACGATCACACCGGACCAGGTGCAGTCGGTCGTCGACGACGTGGCCGAGGTCCAGCCCTTCTGGGCGCAGCTGCAACCCGAGGACCGCGCGCGCTACATGCGACGCACCGCACAGGTGATCATCGACTCGATCGACGAGATCGCCGAGCTCCTGTCCCGCGAGCAGGGCAAGCCGCGCAACGAGTCCTACGTCATGGAGCTCCTGCCGACGATCGACGCTCTGCACTGGATCGCCTCGGCGGGGCCGGGCATCCTGGCCGACGAGCGCATCCGCGACGTCCCGCTGTTCGCCAAGCAGAAGCGCCACTTCTTCTCGTACGAGCCGCTCGGCGTGGTGGGAGTCATAGCGCCGTGGAACTACCCGTGGTCGATCCCGTTCGGCGAGGTGGCAATCGCGCTGATGGCGGGCAACGGCGTGGTGCTCAAGCCGGCGTCGCTGACGCCGCTGATCGGTCAGCGCATCCAGGAGGTGTTCGAGCGCGCCGGTCTGCCGGAGGGGATCGTCCGCGCGGTCCACGGCGGCGGGGCGGTGGGCAACGCGCTCGTGGAGTCGAGCGCGGCGAAGATCTTCTTCACCGGGTCGGTCGAGGTCGGCCGCCGAGTTGGGATCGCGTGCGCCGAGCGCATGAAGGGGTCCGTGCTCGAGCTGGGCGGCAAGGACTCGCAGCTGGTGCTCCCGGACGCGAACCTGCCGAACGCGATCTCGGGCTGCCTGTGGGGAGGCTTCGCCAACGCCGGGCAGACCTGCTCCGGGATCGAACGCGTCTACGTGATGCGCGACGTGGCCGACCGGTTCATCTCCGGGGTCGTGGAGGGGGCCAAGGCCCTGCGCGTCGGCGACCAGATGAGCTGGGACACCGAGGTCGGTCCGATGGTCTCGGAGGAGCAGTACGAGATCGTGCGCGAGCTCGTGGACGACGCGGTCGCGAGCGGGGCCGAGCTGCACTGCGGCGGTCCCGTCGAGGTCCCGGGGTTCGAAAGCGGACGGTTCTACGCGCCGGCGGTCCTCACGGGCGTCACGCCGGACATGCGGATCATGCGCGAGGAGATCTTCGGGCCGGTCGTGCCGATCACGGTGGTTGACTCCGAGGAGGAGGCGATCGGACTGGCGAACGACTCCGAGTTCGGCCTCGGAACCTCCGTCTGGACGATGGACCGTGGACGTGGCGAGCGGATCGCGCAGCGGATCGAGGCGGGGATGGTCTGGATCAACGACCACATGTACTCGCACGGCCTGTGCGCGTGCGCGTGGGGCGGCGTGAAGGACTCCGGTCTCGGCCGCGCGCACTCGAAGTTCGGCTTCTACGAGTGCGTGAACGTCAAGCAGGTGGCGTGGGAGCCGTCGCGCACGCGCGACTTCTGGTGGCACCCCTACGACCGGTCCCTGGGTGAGGCGATGAACGCCGCGGCCAAGCTGCTCTACGGCCGGGATGCCGACAAGCGGGCGGCGCTGCGGCACGGCGCCCTCCCGCTGCTCAAGCTCGGCCGAAAGTCGCTGCGGGACACGTTCAAGCGCTGAGCGCCGCTCCGTAGACTGAACCCACCATGCCGGCCCAGGCCTATGCGGGCAAGAAGTGCGTGTGCCAGCACCGTCGCGGGATCTGCGACCAGACCTGCGTCCGGGACATGCTCGACACGCCGCTGTACATCGCGTGCCTGCGGCTGTCCGGGCGGCCGTGCCTCGTGGTCGGCGGCGGCGAGGTGGGGCTCGAGAAGGTCGAGGGGCTCCTGGCGTGCGACGCCGAGGTGACGCTGGTCGCGCCAGAGGCGATCGACGAGCTGCGATCGCTCGCCGCCGAAGGCTCGATCCGCTGGGAGCCGCGCGCGTTCGAGCCCGCCGATCTCCACCGGAGGTTCATCGCGATTGCCGCGACCGGCGACACCGACGTGAACATCGCCGTCTACGACGAGGCCGAGCGCCGCGCGATGCTCGTCAACGTCGTCGACGTGCCGCCGCTCTGCAACTTCATCCTCCCGGCCATCGTGCGCAGCGGCCCGCTCGCGATCGCGATATCGACTGCCGGCGCCAGCCCTGCGCTTGCAAAGCGGATGAAGCGCGAGATCGCCGAGGCGTACGGCGAGCCCTACGCGCGGCTAGCGGTCCTCCTGAACGAAGCGCGCGGCTGGGCGAAGGGCATGTTGCCCACCTATCAGGACCGCAAGGGGTTCTTCGAGTCGATCGTGAACGGCGACCCCGATCCCGTCGAGCTCCTGCGCGCGGGCGACGAGCAGGCGGTGCGCGACCTGATCGCCGCCGCCCAGCGCTCCGCGGTGCCCGCCTAGACGGCCTGTCCCAGGTGCCCGCATAGACGGCCTGTCCCACATCGACGAGTCCGGCCGGGCGCGAATGGTCGACGTCGGCGGCAAGGAGATCACCCCGCGCCGAGCGCTGGCGCGCGCGGTCGTGCGCATGTCGCCGCAGACCGCCGAGCTCGTGCGCAGCCGGGACCTTCCGAAGGGGGACGTCGCGGCGACGGCGCGGATCGCCGGCATCCAGGCGGCAAAGCGGACGGCCGAGCTCGTGCCGCTCTGCCACCCGCTGCCGCTGTCGCTCGTGGATGTCGAGGTGGACGTCGACCCGCAGGCCGGCGAGGTCGCCATCACCGTGGAGGCGCGCACGACCGCGCAGACCGGCGTCGAGATGGAGGCGATGACGGGGGCGGCGGTCGCGGCCCTCACCGTGTACGACATGGTCAAGGGAGTGGAGCGCGACGCGGAGGTGGCGCACATCGCGCTGCTCGAGAAGGCCGGGGGGCGAAGCGGCGACTGGCGCCGCGACGCGAATTAGGTGGACCGTTTGGGGGAGCGCCCACCGATGCGCGCCGCGGTGGTCACGATCTCGAGCTCACTCGCACGTGGCGAGGGCGAGGACGTGTCGGGCGCGGAGCTCGCGCGGCGGTGCGAGGACGCCGGGCTCGAGGTGACGAGGGAGACGGTCGCCGACGACCGCGAGTCGATCAAGCTCACCCTGGCGCGGCTTGCCGACGAGCAGGACGTGCGCTTCGTCTTCACCACCGGTGGCACGGGCTTCACGCCGGACGACGTGACGCCCGAGGCCACCCGCGACGTCCTCCACCGCGACGCCCCGGGCTACGCCGAGACGATCCGCCAGGAGTCGCGCAACCACACGCCGCTCGGCATCCTGAGCCGCGGCGTGTCCGGCATCCGCGGACGCACCCTGATCGTGAACTTCCCGGGGTCCCCCAAGGCGATCGGCCAGTCGTGGCCGGTCGTCGAGCCGACCCTCCGGCACACGGCCGAGACGCTCGAGCGTGGCTGAGCCGATTGGTGGATTTCCCACACCATGGCGTGGGAAATCGACCAACGAACCGCCGGAGCCGGCCGCGCAGCACCCAGCGGAGCCGGCCGCGCAGCACCCGCGGGTCCCGGTCGCGTCGCAACCGGCGATCGCGGTCGACTCGCTCGGGCGGCGGCTCGGCGATCGAGACGTTCTGCGCGGGATCAGCGTGTCCGTGGCGACCGGGCAGACGCTCGCGGTCTTCGGCGCAAACGGCGCCGGCAAGACCACCCTGCTGCGCGTGCTGGCCACGCTGCTGCGGCCGCACGCCGGGGCGGTCCGGATCCTCGGCGCGCCGCTGCCCGAGGAATCGTGGCGGGCACGCGGGCGGATCGGCTTCCTGGGGCACGAGCCGCTGCTCTACCCGGACCTCTCCCCGCGCGACAACCTCCTCTTCCACGCGCGCCTCCACGGTGTCGCGCGCGCGCGTGTGGACGAGCTGCTCGGCGCGGTCGGCGCCGCCTCACGCGCCCAGGACCCG
>JAFAQQ010000129.1 GCA_019246335.1 Actinomycetota bacterium | reverse complement strand
CGCTGGATCGAGGGCAGCGCAACGTTCACGACGGTGGCGTCGAGCACGATCATCAACATCCCCACGCACAGCACCACGAGCGCCGTCCAGCGCGCGCGGTCGATCGCCGGCGCGGCGGCGTCGTGGGCGTTGGTCGTGTCGTCGATGGCGTGGGTCACGTTCGCATTCCCTTGGATTGTTCGCCGGCGCGCGAGCCGCGCGGCTATCGGTGAAGACCGGGCGGGCACCCGGAACTCATCGCCCTGCTTACTCGCGGCCTAGCGAGCCGGGCAGTGTGAACCGCTCGAAGAAGTCCAGCGCCCGGCGCGGATCCGAGGGCTGGTCCGGCCATCGAGAGTACGCGGTCCGCTCCTCGGGCTCGATGGAACGCGTCACAAAGGCGGTCACGTCGCTGATCCGGTCGCCGCGCAGCGTCAGCACGTTGAGCGCGAACGGCAGGTACGCGCCGGCGTCTTCGTCCCAGGTGTAGAACGCGAGGGCCGGCTGCCCGTTGGCGCGGGCGCGGACCGCTCGCCAGTCCCACCGGCCGGACAGGGGCCATCCGGCCAGGAAGATCGCGATCGCGTCGCGCGGGCCGAACCAGGTCCGCAGTGGAGGCATTGCGAAGCTCGCGTCCTCCGTGAGCATCGCGACGACCGCGCCGACGTCGTCGCGGTTCCACGCCTCCACGTACCGGTCGACGACGTCGCGCAGTCCGTCGTCGCCGAGCTCGCGGATCGTGGCCTGCTGCGTGTGGTCGGGGAGCCTGTCGTCAACGGTCTTCCGCGCTCGCTGGAGAGCGCTGTTCACCGACTGCGTCGTCGTCTCCAGAGTCGCGGCGACCTCCTTCGCCGAGAACCCCAGGACGTCGCGCAGGATCAGCACGGCCCGCTGGTTCGGCGGCAGGTTCTGAAGCGCCGCGACGAACGCGAGCTCGACGCTCTCGCGCCGCTCGTAGCGCGCGTCCGGCGCCGCCAAGCCGTCCTCGACGCCGATCAGCTCGTCCGGATAGGGCTCCACCCAGACGGACTCCACGACGGGCTCGCCCGGGCCGCCGTGCGGGTCGGCCGGCGGCGCGTAGTCGACCGGCAGGACGCGCTTTGGACGGCGCTCGATCGTGTTCAGGGAGGTGTTCGTCGCAATCGTGTACAGCCAGGAGCGCAGCGAGCTTCGACCCTCGAACCTCGGCAGCCCGCGCCAGGCGCGCAGCATCGTCTCCTGGAACGCGTCCTCGGCGTCGTGCAGCGAGCCGAGCATCCGGTAGCAGTGAGCGTGGAGCTCCGACCGGTGGGGCTCGATGAGCTCGCCGAAGGCGTGCTCATCGCCGCCGCGCGCGTCCTCGAGGAGCGCCGGCTCTTCGCTTCTCGGCGGCGTGGAGGCGGGGCTCATGATTCCCCGGCCCTCAGGCCGGGCGCGCGTCGCGCGCCGACACCGAGACCGGGGGCTCGGCGGCGGCCGGCGGCGGCCGGTCGAAGCCGGCAGTCCTGTACGCATCGGCCTCGTCGAGCGTCTCGTTCTCGAGCAGCGCCTGTGCCAGCGAATCGAGGCGGTCGCGGTTGTCGCGGAGCCGCTCGACGGCCTTCGCGTAGCAGTCGTCCACGATTCGCCGCACCTCCGCGTCCACGAGCTCGCGCGTCGACTCCGACGGAGCCCCGGCGTCGAGCGCCGCGAAGGGCGTCTGCTCGCTCCCCGGCCGGGGCAGCACGGACACGAGGCCGACCGCGTCGGACATCCCCCAGCGGCCGACCATCTGCCGGGCGATCCCGGTGACCTGCTCGAGATCCGACTCGGCGCCGGTCGTCACGTCGCCGTAGACGATCTCCTCCGCGGCCCGCCCCCCGAGCGCGCCCACGATCCTCCCGCGGAGGTAGTCCTTCCCGTAGCCATACCGATCCGACTCCGGGCTCTGAAAGGTCACGCCGAGCGCCTGACCCCGCGGGATGATCGACACCTTGCGCACGGGGTCGGCCCCCGGCTCGAGCATCCCGAGCAGGGCGTGCCCCGACTCGTGGTAGGCGGTGCGCTCGCGCTCCTCCGGCGAGAGGGTGATGCGCCGCTCCGTCCCGAGGAGCACCTTCTCGAGCGCTTCGCTGAAGTCGGCCGCGGACACCCGATCGTGGTCGCGGCGGGCCGCCGTCAGCGCCGCCTCGTTCACGAGGTTGCGCAGATCGGCCCCGACCATCCCCGGCGTGCTCGCGGCGATCCGGACGAGGTCCACGTCGTCCGCGAGCGGCACCGATCGCGTGTGCACCTCGAGGATCTGGCGCCGACCCTCGCGATCCGGGGGGTTCACGAACACGCGCCGGTCGAAGCGCCCGGGGCGCAGCAGCGCGGGGTCCAGGACCTCGGGGCGGTTCGTGGCGCCGAGCACGATCACGCCCTCGGTCCCGTCGAAGCCGTCCATCTCGGTGAGGATCTGGTTCAGCGTCTGCTCGCGCTCGTCGTGGCCGCCGAGCGAGACGCCGCCGCCGCGCGCCCGCCCGATGGCGTCGAGCTCGTCGATGAAGATGATGGCCGGCGCCGCCTCGCGTGCCTGGCGGAACAGGTCGCGCACGCGGCTGGCACCTACGCCCACGATCATCTCCACGAACTCGGAAGCGCCCAT
>JAFAQQ010000128.1 GCA_019246335.1 Actinomycetota bacterium | reverse complement strand
CCACCTCGCCCAAGGTCGGCGAGGAGTCGCGCGAGCTGCTCGCGCACCGCTACGGCTACGCGGCCCGCGATGTGCTGGCAATGGTCGAGGCGGAGCCCCAGCTCGGCCGCCGCATCGTGCCGGAGCTGCCGGACCTCCTGGCGGAGGCGCCGTTTGCCGCCCGCAACGAGCAGGCGCACACGCTCGGCGACGTGCTGCTGAGGCGGACGCGGCTGGGAATCCTGGACGCGCCCCGGCTCGCGGCGCCCGGGGCGCCCGAGGCCCGCGCCGTCGCTGAGGCGATGGGCGCCGAGCTCGGCTGGGACGAGGCCCGGATCGGACGCGAGCTCGCCGCCTGGGAGTCGCTGGTCGCAGCCGAGGGCCTGACCGGTGGAGGGGTTGCGACGCGGGACGCACCGGCCGGGGCAGCGCCGGCGGTCGGGACCGCGCAGAGCCCGGACAAGACCGTCGCGGCGCGAACGTGAGCGTCGCCGCGGGGCCCCCTGCCGGCCTGTACCTGCGCGCCCGCGAGCTTCGGCCCTCGCCAGCGCGCCCGCTGGTGATGGGAATCGTCAACGCGAGCCCCGAGTCCTTCTCGGACGGCGGCGAGGTGGGCGACGCAGACGACCAGGTCCGGCTCGGCATCGCAATGCGCGACGCCGGCGCGGACCTCATCGACGTCGGCGGCGAGTCGGGTGTGACGGATCGGCCCGCCGTGGGGGTGGAGGAGGAGATCCGGCGCGTGGTCCCGGTCGTCGAGCGGCTGGCCGGGGCGGGAGCGCTCGTGTCGGTGGACACCTGGAAGGCCCAGGTGGCCCGCGCGGCCCTCGACGCAGGCGCGGCGATGATCAACGACGTGAGCGGCCTGAGCGACCCCGGCGTCGCGGACGCCTGCGCGACGACCGGCGCCGGGCTCGTCCTCACCCATACGCGCGCGCGGCCGAAGGAGAAGGCGTTCCCTCGCTATGGCGACGTCGCCGCCGACGTGGTCGCGCACCTGCGCGACCGAATCGACGCGGCCCTGGCTTCGGGAGTGCATCGCGAGCAGCTGGTGCTCGACCCCGGCCCCGACCTGGCGAAGACGCCGGCCGACACGATCGCGACGCTGCGGGCCCTGCCCGACGTTGCCGCCCTGGAGCGTCCCGTGCTCCTGGCCGCGTCGCGCAAGGACTTCGTCGGGGCGCTGACCGGCCGCGCGCCCCGGGACCGTCTCGCGGGGAGCCTCGCCGCGATCGGGGCGGGCCTCGACCGCGGCGCCTCGATCCTGCGGGTGCACGACGTGGCGGCCACGGTCGACTACCTGGCGGTGCGGGCGGCGCTCGAGGGGGACGCCGAGGTCGAGCCCGGCCTGCGCCTGCCTCCCGGTTTGCGCCGGGCCGTGTGACATCCTGCCGCGCGACATGAACGCCCGATTCGACCACGGGAGCTGATCGTGGCCATCCTCGATCGCAGGGAGCTCGAGCAGAGCCCGCTGTCGGACCTCCACACGATCGCCGCGGAGCTCGGGATCGAGAGCTTCCGCAGGTTGAGGCGCGAGGAGCTGATCGAGGCCCTGCTCGCCGCCGAGGGGGGGCAGGCAGCGGAGGACGGGAAGGACGCCGCCGGCGAGGACTCGGGAGACAAAGCTGCCGCGGAGGACGACGAGCCCGAGGGCGCCGAGGAGGTCGAACGCGCCGAGGAGGTCGAGGAGCCGCCGGCCGCCGGCCGCTCCGGTCGCGAGCAGCCCGAAGAAGCCGAGGCCGAGCCCGCGGCGGAGCGCGAGATCCGCGTCGGGGTGCTCGACGTTCTGCCGAACGGGAGCGGCTTCATGCGGCCCGACCCGTTCGCGCACTCGCGCGACGACGTCTACGTGTCCCCGGCCCAGATCCGCCGGTGCGAGCTCCGGCCAGGCGACGCGATCTCCGGGCCCGTCCGGCCGCCGCGCCGGTCGGAGCGGTACCCGTCCCTCGTCCACGTCGAGACGGTCAACGGCGAGGCGGCCGAGCCGCCACCGGAGCGGCCGCTGTTCGACGACCTCACGCCGGTTTTCGCGAGCGAACGCCTGGCGGCGCCGGAGGGCCTGGAGGACGTTCCCTTCGGAAATGGGTCGCGCGTCGCGGTCGGGGGGCCTCCCGGGTCTGGCACGACGACGCTGCTGCGGCGGATCGCCCTTGCGATCGCGGGCTCCCAGGCGGATATCGAGCTGACCGTGGTCCTCGCCGGCGTGCGCCCGGAGGAGGTCCCGGAGTGGCGCCGCGAGTCGGACCTGGCGGTCGTGGGCGGCGGCTTCGACCGGCCGGTGGAGGAGCAGACCCAGATCGCAGAGATCGCGATCGAGCGCGCGAAGCGCGTGGCGGAGCGGGGCGGACACGCCGCCGTCGTGCTCGACTCGCTGGATGCCCTTCACCCGGCGTCCGCGCGCCGGCTGTTTGGAGCCGCCCGCGCGCTCGAGGAGGGCGGCTCGCTCACCGTGATCGCCTCGACCGGCCTGGCCGGGGAGCCGCAGCGGCTCGCCACGACGCGGATCGTCCTCGAGCGGACGGGAGCGGACGGACGCCCGGAGCTTGCGCCGGCGTCGGGGACGCTGCGCGCGGAGCGGCTCGGCTAGTAGACGGGCGTCAGCGGCGGTACGCCACGTCCGCCCACGACGGCTCGGGCGAGAGCTCGATCACCTCGTTGTCGCGGTCCGGCTGCGCGTAGCCGAAGGTGTTGCTCGCCTCGTCGAAGACGATCGCGAGCTCGCCCTCCTTCACCCGCTGATCGAGCCATGCTCCGCGGAACACGAGCCGGCGGAGCCAGTGCACCAGCGAGCGGTCGGACGCGCCGCTCAGGTCGGCCCAGCGCGCGTTGATGTGCTCCCCGAGCGCGGACGCGGGCTCGGTTACCTCGCCGTTGACGGCGAGGTTCACGAGGTCCTCGCGCTCGGCTCCCTCGAGCGGTCCGGGCACGAACCCGAGCTTGATGGCCGCCTGCTCCACCCGCTCGGTGAAGTCACGCTCGTTGAAGGTGAACCGAAGTTCGCCGTACTCGAGGACGTAGTCCGAACCGGACTCGTAGTTTCCCCGTCGAGTGGCGTCCATTGCAGGTCTTTTGCCGGCCCGCCCTCCCAGCGGGCCGGCGCGTCGGGATCGTAACCGCGATTCCTCCCCGGCCGCGCGGGCTGCAACCGCGGTTGCAGTGCGCTCCGGGCGCACCGCGGAGGTCGGGTTGATCCGGCGTGCCCGGCCGCTACGCCGTGGCCTTCGCCCGGGAGCGCCGGTGCCGCCTGATGCCGGCGTCCTCGGGCAGGCCGGCCGCCACGTTCGGTCCCTCGAACAGCATCATGATCGCCGTGGCCCGCCAGCGCTCCAGGTGCGGGTCCGCGGACACCCGCTCGGCGCTCTCCTCGCCGATCCGCTCGATGCGCTCGAGCGTGCTCGCCAGCTCCTTGGCGATCTCCCTCCATCCCTGCTCGTCGAGGGTGAGCGCGCTGCGGCTGATGTGCATGTCGTCGCGGTCGAAGCCCCCCTCGGCGGCCGCCGCCGAGACGTGCGCGCCGGCCTGCTGCAGCCAGCCCGTGACGACGTTCTTCTTGACGATCTCCGGCACCTGCGCCCAGGTGTCGTCCGTGATCTTGGGGC
>JAFAQQ010000127.1 GCA_019246335.1 Actinomycetota bacterium | reverse complement strand
ACGCTCAAGCGGACGCGCGCGGGGAAGCGCGGAGCCACCCTGCATCTGAGCGAGAGCGCGCGTGACCAGCTCGCGGGGAGCGGGCCCGCGAAGGTCGTCGTGCGCTACAGGGCGGGGGCCACTGCCGGCACGGCGACCGCGGGCGGCTGACGCCCTCCCTGAGAAGGGGCTCGGGCGAGCGCGCCCCGGCGGAAGGAGTCGCCGAGCCGGCCGCGAAACCCCGGCTTCGTGCGCAACGTCGAGATCACCCGGACCCTGGTGAAGTCGCCCCCGGAGCTCTGGGCAGAGCTGCACGGCGACCGCCTGGCCGAAGCGGTGGGCGGGCGGATCACCGCATCCAGCGAGGATGAGCGCCGGTTGAGCTGGTCGGGCGAGGGCGCGAGCGGCACCGTTCAGCTCGAGCCTTCGAGTTGGGGGACGAAGGTGACCCTCACCGCCGAGGTCGAGGAGCGCGTCGCCAGCCTCGGCCTCTGGGAGCGCATGCGCGGCATGCAGCCTCCGCCTCCCCAAACCTCGGCGGTCGAGCGCCGCCTGCAGGCGCTGCTGGACGACCTGGGGCAGGCGCACAGAAAGCCCTTCACGCGCGACTGATCTCCAGCCGGCCGGCCGGCGGCCCCGGGCTCCGTAGAATCCCGCGGCCCGTGCGCCAGAAGTTCCCCGACACCTACGAGGAGAAGCTCGCCCAGCTTCGCGAGCTGCGGGAGGCCGCCATCCACTCCGCCTCCGAGCAGGCCGTGGAGAAGCAGCACGCCAAGGGCAAGCTCACCGCGCGCGAGCGGATCGAGAAGCTGCTGGATCCCGGCTCGTTTCAGGAGATGGACACGTTCGTGCGCCACCGCACCTACGAGTTCGACATGCAGAAGAACAGGCCGTGGGGCGACGCCGTCGTGACGGGCCACGGTTTGATCGACGGCCGCCCGGTGTGCGTGTTCTCGCAGGACTTCACCGTCTTCGGAGGCTCGCTCGGCGAGGTGATGGCGGAGAAGATGGTGAAGATCATGGATTTGGCGGCGCGCATCGGCTGCCCGGTCATCGGCATCAACGACTCGGGCGGCGCGCGCATCCAGGAGGGCGTGGTGTCGCTCGGGGCGTACGGCGACGTCTTCGTGCGCAACGTCCAGTGCTCGGGCGTGATCCCGCAGGTCAGCCTGATCATGGGCCCGTGCGCCGGAGGCGCGGTCTACTCCCCCGCCATGACCGACTTCATCTTCATGGTCAAGGAGACCTCGCACATGTTCATCACCGGTCCCGACGTGATCAAGACGGTGACCGGCGAGGAGCCGACATTCGAGGAGCTCGGCGGGGCGATGACGCACAACTCGAAGTCGGGGGTCGCCCACTTCGCCGCCGACGACGAGGAGTCGTGCCTGGAGGACGCCCGCTACCTGATGTCTTTCCTGCCGCAGAACAACCTGGAGTCCCCACCGCGCGTGGAGCCGGGCGACGACCCCGACCGGATGGACGAGGAGCTCGACCATGTCGTCCCGGACAATCCGAACAAGCCGTACGACATGCGCGACGTGGTGTCCCACATCGTCGACGACGGGGAGTTCTTCGAGGTTCACGAGCACTTCGCGCGCAACATCATCGTGGGTTTCGCGCGGCTCAACGGGCGGGCGATCGGCGTGGTCGGCAACCAGCCGTCGCAGCTCGCGGGGGTGCTCGATATCAACTCCTCGGAGAAGGGCGCACGGTTCGTGCGCTTCTGCGACGCGTTCAACATCCCCTTGCTGACGTTCTGCGACGTTCCCGGCTTCCTGCCAGGGACGAGTCAGGAGTGGGGCGGCATCATCCGGCACGGGGCCAAGCTCCTGTACGCGTTCACCGAGGCGACGGTGCCCAAGCTGACGGTGGTGACCCGCAAGGCGTACGGCGGCGCCTACGACGTCATGAACTCGAAGCACATGCTCGCCGACTTCAACTTCGCCTGGCCGACGGCCGAGGTCGCCGTGATGGGGCCGGAGGGAGCGGTGAACATCATCTTCCGGCGCGATATCGCGAAGTCCCCGACGCCGGACGACCGGAGAGACAAGCTGATCGCCGACTACAAGGCGCGCTTCGCGAACCCGTACAGCGCGGCCGAGCGCGGTTACATCGACGACGTGATCGTGCCGCACGAGACGCGGCCAAAGCTGATCCGCGCCCTCGAGACGCTGCAGACCAAGCGCGTGCCGGGGCCGAAGCGAAAGCACGGGAACATCCCGCTCTAGAGCTCGGTGGCTGCCGGGAGGTGGCAAGTCCGGCGGCCTCGTCCCGATGTCCATGGACGAGGCCGCGAGCCTCGCCAAGCGAACGCGGGGGGCACGCGTGGACCGAATCGAACTGCTCGAGCTGTGGCGCCGGCAGGCGCGCCGGGCGAACATCGCGCACCTGCGCGCGACCGACAGCCTGACCTGGCGCAATCGCGCGCTCGGGGGCGTCGCCGTCGTCTCTGCGACCGTGACCGGCTCGAGCCTGTTCGGCAGCGTGCAGAGCGGCCACCTCGCGCCCGGATGGCGCATCGCCGCGGCCGCGACGGCCGTGCTTCTCGCGGGCGTCGCGGCGCTGTGGCGCTCGCTCGACTACGGGTCACGGATCACCTCGCACGAGCAGGCGGGCCGCGACTACGGAAACGCCGTTCGCCGGATCGACCGCCTGATGGGCGAGCCGGCCAGTCCCGCCTTGGAGCGGGCGATGAGCGACCTGGAGCACGAGCTCGCGCATATCGACGAGCGCGCCATCAACGTCCCGGCCGGCATCTGGCTCTGGGCGGACTGGGCGGTAGAGGAGGCCGAGGCCGATCCGAGGCTCGATCCGTCCACCCTCGGCCGCGGCCTGCTCTCCCGGATCAGGCGGACCATCCGCCGCATGGTGTTCGACGTGCCCGTGCCGCCGCCGGCCCGGGGGGCCCACCGGGCCGCGCGAGCAGAGCGGGCCGCCGCCTAGGCGTGGACCGCCGGCGAGCGGACCGGCCGTCCGGCTGCGGATGAACGGCCTGCCACGTCGCCTCGACCGGTGCGCTCCCGAAGGACCGCGCGCGCCCCGCGCCCGGGCGAGACGGTGATGCTTCGGCGCCGCGTCAGCTCCAGACCCTCGCCGGCGCCGGCGAGCTCGTAACGCGCGAGGACCGCGCGAAGCACGATCTTCATCTCGAGCTGAGCGAAGCTCGCGCCCAGGCAACGCCGACGGCCGCCGCCGAACGGGATCCACGTGTACGTGCCGGGCCCCTCGCCGAGGAACCGCTCCGGCCGGAACGCGTAGGGGTCCTCGTAGATCTCGGGGTCGTGGTGGGTGAGGTATGCGTTCGCCACCAGACAGACGCCCGGCTCGTAGCGCCACCCGGCGACCTCGACCGGCTGCTTCACGAGCCGCGGCGCCACATTCGGCAATACGGGCCGGCGGCGAAGCGTCTCCTGGACCGTCGCGGTCAGGTATGCGTCGTCGTCTCCCGCGTCGATCTCGGCGACGAGCCGCGCGAGCACCCCCGGCACGCGCGGCAACCGCTCGAACGCCCACGCGAGCTCTGAGGCGGTGGTCTCGTGACCGGCCACGAGCAGCGTCATCAGCTCGTCTCGGAGCTCCTGCGCCGACATCTCCGTTCCGTCCTCGTGGCGCGCCGCGAGGAGCATCGAGAGAACGTCTCCGCGCTCGGCCCGTTCCCCGCGGCGCTCGGCGACGAGGTCGAAGATGAGGGCGTCCGCCTCCGAGCGCAGCCCCACGAACCGGTCCCACTTGTTGGGCCACGGCCTCGACCGCTGGAGCTGGGGAAGGTTCGCCAGCGGCTGGGCGCCGTACTCCAGGATCGCCGTCAACCGCTCGCGCATCGCGTCGAGGCGCTCGCCCACGTCGAGCCCGAAGACCGCCCGGAGGATGATCTCGAGCGTGAGCTTCTGCAGTCGACGGTGAAACGGCACGGGCTCGTCCCGCGGCCAGCTCTCGACCTCGCGGGCGGTCACGTCCTCGACGAGCCCGGTCAGCGCGTGCATCTTCTCGCCGTGGAAGGCCGGCAGCATCAGCTTTCGCTGCTCGAGGTGGGCGTCCTCGTCGAGCAGGATCACGGAGCTCGTTCCTACGACCGGCTCGAGGATCGCGGCTCCCTCGCCCGGATGGAGCACTTCGGGCGGCGCGGTGAAGATCTCCCGGATGTGCTCCGGCTCCGAATGCATGACGAACGGGGGCGGCCCGAGCAGGCGCACCGTGAAGCGCTTGCCGTAGCGCGACCGGCACCGTTCGAGGTAGGCGTGCGGGCGCGTCCACCAGCCGAGCGTCTGCACCGCACGCGGCGCGTATGGCCCGGGTGGCAGTTGCTCCCTCATCCGCATGGACAGTGATCTCCGTTTTCGGGGCGCGGCTGTGTGTGAAGCCGCACGTTGGGAAGGCAAGCCTTCAAACAATGTTGACCGAGGCACGGGACCGACGCCTCGGGCTGGAGACTTGGAACGGTCACCTACAGCGAGATAGTTCGCGCCCGTGCGCGGCGCGCGGAGTCCTCGACCAGCGCCAGGCAGAGCGCGAGGTCCTGGATCGCGAGGCCGGTCGAGTCGAAGAGCGTGATCGCGTCGTCGCCCGGGCGGCCGGGGGCGTCACCGGTCATCACGGCGCCGAGCTCCGTCACGTCGTCTCGCTCGATCCGGCCGGCCTCGACCGCGGCGGTCAGCTCGCCGCCGTGACTGGCCTGCTCCCACTCGTCGCAGAAGACGGCGCACCTGGCGATGGCTTCGACCTCGGCCTCCGCCTTTCCCGCGGCGTCTGCGCCGAGCATCGAGAGGTGCATTCCCCCGCGCAGGCTCCCCGTGGTGACGACCGGCTCGTCGCCCGGCGTTACGCAGGTCACCACGTCGCAGGCGAGCGCCTCGTCGAGCGAGCCGGCTTCCCATCCGAGCTCGCCGGCGAGCGACCCTGCGCGCTCAGGGTCGGGGTCGTAGCACACGCCGGGCCCGTATTCGGCGGCGGCGAGGCAGCGGGCCGCCCAGCTGCCGTGCACACCGCAGCCGACGATGCCGGCTGTCCTCGCCTCCTCGCGCGCCAGCTCCTGGGCGGCCACGGCGGCGACCGCTCCCGTCCGGAGCGCGGTCACGGCCTGGACGTCGGCCAGCGCTCGCATCGCTCCGGTCTCTGCATCCGAGACGCAGATCACGCCGTCGACGACCGGCAGCCCGCGCGCGGGGTTGTGCGGAAACGAGGTGACCCACTTCAGGATCGCGAGCCCCGCGCCTCGAGCGGGCATCGCGCGAAAGTCGCCGTTCGGCGGCGCGTCGAGGTAGGACTTCGGCGGCATCGCCCACTCGCCGCGGGCGAAGCGGATGAAGCCGTCGCGGACCAGCTCGATCGCACGAGCAGGAGAGATCGCATGGAGGATCGTCTCCCGATCGAAGAGCGCGATTTCAACCATCGGGTAGATGCTGGCAGCCGGGCTGTGTTAGTAAGCGTCGGCATGCGCGGTCAGACTCAGCCGGCGCCGGATCGAGCGAGATGAGCCGGAACGGCAAGCAGACCCCACGTCGGCCCCGGATCGAGGTCGCTCAGGTGAACGCGTCACCCGAGGAAGCCGCCGCGATCGCCGCGGCGATCGAGCAGTTCCTGCGGGACACCGCGCCGGCGACGGCTTCGCCCGAGGCCGGGATCAACCCTTGGCTGCGCGCGGGCTTGTTCGAGGCGGCGGGACTCGACCCCGACGCTGCGACCCCCTGGGGCGACCCGATCGCCTGGGGCCGCTAGAGCGACTAGCGAAACGGCGTAGATTGCTCGACACCCCGATCTTGCATACGATCGGACAGTCAACGAGCGGAGGGACTTTCCATGCATGTAGGTGTCATACACCGGATATCCGACCCTGAGGGGTTCCAGCAAGCCGAACAGCAGGCGATCGAGGCTGGTTTGCCTGAGGGATTCCGCCTTCCGGTCCACGCCCAAACTTCCGACCATACGACGGGCATCTGCATCTGGGACGGCCCGTCTGTGGATGGCGTCCGCGACTTGGTCGAGTCCGTCGTCGGCAAGTACAGCGAGAACGAGTACTACGAGATGGAGTTGGACGCCGGCCCCGTGTAGCCCGACGGCACGGCGCGGGGCCGCCACTGCCGGATGTCGGGCAGGGGCGTGAGCCTGGGCTCGACCTGCTCGCGCATGTGCTCGAACGCCGGCGGGAGGGACAGCTTCTCGCCGAGGTGCTCGAGGGGCTCGTCGGCGGTGAAGCCGGGGCCCATCGTGGCCAGCTCGAACAGCACGCCGCTCGGCTCACGGAAGTAGATCGACTTGAAGTAGAAGCGGTCGATCACGGGCGTCGGCCGCGCCTCCGCCCCGATCACCCGGTCGCGCCAGGCCTCGTGGTCCTCGACCGTGGACGCGAACGCCACGTGGTGGACCGTTCCGCCGCCCTGCACGCCGCGCTCCGCCGGCGGCGGGTCGTATGCGTAGAGCGATCCGCGACGCCGGCCCCGGACCTCCCAGGCCTCGCTCCGCTGCTCGAATCCCATCGCCCGCTCGAGCAGCGCGCGGCTCGCCTCCGGCTGCGCGGCGTAGGCGCGTACGCCGTCGAACCCCTGGAGCGCCATCTCGCGCGGCACCTCCACGTGGTCCGCGACGAGCGGGTCGTCGCCGGACTCGTCGACCAGCAGCTCGTGCTCGAGGCCCTCGGGGTCGCGGAAGCGCAACCGGGCGCCGACTCGCTCGCTCGGGGTGCCCTCGTCGCCGAGGCGGTCGGCCCAGTATCCGATGGCGTCGGCGGAGGCGACCCGCCAGCCGATCCGGTGCACCATCCCCTCGCCCGCGCGACCGGGGCTCGCCCCCGGATACTCGAAGAACGTGAGGTCGAGCCCGGGATCGCCCCGCTCGTCGCCGTAGAAGAGGTGGTAGATCGTCGGGTCGTCCTGGTTGACGGTCTTCTTGACCAGCCGCAGGCCCAGCACGCGCGCGTAGAAGTCGACGTTGCGCGGCGCGTCGCCGGTGATCGCGGTGATGTGGTGGATGCCCTCGAGCTGCACGGCCCGCCCGCAACGTTACCCTCGGACGGCTATGGCGGCAGGCGCAGCCACGATCGAGCTCACGCCGGAGGAGGCGGCCGAGCGCATCGAGCGGGGCGACGTGAGCGTCGTCGACGTCCGGACCGAGGAGGAGCACGGGGCGGGGCACATCGCGGGCGATCGCCTCATCCCGTTCGACGACCTGCCGGCGAGAGGCGCGGAGATCGACTCGAGCCGGCCCGTGATCTTCTACTGCCGCTCCGGTGAGCGTTCCGGGGCCGCCGCGGAGGCGTTCCGCGCCTCGGGCCGCGAAGCGGCCAGCATCGGCGGCGGGCTGCTTGCCTGGGCCGAGCACGGACTGCCGCTGGACCCGCAGGGCGGCGAGGTCGCCCATCGAAGCAATCTTCCGGGCCGTTGATCAAGGCCGGCGGCTAAAAAGCCGAAAAACCAACCGGAATTACTCTGTTATAGTCGCGCCACCGCCCGACGAGCGGCGGCGCTCGCTCACTTTCGCCCAGGAGAACCCGCCCATGGAGCCGACATCCGTTCGGACTCACGACCCCGCCCGCGGCGGGGGACGGAACGGCTCGCTCGCGAACCCGGAGGTCTACGAGAACGTCCCGGGTCATGTGATTCCGATCCTCGAGCGCGAGTTCGACGACTTCGACACGCGCGCGGGCAGGTTCCTCCGAGGCGAGGAGACCGAGGAGGAGTTCATCGGCTTCCGTCTGAAGCAGGGCGTCTACGGCCAGCGGCAGCCGGACGTCCAGATGATCCGGGTGAAGCTGCCCTTCGGCGGCGTCAACCCGGAGCAGATGGAGGCCTTCGCCGACCTCGCCGAGCGATACGCGCCGCTCCGGAAGGGACACATCACAACCCGCCAGAACTTCCAGTTCCATCACGTGCCGCTCGCGGACGCCGCCGAGGCGATCCGGATGATCTCCGACGCGGGGCTCTCGAGCCGGGAGGCGTGCGGGAACACGGTGCGGAACGTCACCGGCGATCCGTGGGCGGGCGTCACCGAGGGCGAGCCGTTCGACATCACGCCATACGCTGGCGCCTTCGTGCGCTACTTCGTGCGGAACGAGGTGTGCCAGCTCCTGCCGCGCAAGTTCAAGGTGGCCTTCACGGCGACTGACGACGACCGCGCGATCA
>JAFAQQ010000149.1 GCA_019246335.1 Actinomycetota bacterium | reverse complement strand
GATCCCGGCGGCGCCGATGGCGACGTCGGTCTGGCCGGTGCGCCAGGCCCTCCCGAAGCTGTCCGTCACGACCACCCCCGGACGCACCCCGCGCAGCTCCGCGAGGCGCGCGCGCAGCCGTCGGGCCGAGGCGTCGGCGTCGGCCGGCAGCAGGACCAAGTGCCCCGACGGGGCATTCGAAGCATCGACGCCAGCGTTCGCGCAGACGAACCCATGCCTCGTCACGGAGACGATCACGCCGCGCTCGGAGCGCAATACCTCCGCGCTCTCGTCGAGCACCGCCTGGACGAGCCGCGGATCCTTGTCCTGCTCCCGGGCTAGCCGCTCGGCGCGCGGGCCGGGCTCGACCTGGGCGAGCGCGCGAAGCCGGCCCTCGGCCCTCGACACGACCTTGTGGGCTACGGCGATGACGTCCGAGGAGGACACGTCGTCCGGCAGGGCGTGCGCCAACAGCTCACCGAGGTCGTCGCCCGCCGCCACCTCCGGAAGCCCGGGCAGCGCCCGGATCTCGATCCGTGTCAGGCCGGCGACCTCGTGGCGGCGAGCGCTCCCAGCGACCCGGTCCGCTCGAGCTGGGCGAGCACCCCGCGCGTCCGCTGGGCGCCGGCTCGGCGGTCCCCCACCGCAGCGATCAGCTCGGCCAGGTCGTCCGGGGTGTCGACGTCATGGGCCAGGGAGCCGGACGGCTCGACCCGGTGGGACCGCGCGGCGGATTTCGCGGCCGCCACGTGCCGGCGCAGGCTGTCCGGCCCGAACGCGGGTGCGAGCGCATCCGGCGGGTTGAGCACGAGCGCGTTCGTCCCCGTCCCGTGCCTGTCGGGCACGACGGCGACCGCGACACCGGCGGCCTCCGTGCGGTCGAGCAGGAGGTCGACCTCGGCCGGGTCGATAAGCGGGGTGTCGCCGGGGACGAGCAGCACGCGGTCGTACCCCGCAGCCTGCGCGTGCCGGATTCCCACCTCCGCCGCCTTCGATTGGCCCGCCTCCTCCTCGTCCCGGAGGACCATGGCGAAGCCGAGCGACAGCTCCTCGGCTGCGAGGTCGCCTGTGACGACCGCGATCCGGTCGACCCGCTCGGCGCGCGAGAGCGCGGCAAGGACGTCCGAGAACATCGCCTGGGCGAGAGTGGCTCGCGACCCGCGCGCGAGCGCGTCGCCCAGGCGCTGCTTAGCCGAAGCGAATGTCTTGACCGGAACGATCGCAAGCGTTCGCAGGGCCGCCCCCTTCCGCGAGTCGACGACTCTACCCGCCCGTGCCGTTCTGGGGCGGTTGGGTCCGATCCCGGCATCCAGGAGCGTGCCGGGGTCAGGGATTAGCGATCCAGGCGCGAGGCGAACGCCAGCACGTCCTCGGCGACCCGCCGGCGCGAGTCGGGCTCGTCCATCAGGGTGTCGCACGCGAGCGCCGGGACCGGCGCATCCGCCAGCTGCTCGTCGCAAACGACGCCGTCGATCACCTCGCCGTAGGACTCGACGATCCCGAGCGCGCCGCGCGAAAGACCGGCGTACTCCATGAAAGGCTCCGTGGGCCCCTTGACGGCGCGGCCGCGAACGAAGGGGCTCACCGCCACGACCGGCGCCGCGGATTCCCGAAGCGCCTCGCGCACCCCCGGCACAGCGAGGATCGGCCCAATCGAGATGACGGGGTTCGACGGGCCGATCACGACCGCATCCGCCGTCCGGATCGCGTCGAGCACGTCCGGCGTCGGCCGCGCCTCCTCGACGCCCGCGAGGATCACTGCCTCGATGGGACTCGACGCGCGGTCGACGATCATGAACTCCTGGAAGGGGCGCCTGCGTCCACCGGCGGTCACCTCCGTCCGTACGCGCTCGTCGCTCATCGGCAGAACGCGCGCCTCGACGCCCGCAGCGCGCGCGACCGCGGCGTGCGCCTCGGTAAGGCGCTCGCCTGCGAGCAGGCGCTCGGTTCGGATCAGGCACATCGCGAGGTCGCGATCGCCGAGCCGAAACCAGGTGGGACGGCCGGCGGCGGCCAGGGCGTCCATCACCTCCCAGGTGTCGCCGACGATGCCGAACCCGCGCGGATCGATCGAGTCCGCGAGCCAGTACGTCACGAGGTCCGGGTCGGGCGAGACGTGGACGCCGTAGACCTCGACGTCGTCCGCCGTGTTGGCGATCACCGCGAGCTCGGCGGGCCCCACCACGTCCAGCATGCCGCGGGCCAGCTTCGCCCCGCCGGTCCCGCCCGCGAGGAGCGCGATCACGCCTCGACCGTGGCTACCAAAGCTCGCCGGGAAGGCCTGTGAGCTTCACGCCCGCGTGCGTCTTGTAGCGGGAGTTGACCGAGATCAGGAGTGGCGTGAGGCCCTCGATGAGGCGAGCCGCCTCCAGGCGGCCGCAGTCCACGGGGCGCAGGCCCGGAATCCGCCGGATGAGGTCCGCGACGGTGCGCTTGGCCTCACGCGAGTCGCCCGCCACGAGGACGTCCTCGTCGAGCCGCGCGTCCAGCTCGGCGAGCGCGGCGGCGCTCACCGTGTGCAGCGCGCTCACCACGCGAACTCCATCGGGGGCCATCTCCTGCGCCTGCTGGCCGGCTGAGCCCTGCGGGACGCCGAGCAGCCGGGTCGCGCGGCCGGAGACGGCCGCCGCCAGCGGCACGGTCGCGTCGACGAGGATCTGACCCTCGGCCAGCGCCTCGCGCAGGTTCGTGAGGTTCTCCGACTGCGCGCGGAAGGGGACCGTGAGCAGGACGACCGGCCCGCGTTGCGCCGCTTCGGCGTTCTCGAGGCCATCGACCTCGGCTTCCGGCACGCGTTCGCGCAGCCGCTCCGCCGCCTCGGCGGCTCGGTCCGCTGCACGCGAGCCGATCACCACCGGCACGCCCGCTCGCGCCAGGCGCAGCGCGATCCCGAAGCCCAGGGCGCCGGTCCCGCCGACGATCGGAACGGGAGAGGGGGACATGCGGTCCGGGAGGATAGGCTCCTGGACGTGCGACTCGAGGGGCGGACGGCGCTGGTCACGGGCGGCGCGAGCGGGATCGGCGCCGCCACCTGCCGGCGCCTCGCCGCGGAGGGCGCGGTCGTCGCGGTCACCGACGTGAACGCCGACGGCGCGCGCGAGGTGGCCCAGGAGATCGGGGGGCGCGCGTACGAGCTCGACGTGCGCTCCACATCGTCGATCCGCGCCGCGGTCGACGCCGCCGAGGAGGAGATCGCCCCCCTTGACGTCCTGGTGAACAACGCCGGGTACGACGAGTTCGGCTTCTTCATCAACACCGACGAGGACATGTGGGACCGGGTCCTCGGGGTGAACCTCCGCGGCGTGATCGCGGTCACCCATGCCGTCCTGCCGGGCATGCAGGAACGTCGCCGCGGACGGATCGTGAACGTGGCGTCCGAGGCCGGTCGCGTCGGCTCGCCCGGGTCCGGCGTCTACTCCGCGGCGAAGGCGGGGGTCCTCGGGATCACGAAGGCGGTGGCCGCCGAGTCAGCGCGCTACGGCGTGACCTGCAACGCGGTGGCGCCGGGGCCGATCGAGACCCCGCTGCTCATGGCCGCTCCCCAGTACCTCGGAGAGCTCGGGGAGCGCCTGGTCCAGGGCATGGTCGGCAAGACCGTGCTGCGCCGCCTGGGGCAGCCCGACGAGGTGGCCGCGGCGATCGCCTTCCTCGCCTCCGACGACGCGGCGTACGTGACCGGGCAGTCGCTGGGGGTCAGCGGCGGCCTTGCCATGATCTGAGGGTGCCCGACGCGCAGCTAGGGGACTTCGTCGCCATCCGCGAGGTCGGTCCCCGCGACGGCTTCCAGAACGAGCCCGAGGTCATCGCGACCGAGGACAAGGTGCGCCTCATCGACATGCTGGCCCGGACCGGCTTGCGCCGGCTCGAGGTGACGAGCTTCGTCCGCCCGGACGTGATTCCACAGCTCGCGGACGCCACGGAGGTCCTGGCGCGCGTGGACGTCCCGGACGAGGTCTCCGTCTCCGTGCTGATCCCGAACGAGCGCGGGCTCGAGAACGCGCTGCCGCTCCGCGACCGGTTCCAGGAGGTCAACGTCTTCCTCTCCGCCAGCGAGACCCACAACCGCAGGAACGTGAACATGTCGATCGATGAGTCGCTTGCGGGCCTCGAGCGCGTCGTCCCGCGCGCGGTGGCCGAGGGCCTGCGCTGCGAGGGGGTCATATCGGTCTCGTTCGGCTGCCCCTACGAGGGATACGTGGCGCCCGAGCGGGTGCTTGGGATCGCGGAGCGGTTGATCGAGGCCGGCTGCGTCGAGATCGCGTTTGGCGACACCACCGGGATGGCGAACCCGGTGCAGGCCGGCGAGCTGCTAGCGGCGGCGCGCGAGCGCCTGCCCTCCGTCGAGCTGACGGCCCATTTCCACAACACGCGCGGGCAGGGACTGGCGAACGTCCTGGCGGCGCTCGAGGTCGGCATCCGGTCCTTCGAATCGTCCTTCGGCGAGCTCGGCGGCTGCCCGGTGCCTCGCGGCGCGACCGGCAACATCGCGACCGAGGACCTGGTCTCCATGCTCCACGAGATGGGCTACCCGACGGGGGTCGACCTCGAGGCGCTCCTCGCCGCGGCGCGTGAGGCCCAGCGCGTTCTAGGCCGGCCGCTCAGCGGCCACGTGATCGTGGCCGGGCCCGTCGACTGGCACGACGGCCGATAGCTCCCGGTCGAGCCGCTCCAGCGCCGCCCGGAAACGGCGTGTAAGCCAGCGCCGGCCACCGGCCGCGAGCAGGAGCCGGTCGAGCGGTCCGGCCCGGTCGATCTCGGCGGCCAGCCGCACGCGGGTGTCCCCGAAGCGCGGGGCCAGCGTCCAGCTTACGCGCGCACGCGTTTGCTCGCCGATCTCGGCGGTCCCGATGATCAGTCTGGGACCGCGCGCAGCCACCACCCGGGTCTGCGCGGTGCGCCGGACGCCGATCGGTCCGCGGACGGCCACCGTGGCGCCGTCCGGCGCCCCACCCTGCGAGGACTCGAGCGTCAGGACGTGCACGAACGGATCGGCCACGCGCCAGTGGTTGCGAAGGTCCGAGAGGAACTCGAACACCTTCTCGGGCGGGCTCCGCACCAACCCGACGACCTCGACGTCCGCTGGCGCTCCGCCGTCCCCCGAAGCCACGGGATCGGAGGGTACCCGCCCGCTACGTCGGAGGGGGACCGGCTTCCGTCGCCTTAGGGGGACGCGTCTCCGTGGTCCGAGGCGGACCGCTCGTCGGCGCGGGCGCCGCCGGCGTGGCCGCATAGGCGGCCAGTCCGCTCACGCCGATGATCGCGTGGAGCACGCTGTCCTCGGTGTTCACCGGTATGAAGCCGAGGATCGATTCTCCGCTGCCGATGACGAACCCCCAGATGGCGATCGCCACGTATACGACGCCGAGCACCAACGAGTACGTGCGGGCCGCGGCGTAGGTGAGGGATACGAGACCGAGCGCCCCGGTGGCGACGTGCACGACGTTGTGCCACCCGTTGACGCCGAGGACCCCGAAGACGTCGTGCACGGTCCCCGGCGAGTCGAAGGAGGCCGAGTAGAAGAACCCGACGACTCCGGCGACCACCAGCGTCCCGCCGATGACGAACGCGTAGACCTGCGCCGGCGACCTGTCGTTCACGTCCGCCATAGTCTCAGACTGATGGCGGACCCCGGAGCGTTCGACCGCATCGTCATGTACCTCGATCACCCGATGGGGCTGCGGGCTCGCAAGACGGCGCTCCGGCTCCGGTTCGCGGTCTTGCTCGGATCGACGCTCCTGCTCGGATTGGCGCCGGGCGTCGCAGCGGCCACCTCCCCCCTCAAGTGGCCGCGGCTCGCGTCCTCAGACCTGGTCTACCGCGGCGCCTTCCGCCTGCCGGCGCCCGTCGACGACATGCGGACGTTCGAGTACGGCGGGACCGCGCTCGCCTACGACCCCGGGCGCAACGGGCTCTTCGCGGTGGGTCACGACTGGTACCAGCTCACGGCGGAGGTCTCGATCCCACGGCTCAGGCAGCGACGTCACGTGGGCGGACTCCGGCGGGCCCACTTCCTCCAGCCGTTCACCGATGCGACCGATGGTGCAATCGACCGGACCGGCGGCGACGACAACAAGGTCGGCGGCCAGCTCGTCTTCCAAGGGCGGATCTTCGGCTCGGTCTATGTGTACTACGACGCGAGCGGGAGCCAGGTGCGCTCGCATTGGTTCCGGCCCTCGACGAGCCTGACCGAGGGGATGGCGAGCGGCCTGTTCCGGGTGGGAAAGACCGGCGCCGGTTTCGTGTCCGGCTTCATGGCCGAGGTCCCGCCCAAGTGGCGATCGATCCTCGGCGGGCCCGCGATTACAGGCAACTGCTGCATCCCCATCATCAGCCGGACGTCGTTCGGGCCGGCGGCGTTCGCCTTCGACCCGGCACGGCTCGCCGGCGGACACGACACGGGCGACGTCCCGCTCCTGTACTACCCGCAGAGCCACCCGACGATCGGCGCGTGGGACGCGAGCTGGAACCCGCAGCACGGCGTCTTCTTCGGTGGCGGGACGAGCATCCGCGGCGTCGTCTTCCCGAGACATACGCGCAGCCTGCTCTACTTCGGAACGCAGGGGGTCGGGAAGTTCTGCTACGGCGAGGGCACATCGGACCGAAGCCTCGACGGCAAGCCGACGCCGGACGGCACCACCTGGTGCTACGACCCCGACGACTCGAGCAAGGGGACGCACGCCTATCCGTACGTGCCCGAGGTCTGGGCCTACGACGCCCGCGACCTGCGCGCCGTGCGCAAGCACCGCCGGCGGCCGTGGCAGGTGAAGCCGTATGCGGTGTGGCCGCTGCCCCTGCCCTACGGCTCACCGCGGATCGGTGGCGCTGCCTACGACCCACGGTCGCGTCTGATCTACGTCTCGCAGCAGTACGCGGACGGCACGCAGCCCGTGATCCAGGCGTTCGCGGTCCGGTAGCGCTCCGCCCTATCTCCCGGCGAACTCCGGTTCACGCTTCTCCTTGAAGGCCCGCGCGCCCTCGGCGTAGTCGGCCGAAGCGGCGAGCCGCTCCTGCGCCGCGATCTCGGCCTCCAGGGTCGAGGCAAGCGCGGGCCGCGCCGAGGCGTCGACGATCCGCTTTGCGAGCCCCACCGCCAGCGGCGCGCACGCCAAGAGCTCGTCGCAGAGACGCTCGGTCGCGGCGTCGAGCTCCTCCGCGCGCGCCACCCGGTTCGCAAACCCGATCCGGTGGGCCTCGGTGCCGTCGATCACGCGCCCGGTCATGACCAGCTCCTTCGCCCGGCCCGAGCCCACGACCGCCGGCAGCCGCGAGGTCCCGCCGAGGTCCGGGATCAGGCCCACCCGCGCCTCGAGCAGGCCGGCCACGGCGTCCTCGGCCATCACGCGCATGTCGCACGCCAGCGCCAGCTCCATCGCGCCGCCGAGGCAGGCACCGTGGATCTGGGCGATCGTCGCCTTCGTCATCTCCTCCAGCAGGTTCCAGATCGCGAGGATCTCGCGACGGAAGGCGCGCACGGTCTCGGGCTCCTCGGCCAGCCGCCCGAGGTCGGCGAGGTCCATGCCCGATGAGAACATCGCCCCCTCGCCGCGCACGACCACGACTCGAACGGAGTCGTCGCCGGCCGCGTCGCGAACGGCCGCTCCCAGCTCACGCACGAGCTCCCCGCTGAGGGCGTTGCGCTTCTCCGGTCGTGACAGGACGATGTGGCGAACCGCTCCGCGGTCCTCGGTATCGACGAGTGGCATGTAGTCTCCCCGCGCTCTTCTCGCTTAAGACGACGACGACTGGAGACGAGGCTAATGGAGATCTCGAAGGTTGGCGTGCTCGGCGCGGGCCTCATGGGACACGGCATCGCCCAGGTCGCCGCGCAGGCCGGCTACGACGTCGTGCTCCGCGAGGTCGACCAGGCGCGCCTCGACAAGGGGATAGGCCGTATCGAGAAGCAGCTTGGCCGTGCGGTCGAGAAGGGCCGGATGGAGCAATCCGACGCCGACGCGGTCCGCGGCCGGATCAACGGCACGCTCGACTACGCCGACTACGCCGACTGCGACCTGGTGATCGAGGCGATCACCGAGAACCTCCAGCAGAAGCTCGACATGTGGCGCGAGCTCGACGGCATCGTGAACGACGGCGCGGTCCTCGCCACCAACACCTCGTCGCTGTCGGTAATCGACCAGGCGGCCGCGACCAGGCGTCCGGGCCGCTTCGTCGGCCTCCACTTCTTCAATCCCGCCCAGGTGATGCCGCTCCTCGAGGTCGTCCAGACCGTGACGACCGACGAGGAGTCGCTCAAGACCGGCTTCGAGTTCGGCGAGCGGCTCGGCAAGACCTGCGTGCACGCCAAGGACAAGACGGGCTTCATCGTCAACCGGCTGCTCGTCCCCTACATGCTCGACGCGATCCGCGCCTACGAGGAGGGCGTCGGCTCGATCGATCAGATCGATGCCGCCATGAAGGCCGGCGCGAACCATCCGATGGGGCCCTTCACGCTGCTCGACTTCGTCGGCCTCGACACGACGAAGTCGATCGCCGACATCATGTTCGACGAGTATCGCGAGCGGCGTTTCGCCGCCCCGCCAACCCTGCGCAAGATGGTCGCCGCCGGGTTCTACGGCCAGAAGTCGGGGCGCGGCTTCTACGACTATTCGGGCGACAAGCCCGTGGCCGTGGACCCGGGTTTGTAACGGCCGGGTACGGAACCCCGCCGGGGCTCGGGCAGGGTCACGCCGTCCCGTTCCCACCTGAGGGGACATTTGTGGTCGCTATAGCGACCAAAAAGTGACCCTCAGCGCGGATATCGTCCCCCTCGTGTCCGACCTGAGGGAAGCGCTGGAGCGCGCTCGCGCCGGGGGCCCGCAGCGGCACCGCGAGAAGTCGGCCCAGCAGGGCAAGCTGCCAGTGCGCGAGCGCGTGGCCCGGCTCGTGGACGCGGACTCCTTCGCCGAGGAGGCGCTTCTGGCGAGCTGGGAAAGCGACGGCTTCGGGGCCGATGGCGTGGTGACCGGGATGGCGACGGTGGGCGGCCGCCCGGTCTGCGTGATGGCCAACGACCCCACCGTGAAGGCCGGCTCGTGGGGACCCAAGACCGTCGAGAAGATCATCCGCATCCAGGAGCAGGCCCTCACGCACGAGGTGCCGATGATCTACCTGGTCGACTCGGCTGGGGCTCGGATCACCGAGCAGGTGCAGATGTTCCCGGGGCGCCGCGGCGCGGGCCGCATCTTCCATACGCAGGTGAAGCTCTCGGGCGTCGTGCCACAGGTGTGCGTCCTGTTCGGCCCGAGCGCGGCCGGCGGCGCCTACATCCCGGCCTTCTGCGACGTCGTTGTCATGCGCGACGGCAACGCCTCCATGTACCTGGGCTCGCCGCGGATGGCCGAGATGGTCATCGGGGAGAAGGTGACGCTCGAGGAGATGGGCGGCGCGCGGATGCACACCGGGGTCTCGGGGGTCGGCCACTTCCTCGTGCAATCCGACGAGGAGGGCATCGACGTCGCCCGCCGCTACCTCTCGTACTTCCCGACGAGCTGGCGCGAGGAGGCGCCGCCCGCGCCGCCGGCCGCGCCGGTCAGGGACACCTCCATCCGCGAGCTGATCCCGGATGACGAGAACAAGCCGTTCGACGTGCACGAGCTGATCGAGGCCATCGTCGACGCCGAGTCCTTCCTCGAGGTCCAGCGCCGGTGGGCCAAGGAGCTCGTCGTGGGTTATGCGCGGATCGAGGGTCGGGTCGTCGGCATCGTGGCCAACCAGCCCAAGCAGCGCGGCGGCGTGCTGTTCGTCGACTCCTCGGACAAGGCGGCGCGATTCATCTGGACCTGTAACGCGTTCAACGTCCCGCTCGTCTTCCTCGCGGACGTGCCCGGCTTCATGATCGGGACGCAGGTCGAGCGCCAGGGCATCATCCGCGCGGGGGCAAAGATGATCTCGGCCGTGTCCGAGGCGACGGTCCCCAAGCTGTCGGTGATCCTTCGAAAGGCCTACGGCGCCGGCCTGTACGCCATGGCCGGCCCCGCATTCGAGCCGGACGCCTGCATCGCGCTGCCGGGTGCGCGGATCGCGGTGATGGGCCCGCAGGCCGCGATCAACGCCGTCTTCTACAACCAGCTCCAGGCGATCGAGGACGAGGGGGAGCGCACGGCGCGCGTCGAGGAGTTGCGCCGGGAGTACGCGGAGGAGATCGACATCCTCCACCTGGCCTCGGAGCTGGTCGTCGACGCCGTCATCCAGCCCGAGGACCTACGCGTGGAGATCGCGCGGCGGCTGGCGCTGAGCGCGACGAAGCGGCGCCATTGGCCGGCCAGGCACAACCCGGTGATTCCGGTCTAGCCACCCGACCACCGCGCCTGGCCCGGTGATCGTCCACGAGTGCCAGCCATAGGTGGTACCCGTGGCCTATGGGCCGGCGGGGACTGATGATCAGAAGGTCGGCGCCGCCGCGAACCAAACCGGCTCGGGCGACTCGCCCTCGCGGAGCAGCTCCGCGGGCGCGCGGTGGTGCAGTTCCGGATTCGGCTGCATCAGCCAGTCCTGCGCCGGGCCGAGCGAGTCGCGCTGGGTCAGCAGCCGCACGACCGCGTAGAGGTTGCGCAGCCGCCGCTCGACCTCGGCCCCCGGCTGCTCGTCGCCGTGTGCGATGCGGCCCAGACGGAGCGGGGGGATGTGCACGGAGAACGCCGTCAGGCGTGGCCCGAGCGTGGCCTCGAGCCATTCCGCCACCTGGTCGATGCGGTCTCCCTCGATGCGTCCGGCAAGGTTGTTCTCGTAGGTCATCTACACGTTTCCTTTGCCCCGGGTGGGCGGGACTCGAACCCGGTGACAGGCGGCTGTCAGATGGGCTTCGCCGCACCGGGGAGAAGGCCTTCCGTGCCAACAACCGCCCCCGGGGAGTGGTTCCAGTTATGGGACTAGTCGGACGTGGCGCGCGAACCCTTGAGCGGGCTCAGCGCACGCCCCGTCCCCGCGTCCTGCTCGTCTGCCGTGCCGGAGGCCGGATCGTGAGCTGCGCCACGAGCTGGCGGTAGAGACCGAAGGCCGGCTTCGGGACGTACTCGTCCGTCATCAGCCCGTACTGCGTCTGGAAGTTCGTGCTGGTCGAATCGCCGTCGCGCAGGTTGAACCAGCGGTAGTCGGAGATGTTGAACGTCCCGCGGAAGTCGCTGACGGCCTGCACCATCGTCTGGAGCGCCTGGGCCTGGCTGTCGTAGGTGCGGCCCGGGCCGGTCGGCCAGCCGTTCTCCTCCACGTGGATCGGCACCGACGCAGCGATGCCGGGCGTGGCGGCGTAGCACCGGAAGGTGCTGAACGCGTTGACGAGCGCGTCGCGCTCGCCCCCCGGGGTGTCGACCGGCGGGAAGAACGTGCCGGGGTAGGCGTCGACGCCGACCCAGTCGAGCGAGCTGACGAATCGCTTGCCGCCGTTGTCGCGGAGGTAGTTCCAGAACGAGTCCTCCTGCTGGGGAGGCCCGCGATACGCCCAGTTGAACCCGATCGTGAGCTGGCGGAACCTTCGCTTGCGCGCCTCCGCCTTGGCGGCCTCGACGCCCTGGATCAAGGCGTCGCGAGCTCCGGTATACGAGCTGTCCGACGAGTCGCTGGAGAGGCCGAAGTTCACCTCGTTGGTCACCTGAAGCGCCACGACGCGACGATTGGGCCCGAACTTGTCCACGACCTGGCGCACGTACTTCACCCACGCGGGGATGTCACCCGCCTGGGCCGCGGTCGGGTGGTAGCGGACCTGCAGCTCGACGAGGTACCCGTGGCGTGTGTACCGCTTCGCCAGTGCGAGGAACTGCTTGATGCCGGACTCGCCGTCCGACCAGAAGAGGCGGTGAAGGCGCAGCACGAACGGCGCCCCCGCGGGCCGCAGCTGCGCAAGCGCGGCCAGCTGCTTGCTGGGGACCTCGGGCGTCCGCGGTGGGATCGGCCCGCCGGTTAGCTGTCCGGTCTGCACGCCCGGGGTGATCCCGAAGCGGATCTTCGGGCCGGCCTTCGGCGTCGCGACGACCGTACCGGTGCAGGCACCCGCGGCGAGTGCCGGCGGGCCGGTGGCGGCGGGGCTGAGCGCGAGGACGACTCCGGCGATCAGGACGTGGCGGCTCCGTACGCGCATCGTCGGGAACAGCCGCAGGCGCCTCCTCATCCGCGCCGATGCTACGCGCGCACCGCCGCGTCTGCGACACCGCAGCGGCCGTAGAATCGCCGCCGCATGGCCGACCTCGCGTGGGAGCCGACGCCCGAGTACGTCGAGCGGGCGCACGTCACGCGCCTCATGCGAGCGCACGGAATCGACACGATCGACGAGCTGCGGCGGCGCTCGACGGCGGACGTCGAGTGGTTCTGGGACGCGGCTGTGAGCGACCTCGGGATCGAGTTCTCGACCCCGTACACGAGCGTGCTCGACACCTCGAAAGGCATCCCGTGGGCGACCTGGTTCACCGCCGGCCGCGTGAACCTGGTGCACAACTGCGTCGATCGCTGGGCCGACCGCGAGGACACCCGGGATCGCGTCGCGCTGATCGGCGAATCGGAGACCGGCGCGTCCCGGACGCTGACCTTCGGCGAGCTGCGGGCCGAGGTGGATCGCGTCGCGGCCGCGCTGGTCGAGGACGGGATCGGCGCAGGGGACGCCGTCGCCGTCTTCATGCCGATGGTGCCGGAGGCGGTGATCGCGGCCTATGCCATCGCAAAGGTCGGCGCCATCTACCTCCCGATCTTCTCCGGCTTCGCGCCGTCGGCGGTGGCCGCGCGGCTGAACGACGCGGAGGTGAAGCTCGTGTTCACCGCCGACGGGACCTGGCGGCGCGGCACGCAGGGGCTGATGAAGCCCGCCGCCGACGAGGCGGTGGCGGAGGCGCCGAGCGTCCGCACGGTCGTCGTGCTCTCGAACCTGGGCGCCGAGGTCCCGATGACCGTCGGGCGTGACGTGTGGTGGCAGGACTTCGCCGGCGCGCAGGAGGGCGCGCGCGTGGAATGCGCCGACACCTCGGCGGAGGACGTGTTCATGATCGCCTACACGTCCGGCACGACCGGACGCCCGAAGGGCGCCGTCCACGTGCACGGCGGGTTCCTCGTGAAGATCGCGTCCGAGTGCGCGTATCAGACCGACATCCATCCCGGCGAGGTCTTCTTCTGGTTCACGGACATGGGTTGGATCATGGGCCCGCTCTCGATGGTGGGCTCGCACGCGAACGGCGCGGCGATGGTGATGTACGAGGGTGCGCCCGACCATCCCGATCCTGGCCGGATCTGGGCGTCGGTCGAGCGCCACGGCGTGAACATGCTCGGCGTCTCGCCGACGCTGATCCGCGCGCTCAAGCCGCACGGTGAAGGGTGGCCGGCCGAGCATGACCTGAGCTCCCTGCGGATCCTCGGGTCGACCGGCGAGCCGTGGAACCCCGAGCCGTATCGGTGGCTTCAGCGGGTCGCTGGGGCAGGGGAGGTGCCGATCATCAACCTCTCCGGCGGGACCGAGGTCGGCGCCTGCTTCCTTTCGCCGTTCCCGGTCGAACCGATCAAGGTGTGCTCGCTCGGCGGACCGTCGCTCGGGATGGACGTCGACGTTTTTGACGCAGGCGGGAGGCCGGTGCGCGGCGAGGTCGGCGAACTGGTGTGCAAGCAGCCGTGGCCGGGGATGACCCGCGGCATCTGGGGCGATCCCGAGCGCTACATCGAGACGTACTGGTCGACATACGACGGCGTCTGGCGCCACGGCGACTGGGCGCGCGTGGACGGGGACGGCCAGTGGTTCCTGCTCGGGCGCTCGGACGACACGATCAACGTCGCCGGCAAGCGCCTGGGACCCGCGGAGGTCGAGTCGGTGCTGGTGGGGCATCGGGCGGTTACCGAGGCGGCCGTGGTCGGCATTCCGGACGAGACGAAGGGCGAGGCCGTCTGGTGCTTCGTCGTGGTGGACGGCGACGGCGACGGCCGGGAGATCGCCGGCGAGCTTGCCGACCTCGTGGCGCGTGAGCTGGGGCGGCCGTTCAAGCCGTCGCGCGTGGTGGTCGTCGACGCGCTGCCCAAGACCCGCTCGGCCAAGATCCTGCGGCGAGCGGTACGCGCCGTCGCCCTGGGGGAGGACCCGGGCGACATGTCGAGCGCGGAGAACCCCGAGGCGCTCGACACGATCCGGGCGGCGCTTGGCTAGCTGTAGTCCTCCTCGAACCCGGCGGCCTCGTCGCGCTCGAGGTCCGGCCCGATCCGCTCGTCGATCAGCTCGATCAGCTCGGAGCAGAAGCGGTAGGCGCGGTCCAGGGAGTCGGCGTCGATGCGGTCGGGCGCATCCGCGGGCAGGTGGTGTCGCGGCACGTAGTCGAGCGCGTTGCGGGAGGTGATCGTCACGGCGGGGAAGCCGGCGCGCCGGGCCACGAATGCGTCGCTCGCGCTGCGCGAGACGAGCGAGCGCGCGCCGTACCGGTTCTCCGCCTCGTCCTCCTGCTCGATCTGGCGGCAGCAGTCGATCAGCGCGGGATGGAAGGGATAGGCGAGCGCGAAGCCCTCCTTCGACACGTACCGGACGGTCCCGGCCCCGACCTCGTCGATACAGACGAACGCCGTCCGCGCCGCGTCGAGCGATCTCCGGTTCGACCGCACCCAGTTGCGCATCCCGAGGAGCGGCCCCTCGCCCGCGCCCGTCAGGAGCACCCACAGGTCGAAGTGGTCGAGGTCGTCCCCGTAGCGCTCGGCCAGCCGCAGGGCCGTGGCTACGCCGGACGCGTTGTCGTTGGCTCCGGGGACCGTCCCGGAGAACGCGATGTCGGCGATCAGCGGGACCGCGACGATCAGGACCACCGTGGCGACGAACTGCACGACCACGACGGGCGTGATGCTGATCCCGATCAGGCGGAGGACGCCGCATGCGAGCAGGACCGCCACCGACCACCACACCGCCTCGAAGGCGCCGATCGGGCGGCGGATGCGCGTGCCGATGCGCGCCCGCACCTCGCTCAGGCGCCGCCCGAACGGGGCTCCCGTGCGCCCGGCGTCGTAGTGCGCGACGAGCACGAGCGTCCCGGGCCTGCCGCCGTCCTCGCGGGAGATGACGTTCTGGGACGCGCGACGCGGCGTGAGCCGGCGGACGAGCTCGAAGCTCGCGGTCAGGTCCAGATAGAGGGACACGGCGGTGATGAGCAGCAGGATCGTGCCCGCGAGGGGAGAGACCACGAGCAGGATGCTTCCCGCGATCGCCGCGAGCACGTGGACGAGGTGGACGAGCTCGTACCGGGCCCTCACCTCCATGGGCTCGATCTCCGCGTCCCGTCCGAGGGCCTCGAGCCGTTCCTTGAGGTGCCGGGCGGCCCGCCGCTCGGCGTCGCTTCCCGGCGCACGGGGCTCGAAGGCCACGAGCGCATCGATCTCGGCCAGCGGGTCCAGGGCGCGGAGTATGCACGCCGCGACCGGACCGCAGGTAGAGTGCCGGACCGTTCTGCACCCCCTGCGATTCGGGAGGCGCCCGTGAACCGAGGGAATCGACAGCTTCCGTTTCTGATCGCCGCCGTGGGCGGCGGAGTGCTCTTCCTCTCGCTCTTCTTCGAGTGGATGAGCGGGCCGAGCCTCCCTGCCGGAGCCGCAAGCCGCTACGGGCTCTCCAAGACCGGTTGGGAGCTGTTCAGCACCGTGGACATCCTGCTGGCCATCCTCGCTGTCGCGACACTCGCCTACTGCGTCCTGTGGCTCCTTGGGATCGAGAACCTCCCGTGGCTGCGCGGGTCGGTGCGCTGGGGCGGGCTCGCCGCGCTCGTGCTCATCGCCAACTACATGGTCGACCAGGACAACGCGCCGCTCGTGCCCGCGGCCTCTGCGTTCTCGACCGGCCTCGGCGTTGGCGTATACCTCGCGCTGGCGGGCGCTCTCGCGATGTTCGCGGGCGGGCTGCTGGTGGTGCGGCCGGATCTGGCCGAGCGACTCGAGTCCGCACGGGCCGCGGGCATGGACGGCATCCGGTCGCAGGGCGCCTCTGGGCAGCGGGCTCCGGGACAGTCGGAGCCGGGGCAGCGCGGAGGGCCTGTCGGAGCGGGGCAGGTGCCCGGAGGGCCGGTGGGAGCGGGGCCGGCTGGACTCGGAAGCCCGGCGCGTCCCGCCACGCCCGGCGGAACGGCCGCGGCGCCCACGCAGCCGCTCCGTCCGCAGCCGATGGCGCCCCAGCCCACGCCCCCAGCCGGCCCTGCTTCCCCCGCCCAGCCGGCAGCTCCCGCAGCACCGGCCGCGCCGGCCTCCGCCTATTCGACGCCCACACCACCTACGCCAGTCGTGCAGCAGCCGGCCACGCCGGTCCAGGCGGGCATCCCCCCCGAGCCCCCGGCGGCCCACGCCGGTCCGCCCGCCGGCTGGTACCCGGACCCGCAGGGCCTTGCGCGGCTCCGCTACTGGGACGGCGCGGCCTGGACCGAGCACACCTCAGCCTGACCGCCTGAGCGCACCTCGGGCTGACGCGAGGGGTGCCAAACCGACTCCGGCTCCGGACGCCCCCATTTGCGCCCGGCTCCTTGATCGGTGGATTTCCCACACCATGGCGTGGGAAATCGAACAATCAACGCACCCGCGCCCTCCGGGACGGCGGGCCCGGGCGCCAATCCCCCCTTCGCCGGCACTCTGACGACCTGGGGCGCCCTCGCAGCGAAACGGGCCCGCTCTCGCGGGCCCGTCTCAGTACGTGGGGTACGCCCGGCCTGGACCCTTAAAAAGCGGGCCCTGACGGGTTGGACTGGTACACCGTGCCCGCAACCTCGTGGTTGCCCGCCCGGTCGAACGCGCCAGTCCCGGTCGACCAGACCATCTGATGCACACCGGTCACGGTGTTGGTCGGGCCGCTCGGGGTTCCGAGCGTGACGATCACCTTCGTCGGATCGGTCGGGCTCTGGGCGATGGTCGACGGCGTCCCGGTGGCGCCGAACGTCGTGGTCGCGGGAACGTAGTCGCCGCCTAGGCTCACCGACCCCATGTAGCCCTCGTCGTGGGTGTTGCTCGGGTTCCAGACGGACAGCACGTCGTTCGAGCCGGCGTCGGTTATGTGGACCACCACGCTGCGGCCGCCCGGCGGGGCGATGAAGCTCTGCAGCGGCTCGCTGAACGAGTAGGTGATCGAGTCGCCCTGCTCGGCCTCGCCGACCGTCGCGCCGCCATTGGTCGACTGGACGTCGAGCGCCTTCGGCGGCGTGTTGTCGACGATCACCGACCCGGTCTGGGTGGTCTGGTTGCCGAGGTAGTCGGTCATGGTGACCGAGTACTGGTACGTCCCCTCAGGCAACGGGTTGTTCGAGGCCCACGTGGCGCCCCACGTGGTGCCCGGCGCGTAGGCAAACCCCGGGCAGGTGCTCGTCTTGCTCCAGTTGCGCGTCATCGGGACCTTTGTCAGGTCGTACCCCGGGTACCGCTTGCCGATGGCGCTCACGTTCATGGTCACGGTCTTCACGCCGGCCGGGTCCTGGACGTTGTTCGCGCACACCCAGAAGGACGTCTCGTTCTGCCGGATGTAGCCCAGGTCGCCGCCGGAGACGCCCATGATCGAGATCGAATCGGCCGTCGGACCCACGCCGCTGGCGGCGGCGGGTGCCACGCCGACGCCGAGCGCGCCCAGCGCGAAGGCAACAGCGATCGCGCATATGCGCACAGCCATGGATCGGGTAGGCGAAGTCTTCATAGAGCGAGTCCCCCTGCTCGAGTTCGTGGCGTCCGTGCCCGTGTCAATTCCTGCCCTTGCACCCTTATAACCCGGCCCCGGACATTTGTCCAGACCTTTCGATCCGGCCTAAAGTCCGGCGCTTCCAGGCGTATCAGGCGGTGGCGCGCTCGCCCGCGTGCTGCGCGAGCCATTCCTCGGCGAGCCTGAGCCGCAGGCTCGCCTCGGTCGCCCAGCCCGGATCCTGCCCGCGGAAGGGCATCGTGGCCCGGCCGATGAGCGCGCCGGCGATGCGCCGCCGCAGCTCGGCCTCGTCCACCTCCTCCGAAAACGCGTCCAGAAGGCGCTCGGCGTAGCGCCGGATGGCGGCGCGGTTGCCTTGAGCGAAATGCCCGAGGGCCCACACCCGCCCGACCAGCAGCGCGAGGTCGTCGACGAGCTGGCCCGGACCCGCGTCGTCGACGTCGAGCAGGCCGGATATCGCACCGCGATCGATCAGGATCTGCGACTCGTGGAAGTCCCCGTGGACGGTGGTCAGGGGCTGTGGCGCACCCTCCCCGTAGGCTTCGGCGAGGCGGTCGAGCGTCGCGGCCTCCCCGGGAAGCACCGCCCTCAGGAGCTCGAGATGGCCGGCCACCTTCTCGTCGGTCGTGTTCCGGGGATCGAGCGCCAGCTGGAACCGCCCCAGCCGATGCACGAGTTGCAGCACCTCACCCGGGGCCGGCGCGTACGCGGGCGCCCTCGTCAGGGTCTGGCCCAGCGTGTGGCCGGCGAGCGCTTCGAGCACGAGGAGGCCATGCTCGTCGGAGCCGCCGGGGCAGCTCGCGATCGGGAGGGCGCCCCCGAGCGTCCGGTGGAGCTCGTACAGCGGCTGCGCCCGGCCTTGCCGGACGACCTTGATGAACATCAGAAGGGTCCCGGGCTTTTTCTCGACCCGCCCGCGCGCGGGATCGAACTTCAGGCCGCGGGGCGGGATCGTGACCTCGATGACAGCCCGCCGGCCCGGCCAGTACGACATCGTCCTGAGGAAGATGCGGCCGGGCGGCGCCCCGTAGGCGTCAAGCAGCGCACGCACGTAGTCGGCGTTCGCCGCCGCCTTGAGGCCTGGGAGCTGAGGATCGCCGGGCCACCGCCAGACGCCGAGCGTCGTCCCAGCCGCCTCCACCTCGAGCGCGCCCGGCGGCGGCCCGCTCCGCCGCTCGGTGGCGACGATCGTCGTCTGGCTGGAGCTTCCGTCCCGCCAGCGGACGTCCGCCCAGTACCGAACGACGATCCGGCGTCCCGGGCGGTAGGCGACGAATCGCGGCCGCGCTTCCTGGACGACGCCGCCCTCCTCGGCTACGGCGCGCGTGAGCACCTCCTGCGCTCCGCCGCCGAGCAGCAGCTCGAGGGAGCGGAGCTCCTGGTCCCGCGGGACCTCGTCAGGGACGCGGCTGAGGCGCGCGGTCGGTTCGGGATCCGTCATCGGCGCATGCGGGGCAGCGCGCCGAGCCTACAGCACGCAACGGGGCGGGCCAGCCGGCCCGCCCCGTGCGCTGCCTATCCCCACAGCGGTCTAGTGGCTGCTCCCGTAGCCCGCGTACTGGGCGTGGTCGCTCGACCCGCCGCCGCCGCCCGGGCACATCTGGCCACCGGTCTGGCTCGAGTCGCCCGGATGGGCGCCCATGCCGGCGTCGCTCGATCCGCCGCCCTGCGCGTCGTTGTCCATCGGCCCGTCGTGCGCGCCGGTCCCGCTGTTGACCATCGCCCCGTTCATCGGGTAGCCCGGGTCGATCGGCAACGGCGGGATCGTCCAGCCGCCGCCGCCGGAGCCGCCCGAGCCGCCGGACCCGCCGCCCTGCTGCGACTGGCACGTGGAAGCCGGGATTGGCTGCCAGTCAGGGTGCTCGTCGTCGGCGTTCGGGCTCTGCGTGATGTCGACCGGGTTTGCATACGACGACGTGTCGGGCAGGAGGTTCTGCGTCCAGATGTCGCCCACGCCCGGGCTGCCGGGCGCCCGGTACGAGGAGAACGCGAACTTGCGCCCGTCGGGCGCGAACACCGGCGCGTGGCCGCCCGCGGTCGTGAGCTCATACTCGTTCGTGCTGGTGTCCGCCCGCTTGATCCACACGTTCCCGTCGATCGGGTTGTCCCGGTCGCTCGAGAACAGGATCCAGGTGCCGCCCGGCGAGTAATTCGCCTGGGTGTCGTTGGACGTGTCGCTCGGCGTGAGGTCGACGAGCCCGGACTCCGGCGCCGGATTCGGGTTTGCGGCCGTCGGGGCGTTGACCCGGTAGATGTGGTAGACGCCGCTGCGGTTGCTCTCGAAGACGATGTAGTTCCCGTCCGGGGACCAGTTCGGGTTGGCATCGTCCGCCGGGTTGTTCGTCACCTGGACGAGCGCGCCCGTCGAGAGGTTCACGACCCAGATGTCTCCGACGACGCCGCCGCCTGTCCTTCCGCCTCCGGCGCTGACGCCGCTGGAGAACGCGGCGAACTGGCCGTCAGGCGAGTAGGCGATCTTCGTGTTGTTGATCCCGGGCGGGGTCGTGTCCGTCGTGTGCTGGACCAGCGAGCCGCCGTTCTGGTCCATCGTCCACACCTGGAGAAGGGTCGACGTGGCGCTCCGTCCGCCGGATGCGAATCCGATGCTCTGCCCGTCTGGGGACCAGTTCGGCTCCACGTCCTCTGCCGGATTGTTGGTGAGGTCGGTCTGAGTCGTCGGCGGGGTGGCGGCGTTCGGGTCGATCTTCCAGACGTCAAAATCGCCCGTGGGGCTGTTCGTTCCGACGCTGTCGTAGGCGATTAGGCCCTCGCGGCCTGGGAAAGCGGCCTGGGCGGTTCCGACGTCGGCTGCGCCGGTCGCGCCGGCGACGAGGGCGGTGGCCGCGGCGGCGGCCTTGCGCGCGCGCCGGCGGGCGGACTTGCCCTCGCGAACGCGCAGGCGGTGGGCGAAGCGGGCCTTGTCCATCGAGTCCTCCTTCAGTTGGGCCGTAGGGGTGTGGCGGGGTACTTGCCGGCCCTGGCATCCCACGAAGGGGGGATGCGTAAACCTCATTCTTCGCCGACTTTGGAAAAGACGTTTTTCCCAAGCCGAGCGCCCCTGCGCTGTCGGCGCGGAGCCGCCTGCGATCAAGCTGGCGGGCCGCCTGCCGATATGGCTCCTGATGTCCGTCCTCGCTTACAAGGCGCGGGAGGAGCGCGGCTTCACGCTCGTCGAGGTGCTGGCTGCGACCGTGATCCTCCTGGTGGGGATCTTCGGCATGGTCGCCCTGATCGACGGGGCGAACCAGGCGACCGCCGCGAGCCAGAACCGCGCGGCCGCCAACAACCTCGCGCGCCAGATCGTCGACACCGCCCGGGAGATTCCCTATTCGGCGGTGACCTCGACCGGCGTCGCCGCGGCGCTTCAGTCGCAGCCAGGCCTCGCTGACGCCGATCCCGTCACGCCCGGCTGGCAGATCATCGAGCACGTTCGGCCATCCGACCCTACGAGCGCGACCCTCACGTTCACCGTCACGGTCAGCGCGTGCTCGGTCGACGACTCCAAGGACACGACCAACGACTCCACGACCCACGACTCGTCGCTCAACTGGTGCTCAGGAAGCCTCACGACGGACGACGACTACAAGCGCTTCTCCGTCACCGTCACCCCGCCATCGGGTAGCGGGATAACCGACCCGGTCACGATGACCGCGATCATCGCGAACAGCCGCCTGGACGGCTCGCAGGCCGTGGGGATCGGCAGCGGGTCGGCCCTGATCATGAGCCCCCTGTGCACAGGGTGCAGCCAGTCGGCCTGGAGCAACTACAACAACGTGGCTCCGTGCCAGACCTTCACGACGACGGTCGGTACCGACAAGTGCGCGCCCACGTACAACGGCGCGGCCGGCACGAACTACACCGGCAACCAGATCACGTCGGTCCCGTTCAAGTCGATCTGGGCCAAGGCGCCCGCCTCGGTGAACTTCTACCTCGACGACTGGTCGACCAACGTCTACTCGTGGCCGACGAGCACCGCCGCGGTCGAGACCCTGCTCGGCAGCGCTACCCAGGACCCGAGCAGCAACCGGGTCTGGAACTACACGTGGACGCTTGCCAACACGTACCCGAACCAGACGCCGGACGGCTACTACTCGGTGAAGGCCGTCGCGTACGACTCGTCCAACAACCAGATCGACCAGCAGCAGCTGGCGTTCTGGCTCAACCGGTTCTCGCCCGATCTCAAGGCCTGGGGAACGCCGAACGCGGGGAGGGACTGCCTGTTCCCGACCTCCGCTTCGGCGTGCAGCTCGGGTACGCCCGGCAACTTTACGCTGCACTACCCGGAGATCGAGTGGTACCAGTCGACGCCCGCGGCCTGCAACTGCCGGATCGACCACGACTTCTTCAACTTCAAGGTCTACCGGACGGGGACCAGCACGGCCGTGTGCAACTCGCCGGGCTCGACGACGGGGATCAGCTTCATCTCGTACTGGTGGCCGAACTACAACACCGCGCCGCCCTACGGGAACCGGAACTCGAACTCTGCGTGCGAGGACACGAGCGCGCCGACGTCGGGGACGGTCACGTACACCCTGAAGGTCACAAATTACGGTCCAGACGGGCTTTCGACGATCGAGGGAGACGACGTCCAGGCGGCCTCAGCGAACGTCAACCCGGCGACACAGGACCTGCGGCCGAACTCCCCGACCGGCTTCAGCGCCGCCTGGTTCAAGGACGGCTCCGGCAACTGGCAGATCAACTTCACCTGGACGAATCCGAGCGGTCGCGGCGACCCGGATGCGGCGCCCGACTGCATCACCTCCTACCGGATCTACGCGGCCAACGCCACGACTGAGACAACTCCGGCGGCCGACACGGAGCGGGGCTGGCGGTCGACGGGTGGCGTGGCGTCGCCCTCGCCGTGCAGCTCGACCGCCGTCACGAGCTTCGCGACGAACGAGTCGACGAACAGCGGCGGCGTCACGAACAACGCCACCACCAAATACTTCATCACCGCGGTCGACTCGCACATGAACGAGTCGACGCCGGTGGCCTTCACCCTCTCGCCGCACGCATGAGAGGCATGTCCAACCAGCGCGGCTTCACCACGATGGAGCTGCTGATGGCGAGCACGCTCTTCATCCTGGTGCTCGGGTCCGTTCTGACGATGATGGACTCGTTCTGGGGCACGAACAAGATCAACGAGCAGCAGAACCAGTCGCAGACGCAGGCGCGGCAGGGGATCGACCGCGTCGCCACGGACCTGCGAAGCATCGACGGCCAGAGCCAGCTCATCGAGAAGGCGACCGCGACGGACATCGTCTTCAAGACCGCGGACCCCTTCACGACCCCGAGCGGCGCCAACGCCGACGGTGAGAAGCGGGTGCGGTACTGCCTGGCGAACGGAACCCTTTATCGCCAGGAGCAGACGTGGACCACCTCGCCGGCCCCGAGCATCCCGTCGACCGTGAACTGCCCCGACACCGGCTGGTCGACCGGCTTGCCCACCACGTGTCACGTGCCGGCGCAGTCGTCGGATACGTGCACCCCGATCGTCACGAACATCGTGAATCCCCTCAATCCGAGCCCGTCAACGAGCTGCCCGCCGGCGATCTTCTGCTACGACTCGGCGAACGCCGCCAGCGTCCATCAGGTCACGGTGGACCTTCAGGTGAACACTGCGCCCTCCGGACGCGCGAAGCTCGCCGAGCTCCAGACGTCGGTCACCCTGCGCAACACGGACCAGCCGCCGGTCGCGTCGTTCTTCGCGCTCCCGACCGGCAACCTTCACGTCGACCTGGACGCCTCCAACGCGTACGACCCCGAGGGCTCGCCGCTGACGTACCGCTGGTGCCTGGTGACCCAGTGCACGGCCGCACAGGCGATCGGAACGACCTCCACGCTGGACTACGTCGCAAGCGGCACCGGATCGAAGACCTTCTACCTCGACGTCTGGGACGCCGGCGGCCTGATGACCGAGGCGTCGTCGACGGTGACGGTCTCGTGATGCCGGCGCTTCGACACGAGCGAGGCTCGGCCATGGTCATCGCGCTGATGGTGGTGACCGTGATGCTCGCTCTCGGCCTGGGCACGTACGCCTTCGTCCAGGGCGAGCAGCAGGCGTCCGGAGACGAGCGCATTCGCGACGACGCCTACAGCCTGGCTGAGGCGGCGCTCGAGTCCGCGGTCACCTACCTGAACGCCCAGTGGCCGAACTCCGGCGCGAACGGATCGAACCAGCCGTACGGGCACAAGACGACGTACGCAAGCGGAGTGGGGGGCGTCTGCGGCCCCAGCTCGGCCAGCGGCGACTCCTGTCCGGACCCGAGCAGCGTGACGAACGGGTTCAACGGGACGGACTTCACAGCCGGACAGGGCTCGACCTGGTCGACGACCGTGCTCGACAACATCCAGGCCGCCGGGTCGTCGTGTGCCGCGACACTCAACCTGAGCACCTCGGACGGCTCGACTCCGTCCTGCTTCTACCGGGAGTCGACAACCGGCGCGGCCTCAACCCCGGAGTACGACAAGAACGGGGACGGAGCCGTCTGGGTGCGAGCGCAGGCGACCGTGCAGGGGCGTACCCGGATTCTGGTCGCGCTGGTGAGGGCCCAGCCGCAGCCGCTCAACTATCCGCGGTTCGCGATCTGGAACAACGACCTCGCGATCGGTACCACTCTGAGCGGGAAGGTCATCGACACCAAGGGCACGGCCGGGATCGCCGCGCCCGTGATCGACTACTGCACCGCCGGGGCCTACCACCGCATCGGCCAGGCATGTCCGTTCTTCGATCCGTCCAAGAACGAACTGCAGCCCGCCACGTACCAGATGAATTACGCGCTCGGCCACCCGTGCATCAGCGAGAGCGGAACGACGAACAACACCTGGTTCCCTCAGCAGTCGTGTCTCAGCTCGAACTCAGGCGCCGACATCATCGCGCTGCGCAACAGGGCCAAGGCCCTCGGCACCTACTACACGAGCTGCCCGACAACCGCCTCGCAGTTCACCGGCCCGGATGTCTTCATCGAGGTCAGCACGGTGTGCAATACGCCGAGCGCGACCAGCAACTACACGTGGAACAGCGCGACCAGCCCGGGGATGATCGTCCTTACACAGGGCTACGCGCAGACCACGTCGCCGTGTGCCACGTGCGGATCGCTGACGATCCAGGGCACGAACAACACGTACTACGGCCTGGTCTACGACGCCAACGAGAGGTACGCGGGCGGCCAGAGCTGCTACATCGGCGAGATCATGGGAACCCTCATCAGCGGGACCTCGAAGATGCAGGGCGCGTACATCGGGGACCAGGGCACCTGCCTGTCGATCACATCGACGGTCACGCCTGCGTTCACGTACGACCCGCGGGCGTGGGGCCAGCTCAACGTGCCGGGTCCGGTCAAGATCATCCCGGGCACGTTCCGGGAAGTCCCGCCGCATTCGTAAGCCTGCTCGGCTGGGCGCATCGTCCTGGCGTCCAGATCGCCGGTCCGGGGTATCAAGCTTTGCCGCGACCGCCGATAAACGCCGCAACGGAGGGGCTGATAAAGGCAAACCCGTCGTGAGGCGGGGACGCAAAGCCAGGGGCCTCGTAGCCACGAGGTAGCCCAGCTGCCGGCCATTGACGACACGGAGGTCGTTATGAGTAATGGTCGGAACAATCACACAGCGAGCGCACCCCGCCGGCGCTCGATTCGCAAGCGTGCCGCCGTGTGCGTCACCGTTGCGGCACTTGCGGCGCCCAGCGTCGCGCTGGCCTGCCACGGCTCGTCCGGTGGCAGTCCAACCCCGGCGGGAAGCGGAAGCGGAAGCACCAGCGGAAGCGGAAGCACAAGCACGAGTCAGGTCAGCAATGGGCTGATCGCTTTCGAGCGCACGTCGGGATCGTTCGGCATTTCGTCGCTCAATCCCAACGTGGGCAACATCGCGAACACGCTCACTGGCCTCCTCGACGGATCGACGCAGCTGACCGATTATCCGGTTTGGTCGCCGGACGGTCAGCGGATCGCCTTCGCGGGCGCCACGAGTGGGGCCTCCGCGCAGCAGATCTACGTCATGAACGCGGACGGCACCAATGTCAGTCAGCTCACCCACTCGGTGCAGAACAACATCGGTGGGCTGGCGTGGTCTCCGGACGGCAAGGAGATCGCGTTCACGAAGGAGACCACCCCGAACGTTGGGGACATCTACGCCGTCGATGTCGTCAAGGGCAGCGAGCGGCAGATCACGAGCAGCACCGCCGACGACCGGAACCCGACGTGGTCGCCTGACGGCAACTACATCGCGTTCCAGAGCAATCGGGGCGGGAAGTACGACATCTACCGCGTCGACGCCCATCCCACGACGGACGGCAGCGAGCAGGGCCTCGCCGACCTGACGCCGGGGACGGACGCCTCGAACGAGGTGAGCCCGGACTACTCACCGGACGGTAACTCGATCATGTTCGCAAGCGATCGTGACAACGCGAACTACGACGTGTACATGCAGCCGGTGAGCGGCACGGGGACGATCACCCGACTGACGAGCGCCCAGGGGGCATCCCCGCGGTTCTCGCCGGACGGTCAGAAGTTCGTCTTCGTGTCGACCCGGAGTGGTGAGCAGGACGCATACACGCAGCCGCTGGCGTCGGATGCGAAGGGCAACGTTCGCGCCACCGATGTCAGTGGAAGCGCGGGCGCGGTCGACCATCCGGACTGGCAGGCGGTGATCACCACCAGCTCGTCGCCAGCGGCGAGCAGCTCGCCGCCGGCGAGCAGCTCGCCCAGCTCGACCCCGGTCGATCAGTTCCGCGGAAAGCCGGGCTGCGGTCCGAAGAAGTCCGACGGGTTCAACGCCAGCGGGTACCACATGGGCCCGCCCGGCAACGGCCCCGGGCGCATCAACTGCCCAGCGTAGTCTCGGGCGCTCCAAGAGGAGGGGTTGAAGGGCCGGCGACATCGCCGGCCCTTCGCTTTCCCTTGGCGGCGTCCGCTACCGGCCCGAAGGGGTCCGACACCTGAGTGCGGCGGGTGGGATTCGAACCCACAAGCCCTTGCGGGCAATGGATTTTGAGTCCATCGCGTATGCCAGTTCCGCCACCGCCGCGCGCGGGCAACTATAAGTCTGTGCGCGGGCTACGGACCGGCGCTAGGACTTGGCGGTGCTGCCCTCCAGCGAGCTGTCCCCCGTGAGGTCGCGGTCGCGCCACTCGCCGCTCTCGTACTCGTCGCGCGTGATCTCGACCTCGATGTTCCATTTCTGGTTGAACCCGCGCATCGAGAAGACGATGAGGAGGAACTCGACCGGCACGATGATCACGGTGATCAGCCCGAGGAGCCCTGGGGGCAGACCCGGGTTGTGGTAGCCGGAGTGGTCGCGGTCGAACCACTGCGGCCCCGCGATCACTGCGACGATCGCGAAGATGATCCCGAGCCCGGCCGCGACGGGCAGGACGCCGCGGTTCCAGCGCGCCACGTAGAACGCCATGAGCAGCGAGACGAGCGCGTAGGCGATCGAGATGATCTGGACGCCCTCGAGTGAGCTCCACCCGCCGACCGTGACGATCAGGAAGAGGACCGCGACGGCGATCATCAGCAGCATCACGGTCGCCTTCGTGGCCTGCGAGACCGCCTTCTCGCGGTTAGGATGGACGATGTACGTCCCGCTCCCGGTCTGCGTCGCCTCCACCCAGCCGGAAGGATAAACCGCTTACCGCGACGGACGCGGCGGTGGGGCGGGACCTTGCGTCGCCCGGCGGCGACGAATGCGGATGGAGGGACTCGAACCCCCAAGGGACTAAGCCCACCGCGTCCTAAGCGCGGCGCGTCTGCCAGTTCCGCCACATCCGCGGGCGGGTCGAGCGGCGGACCCGACGGGGCCGCCTGCTCAAGCCGGGTCGAGTGTAGGCGCGCCGGGCCCGACACTAGAATCGCCGGGCCTGGGGCACTGGCCAAATTGGATAAGGCTCCGGTCTCCAAAACCGGCGATTCCAGGTTCGAGTCCTGGGTGCCCCGTCCTGGGCCCCCCTGAAGACAGCGCGCGCCACGCCGCTCTTCGGCGCCTCCGTTAGACGTTCCCACTGGACACGGCCGCCGCTGTCCGGTACGCATTTGTCGGTGGACTTGCCGAGGCGCTTCCTCATCGTCGCCGCGCTGATCTGCGCCGCCGCCTGCGCTTCCCCGGCTGACCGGGCCTTCGGCAGGCAGCAGACCGCCTCCCTCCGCCATCCGATCGTCCTTCTCTCCTACTACTCGTCGTCGAACCTGCCCACGATCGAGCCCGCGGTCGAGGCCGCCCACCTGCCGAACGTGCGGGTCTTCTACGGCAACTACGTGGGGTCGGACGAGGCCGACCTCAGCTCGCAGCCGCCGCCGATGAACGTCCCGCGCGCGCGGCGGGCGCTGATCTTCAACTGGGTCCCGAACGCGCTCTGGACGCAGCAGCGGCTCAGCGACTCGGACCGCAG
>JAFAQQ010000074.1 GCA_019246335.1 Actinomycetota bacterium | reverse complement strand
GACGACGAGATGATCGTCTCCGGCGGCGAGAACGTCTTCCCCCGCGAGGTCGAGGACACCATCGCGAAGATGTCCGGCGTCGGCGAGGTCGCGGTCATCGGCGTGGAGGACGAGAAGTTCGGCCAGCGACTGAAGGCGTACGTCGTGAAGGACGGCGGCAAGGGCCCATCCGAGTCGGATGTCAAGTCGCACGTCAAGTCGAACCTGGCGGGGTACAAGGTGCCGCGCGAGGTGGAGTTCCTCAAGGAGCTTCCACGGAACGCGACCGGCAAGGTCCTCAAGAAGGAGCTCAAGGAGATGCACGAGGAGGGAGGCTCCGGCGGCTCTTCCGGCGACGGCGCCGGGAAGAAGCGCGGCTCCACGCGCTCGCGCGCGTCATCGGGCTCTAAGAAGTCCGGCGGTCGCAAGAAAGCCGGCGCGCGGTAGCGCGAGGCCCGGTCTAGCCGGTCCAGCCGCTCCCTGGCGTCAGAGCTGGTCGGGCGGCGCCATCCGGTAGACGAACGGGCCGAGCCCGCCCTGGTTGATCGCGAAGATCAGGTCGATCAACCGCTCCTGTGCCGCGGCGTTCGAGAGCGGGCCGGCGTAGACAGGCTCGTATCCGGCGTCGCGATTGAGCGCCTCCACGGCGTCGCGCGCCTCGTCGTCGCCGCACCAGAGGTTGCTCGGAGTCGCTCGCGCCTCGCCTAGCTGGTCGTACAGCCGTGCGAAGTTGATGTTGAACGACTTGGCTGTCGGCCCGTTCAGCTTCGACTTCAGGAATTCCGCGTTCGACGCGAAGCCCGCCGGGGGAGCGCTGCTGGCCAGGTTCGTCGCGTCGATCACGACCTTGCCGGACGCCCCTTCGACCTTCTCGAGCGCGTCGGGGACGCCCGCTCCGGGAACGGCGAACAGGACAACCTCGGCGTCGCCCACGTCGCCGCCCTCGCGCCCGATCCGCGCGACATCGTGCCCCGCCTGCTCCCATCGGTCGGCCAGGCCGCCACCGACGTTTCCCTTGCCCACCACCGCGATCTTCATCGCGCCTCCTGGTCAGGTTGGCGAGGCAGCGAGTGCTGCCGCGTCAGAGCCTGCCGAGCAGGATCAGGATCAGGAGGATGAGGGCGATCGCGCCGACTACTCCGCCGGCAACCGCGACCTTGACGAGAAACAGCACGATCGCGATGACGATCAGCAGACCGACAAGTGCCCGAATCATTTAGTTCCTTTCGAAGGGGTGTCCGTTGGATACCCGGAACGCCGCTGGTTAAGTCCCGGCACCGGGTCCCGGCCGCAGCACACCGACCGCCCTCGTCTAGGACGCGTTGGCGGTGCCTTTTACCTGGCCGCCGCAGTCCTGGGTATGCGGCGTGTTGTTGAAGTGCGTGACCGCGCGGTAGAAGACGCTGGCCGTCGTTCCGTCGCCTTTGAAGCGGCCCTTAACGGTGACCGTAGTCGTGCCGTTGGTCTTCCCGTTGACCTTGTTGGGCGCGCTGAATGTGAATGCGAACGACCCGTCGCTCTTGACGGTCATGAAGGTCACCTTGACCGTCTGCTTGCTCCCGCCGCAGTAGAGCGGGCCGAGCTTGCCCTTGAAGCCCGTCACCCGTGTGGCGTCCGCGGACGTGGCGAACGAGAACTTGTTCTTGTTGCCCGGGCAGGTGGTGAACTTGTGCTGCGGCGCGTTGTTCTCGCAGAACTTGCCCTTGCCCTTGTAGTGCGCACCGGCCTTTGGCTGGGCGGCAAGCGCCACCCCGCCGAGCACGGCCAGGGCGGCAAGGGAGACGACGCCCGCCATGCGCAGGCGGGCAGCAGCCCGGAAGCTGTGGAATGGTGCATTCATCTGGGCGATGCGATCACGTCCGTGCTTGATCGTCGAGACGCGTAGTCGTGAGTAGCGTACTCGCTCCGGTCGAGTCCGGCGCCGCCTCAGCCCGGCTTGCCCTCGCCCTCCTCGGAGCGCCCGGCGCCCTCCTTGTCCGACTCGCCCTCGTCCTCGCCCTCGCCCTCGCCGGACCGCCCGTCGCCCTCGTCGCCCGGCCCGTTCTCGGCGTCGATCGACGTCTCGTCGGTGAGGTCCGGCTCGCCGTACGCGCGCGCATCGCTGATGCGCGGGTCCGTCGGCCCGCCCGGGATCGGATCGCTCTTGTACTCGTCCGGATCGTCGACCTCGTCGCCCTCGATCTCGACGGAGCCGTCCTCGCGATAGCGCAGCGACGACGGGCCGAGCTTTCGGGTGACGGAGTCGTCGTAGCTCTCCTCACCCTCGGGACCGCCGAAGGTCTCGTACTTCGCCTTGTCGTCGGGCCAGTCCTCGAGCTTCTCGGGTGGGTCGTCCTCGAGATCCTTGACCTTCTGCTTGGCCTCCTCCGCCTGCTCGGCGGCGCTACTCGCCTTGTCGGCTCCGCCGCCGTCCTCGCCTTTGGCGCCGCGGTCCTTGCCCTCGGACTCCCGTTCCTCGGCCTGGGTCTGCTCGTCGTCGGTCACGCGATCCTCCCCTCTCGGGTTCAAGCTTCATTACCCGGTGAAGCGCGGTGCTAGACGGCTGATTCGAGCAGCGCAGCGCGGACCAGCTCCCGCAGGCGCACGCGCTGACGCGCCGTGAGGTTCGAAGGCCGGCCGCGCGAGGTCCGCACGAGGTCGTAGAGCTCGCGCCGCTGGGAGGGCGTCAGTCGGTTGAGCCGCTCACGGCCGTACCGGACGAGCCACACCGCCGCCTGCAGCACGGCCGCCCAGGGAACCCGGCGCCAGAGCGCGCGGTTCACGAGCAGCTTGAGCCATGGAGGCACGGAGCCGACCTACCCCGCGCGCTCGGCCCGGCGCATGCCGCCGCGCGCCCAGATCGAGAAGAGCAGCGCCAGTCCGGCGGCCGCGAGAAACGCGAGCGCGACATCGGCGGGCTGGCCCGAGATGAATCCCCGGCCCGCCGCGAGCAGCGCCGTGGCGGGATTGACGCTCGCGACCACGTGGATCCACCCGGTCAGCAGGTGCAGCGGGAGGTACACCGGCGCCATGAAGAGGACGAGGAAGACCGGGATCTGCATGAGCGGGCCGCCCTGAATCGAGCGGATGCGGAGGGCCACGCCCGCCGCCCACAGGGCCGCCGCCAGGTTCATGATGAGGGCGAGCCCGTAGAGGCCGAAGAGGTCCACGCCGCCGCCGTCGATCTGCATGCCGGCCACCAGCGCGACCACGGTGAGCACGAGGGCGGTGAACAGCCAGCGCCCGGCGGCGGCGAGCGCATAACCGGCGACGATGGCGCTCCGGTGGCGGGCCGCGAGCATGAAGCGGCGGCCGAGGCCGGTCTCGAAGTCGCGCGCGATCCCGAAGCCCGTGAACACGCCCCCGAACGCCGCCGACTGGATCAGCACGAATACGAACTGGAACGCGGTGTAGCCGCTGCGGAAGTCGAAGCCGGGAACGTGGCTGACCGTGGAGAGGCCGCCCGCGAACGCCGTGAAGAAGAAGAGCGGGAACACCAGGCTGGGCAGGAGAAGAGCCGGATTGCCGAGGAAGTTGTGGAGCGTTCTCCAGGTGATGCCGAGCGCGGTGGCACGGAAGCTGCTCACGTTCGCACCATCCTCGTTCGAAGCGCGCGACTCGCCGCGAGCATGCCCACCACGGTGATCGCCGCAGCCAGGCCGAATCCGAGCGCGAGTGCCTGGCCATCCCACCCCTTGATCAGGAGAGAGCGGATTGCCTCGATCAGGTACGAGACCGGGTTGTACGTCGCCACCTCCCGGAACCAGTCGGTCTGTATGAGGTTGCGGGGCAGGCTCATCGACGACAGGAAGAGGAAGACAAAGAAGACCGGGAACATCCCCTGGACGGCCTCCCCCGAGCCGGTCCGGAGCGCCAGGAACAGCCCGATGCAGCCGAACCCAACGGCCATGAGCATCGCCAGGGCGACGATGACGAGGACGCCGGGCACCCCGGCGGCGAAGCTCGCGCCCGCGATCAGCCCCACCGTGAGGTAGACCGCTGCCTGCACGATCCCAAGCACGACCGCGCCCCCGAGCAGCCCGGACAGCAGCGCGGAGCCGGTCAGCGGGGTGAGGGAGAGGCGGTTTAGGAAGCCGGTCTCGATGTCGCGCGCGAGGTCGGTCCCGGTGTTCATCACGGAGAAGAGCGCGCCCTGCATGAACGGGATCGCCAGCGCGAACGTGAGGTAGGAGCGCGTCGGGAAGTGGGGGAGGTCCGTGGCGCGCTGGAGGCCGCTCGAGTTCACCGCCAGGAGGAACATCGGGAAGATCAGGGCGGGCACGATCTGCGCCGGCTGCCGCAACGTCCGCATGACCGACCTCCTTGCCACCTGCCCGACCTGTGCGATCGGCCGGGAGGCGGGGGGAGCCGCTGAGGGCGCGCTCACGCGGCGACGGACTCCGACCTCGACGCGGCCGCCGAATCGTCCGGCGTGCCCGGCGAGCCTTCCGGCTGCTCCGCTCCCGCTCCCTCGAGCGAGCGACCCGTCTTCGCCAGGAACACGTCGTCGAGCGAAGGGGCGTGCAACTGCAGGTGCTCGACGGCGATGCCCTCTGCGTCGAGCGCGCGGACGACCTCGGCGAGGTCGGATTCGCCGCCGCGGAGCCGCACGGACGCCCCCTTCGGAGCGGCTCCGGCTGGCTCGCCGAATCGCTCGAGCACGGTGGCCATTCGCTCGATGTCGGCGGGGCTTCGGGGGATGGCCTCGACGGTCGGGCGCCCTATCTGCGCCTTCAGCTCGCTCGGCGTCCCCTCGGCGACCAGGTGGCCGTGGTCGATGATGCCGACGCGGTCGGCGAGGGCGTCCGCCTCCTCGAGGTACTGGGTGGTCAGGAAGACGGTGACGCCGTCGTCGCGCGCCAGGCGCGCCACCTCGTCCCAGAGCGCGGTCCGGCTCTGGACGTCGAGCCCTGTCGTCGGCTCGTCGAGGAAGAGGATCCGCGGTCTGTGGACCAGCGCGAGCGCGAGGTCCAGGCGGCGCTTCATGCCGCCCGAATAGCCGCCCACCTTGCGGTCCGCGGCCTCGGTCAGGCCCACGCGCGCCAGCAGCTCTCGGCTGCGCTCGAGGCGCTCGGCCTTCGGCAGCCCGTGCATCGTCGTCTGGAGGCGCATGTGCTCGGCCCCCGTGAGGAAGGGGTCGAGCGCGGCCTCCTGCAGCGCTGCGCCGATGTGGGCGCGCACCCGGGGCCCCTCGCGGACGACGTCGTAGCCGGCGACGCGCGCCGTGCCCGAGGTCGGGGGGAGGAGCGTCGTGAGCATGTGCACCGTCGTGGACTTCCCGGCGCCGTTCGGGCCGAGGAAGCCATAGATCTCGCCCGGCGCCACCTCGAGGTCGATGCCGTCGACCGCGCGGGGCCCCTTGCGGAACTCGCGCACCAGGCGCTCGACCTCTATGCCTTCGGGCTGCGTCATCGATCTCCAGTCCGCGTCGGGGTCGACGCCGAGGCTATCGGGGGCGCCCAGGGAGGCGGCCTCGAGCCGCTCTGGATCGGGTGCCTACGGAAGCGTGACGTCCGGGAAGACGTCCAGCCACATGCGCTTGCCGCTCGCGAGGATGAAGCCGCGCGTGTTGCGGTCCGGCTTGGCCTGCGGCTGGCCGTGGAGGTTCATCCACCGCGCGGGCTGGATCACTCCGAAGCCCTTCACGTCGACGCCGATCGCCCGACCCTTGAAGTGGAACACCTGGTCGGTCGTGCACTTGATCTCCGGGCCGCCGAGCGGATCGCGGGAGAGCGAGCCGTCGGGGAGCACGTAGCGGCCCTGCACGATCGGCTCCGGCTTCGCGCCCCCCGCGTCGAGCAGGTTCACCAGCGCAGCGCCCACCACGTTGGCGGTCTGGGAGCTGGCGGCCTCGCTGTCGTCCGAATGGTGGCACCCGAAGCGGTCGTCCGAGCTCGGATTGATGTTGCTCGGGTCGCGTTCGCCCGGGACTCCCACCCCGTTCCCCGAGGGGAAGATGTAGCCGAGCATGTCGTCGCCCAGGCCGTCGATGAAGCGATAGGGCGTGTGCATGTGGGGGATGATCCATGGGGGAAGCGGCTCGTCCGGATACGGCATGTCCTGCGGTCCCATGAAGCTCCTCAGGAACGTGAACGGGAAGACCTCCCCAGGCACGGACGCGAACGTCCCGTCCCCGATCCGGAAGACGGCGACGTTGCCCTTGGCCTCGGTGCCGCTGGTCGACCCGGTGATCGGGTTCGGCGGCAACTCGACGGTGCAGTTGTCGGTGTAGCTCGACCGGTGGGCGAAGACGCCTGCTGCCGCCGCGGCGGCGAACAGCTTGTTGGTCACCTCCACGCAGATGTCGGCGTGCGCGCCGGAGACGGCGCCGGAGATCGACGGATGCGAGCTCGTGCGGAGGGTGCGGACGATCGTGGAGGCGAGCTCCTCTCCGTATGCCTGGGTCTCGTTGTGGTAGCCGAGCGGGGCGTGCTTGAGCTTCGTCTCGAAGAGTGTCCGGCAGCCGGCGGGGTGGTCCTCGTCGATGAACTTCTGCGGGAACACCGGGATCTCCCCCGGGAACACCTCCGGCGACTCAACGCTTCCGACCGAGCCCGCCATCTCGATCGCGACGCCGCCGTATTGGCGCTCGAGCGAGCGGCGGAAGAAGTACGGCCAGTCAGCGCTGTACCAGCGCCAGTCGGGCAGGGTGCTCGGGTTGAAGCCGAGGGTCTCGGTGTGCTGGCTCACGTTGGCGAGCGTCGCGATCACCTTGCCGTTCGTTCCGACCGCCTGCAGGACCGGCACGCGCATGTCGTCGACGTAGGGGTAGGACGACCAGCATTGACGGAAGTTCGGGGGCTCCTGCGATTCCGCATACCTGATCGTGGCGGGCCGCCGGCGAGCGTACGCCTGCTCGATCGTCTTCGCCGCCTGCGGGATGAACTCGTCGTACAGCCAGTAGTCGTTCGTCGCCGACGTCTCGTCGTTCGCCCCGTTCAGCCCGAGACTCTGCGGAGCGGATTCGTCGTGGCTCGACGACAGGAACATCTGGTTGTCCCCCAGGGGCACGCCGTCGGCCCGGACCCGGTCGCGGATCTGCTGCATGTAGGTGTTGAACAGGCCCTCCTGGTCCACGACCTCGACCGCGACCGTGTGCGTCCTGCTCGTCACGACGATCGCCCGGGCGGTCACGGGGTCGGCCTCCTTGGTCGCATAGCGGGTCCCGCCGCCCCCGCCGCCGATGAAGTTGCCGTCCCAACGCCCGTTGTGGTTGCAGTCGAGGTACGGCTCGCCGTAGTCGTAGTGCCCGTTGGGGCCCACGAGGCCGCCCGGGTTGGTCGGGTCGCTGAGGTCCTGGTGCGTGGTGTCCTGGTAGGGCTCCATGTAGGCGAACGGGCGCGGGCCGTTGTACACGCTGAGCTGGGCGGCGCTCGCGCAGGCCTCGGCCGGGTCGTTTGCGATCGCGTCGTGCAGCGGAGGCGTGAAGCTCAGCGTTGCGGCGCCGACGAGGAACTGCGCCGGCGTGGCGTGAGGCCGGGGCTTCGGACGTCCGCCGCAGCCGCGCTTGGGCCCCAGCCCCGCGGTCTGAGACGCGGTCAGCGCGCCGTCGCGAGCCGTTACGCGGACCGAAGCGGTCTGGCACGTGGCGAGCAGCGCCCTGAGCGCCTTCGCGCCGGCATGCGTGATCGCCAGGCTCGCCGTCTCGCTGCCGTTCGGATCGATGGTGACGGCGGTGCGCTTCACGAGCCTGACGTGGTGAACCCGCTTGCCGACGAGGCGCGCGAGCGTGGCGGCCACCTCCACCTGGTCGCCCGCGTGTCCGTGCACGGCGACCCTGAGCGCGTGGTGGCGCAGGACGCGCCCGCCGCGCGTATCACGCACGCGCACCGTCAGCGACCCGCCGCTCGCGTCAGCCGGGGCGGCGGTCAACGCCACCGCCGCTGCGAGCACCACGAGCCCTGCGCCGCGGCCGCACGCTGCCCCTCTCATTGCGGGCGAGTGTACGGGCAACCGGCGCCGGAGGCGCCATCGGAGGCGTTGATTCACTGTCGGTGTGCGTACGTCGCGCTTCGCTCTCGCGGCGCTTCTGACGATCGCCCTCGGTTCGGCCGCGTGCGGATCCGCGTCGCCGCACGGCGGCGTTCGGATGCCCGCGCCGCGCCTGCTGCCCGCGTCGCCCACCTCGCACGTGGCCCTCGTGGTGATGGAGAACAAGGAGCGTGGGGATGTCGTCGGCTCACCCGGCGCGCCATATCTCACTGGTCTCGGACGGCGCTACGCGGCACCGAACAGGTCGTTCGCCATCCGCCATCCCTCATTGCCCAACTACCTGGCGCTGGTCGGCGGGCGGACGTTCGGTATCACGGACGACTGCACCGGCTGCCACGTGACAGGATTCAACCTCGCCGACCAGCTCGAGAGGCATGGGTACAGCTGGAAGGCCTACATGCAGGGGATGCCGCACCGCTGCTATCGCGGCGCGGAGGCCGGCTCGTATGCGAAGAAGCACGACCCGTTCATGTACTTCAAGAAGATCGCGGACGATCCGGTTCGCTGCCGCCGGGTGGTGCGATACCGCCGGCTGCGGGACGACCTCCGCGCTAGCCGGCTCCCGGATTTCGTGTGGGTCACCCCGGACCTCTGCCGTGACACGCACGACTGCTCGGTCCGGACGGGGGACCGGTTCCTCGCGAACCTCGTGCCCGCCCTGCTGCGCGAGGTCGGTCCGCACGGGTTCGTGATCGTCACATACGACGAGGGCCAGAGCGACAGCGGGTGTTGCGGCTACGCACACGGCGGCCACGTGGCCACGGTGGTAGCGGGCCCCGATGTGCGGCGGGGCGCGACCGGCCCCGGCCCCTACACGCACTACTCGGTGCTGCGAACCATCGAGGACGCGTTCGGACTGCCGCACCTCGGTCGGGCGGGCGACACCGCGTCACTCGCGCCGCTCTTCCGGCGCGCGCCCCGTCCCCGTTCGCCTCGGGAGCGCCGGTGACGGGGGCGCACCGGCGCGTCGCGGCCCGCTGCGCCTTGGCCGCGGCCCTCCTGGCGATGTCGGCCGCGGTCGTCGGGTGTGGGGGCTCGGCGGGCGAGCGTCGCAACGCCCGCCCGGGTCCGCCCGGCTCTCGCATCGTGCTGATCGTCATGGAGAACAAGTCGTACACCGACGTGATCGGTTCGCGCCAGGCGCCGTACCTCGACCGCCTCGCGAACCGCGCGGCGGTCCCCGCGGCGATGTACGGGGTCGGTCATCCCTCGCTGATCAACTATCTCGCCCTGATCGGCGGGCACACGTTCGGGATCCACGTCGACTGCACCGGCTGTCACGTGCGCGGCCCGAACCTGGCTGACCAGATGGACAGCGCGGCCATCAGCTGGAAGGCCTACATGCAGGGGATGCCGCGCCCCTGCTACCACGGGGCGTTCGCCGGCCGGTACCCACCCGACCACGGCGGCCTCCTCGACACCACATCCCCGAACCGGCCTGACACGGAGACCCGGGGCTACGGCCGCCGCTACGCGAAGAAGCACGACCCGTTCATGTACTTCGACGACATCAGCGGGAACCCGAGCCGCTGCTCGAAGGTCGTCCCCTACAGCCAGCTGGCGACGGACCTGCGTACGGGCCGCCTGCCCACCTTCGCCTTCATCAGCCCGGACCTCTGCAACGACATGCACGACTGCGTCGTGCGCGCCGGCGACGCGTTCCTGGCGAGCGTCGTCCCGAAGCTGCTGCCGCGGCTCGGGCCGCAGGGGTTCTTGGTCATCACCTTCGACGAGGGTCGCACGAACCGCACCTGCTGCGGCGATCTGGCAAAGGGCGGGCGCATCCCCACGCTGATCCTCGGCCCGAACGTGCTTCCCGGCGCGAGCGGGACGGCCCAGTACTCGCACTACTCGACCCTGCGCACGATCGAGGACGCCTTCGGGTTGCCGCGACTCGCGCACGCCGCGGATCCGCACACGCACTCGCTCAACCCGCTCTTCAGCACGCCGCCGCGGATAGTCCGTAGCGGACCCTAGCGGCGGACCGCAGCCCCGCCCGGCAGCCGGGTTCCCTCGGCGCGGCGGGGCGCCGCCGCCCTAGCCGACGACCGGCACCGAACGCTCCGCCTGGAGGTCTGAGAGCGTCTCCTGCATGTCCGAGGTCACGCCCTCGTAGACCTCCTCGAGGTCCGGCCGTGGCCCGAAGCGGTCCTTGATGTCGATCGGAGGCAGGACCTCGATCGTGATCTTGGCCGGCAGCGGGAACCGCAACGGCAGGTCGAGCAGGGTGATGCCGAAGGGCGGCGCGAGCGCGACGGGGAGGACCTTGATGCGGGTCAGGCTCGCCCACCCCGTGGCCTTCGCAGCGCGCTGGCCGCGCGTAAGGAAGAGCGCCGTCTCCTGCCCGCCGATGGCGACCACAGGCACGATCGGGACGCCGCGCTCGAGGGCGAGCTTTACGAAGCCCTTGCGCCCGCCGAACTCGATCTGGTCGGAGTGCCAGCTCGGTCGGAACGTCTCGTAGTCCCCGCCCGGGTAGACGAGGACCGGCGCGTCGCGGTCGAAGGCCCGCTGCGCGTTCTCGTGCGACGCCGCAACCGTGCCCCACTTGCGCAGTCCCGTGCCCGGCAGCCGGGCGGCGATGTCGTGCGCGAGCTGGTGGAATCGCCGCGCGGGTCCGAAGTGCGCGTAGAACTCGCCGGCGAAGACGAAAGTGTCCGCGATCAGGGTCCCGCCCGAGTGGTTTCCGACGAGCAGCGAGGGTCCCTCCTCCGGGATGTTGTCGAGGCCCCTGACCTCGGCGCGGAAGTAGGTCCCCACCACGGCGCGCCAGACAGGGAGGATGCGGCGGATGTAGGCCGGGTCCCACGCGTCGATGTCGTTGCCGTCGAGGGTCCGGCGGAGGTGGACCCAATCGTCGATCGACATCCGGGTCCACGTGGCCGAGGCGAGGGCACCGCGCGCCGCGGCGTTCAGACCCGACGTGATCAGGGACATGGTCAGGTGGTGCCCGCGCCCGAGCGCAGGGAAACGCCCGACGCTCAGCCAGGCGCCGGCACGCCCTACGTCATAGGTCAGGAGGCTGCCGCTTTCTCGGCGCGCCAGCAAACCCAGCCCACGTAGCCGCTCGGCAGCTCGAGCTGCTCGGCGCGCCAGCGTCCGGAGCGCCCCTGCGGCCAGCCGAGCGGCCCCTCGAGCCGCCGGGGGTCGTAGTCGAGCGCGTCGCCCAGGGCCTTCGACAGCGCCTCCTTGCTCGACCACAGTGAGATGAGGAAGGAGTCCCGCTTGTCGCCCGCGAGCGCCGCCGCCGCGGCGCGCTCCCGCTGGGTGCAGATCGCCTCCGCGAAGCCGGGCTCGCAGGGCTCTATCCGCTCGATGTCCACCCCGAGCGGCTCGGGGTGCCAGGCGACCACGGCGTACGGGTGGCGATACGAACGCGCCTCGTGCGCGGCGCCGCTGCGCTCGGCAAGGGCGCGCGCGCTCTCTCTCAGCTCGGTCTCGTCCAGGCCGGAGAGCCGGGCGTCGATCAGCGCGAGGCGTGGAGCGCCCGGTTCGGAGACCGCGAGGGCCCGAAGGGCGTCAGCCGGGAACGACGGGCGAGCCATGCCAGCAGGTGCCGTCCGGCAGCTCTTCGCCGCGGAGCACGAGCGACCGGCCGCCGATCGTGCACCCGGCCCCGACCTTCGTATCGGGCAGGACGATGCTCGTGGGCCCGAGCGTGGTGCAGGCGCCGAGCTCGGAGGGCCCAATTCGCAGGAGCCGGTCGTGGAAGAGGTGCGTCTCGATGCAGGCCGTGCGGTTGATCGCGCAGCCGTCGCCGATGTCGATCACGTCGAACTCGGTGATCGCGTTGGTCTCGAGCCAGACGTCGCGCCCGACGCGGGCGCCCATCGCACGCAGGTAGGTGGAGATCATCGGGGTGCCCAGCAGGGACCCGAGCAGCCACGCACCGGCGAGCTGGGTCTGCAGCGAGTTCATCAGCTCGTCCCGCCAGACGAACCACGACCACAGCGGGTGCTCGGACGGGCGGTAGCGGCCGATCACGAGCCATTTCGCCAGCACCGTGAACGCGAGCGCGCAGATGCCGGCGGCGAGGATCGCGAGCGGGGCCGCAGCGAGCATGGCGACGACGGAGTGCGTAGAGCGGCCGATCGAGTCGAGCGTGAAGAGGACGAGCGCCGCCAGGATCGTGGAGACCACGGCCGGCAGCAGCAGCCGGAGGAGCTCGATGGCGCCCCGCGCGACCACCAGGCGCCGCGGGGGGTCCGTCGTCCGCGCCGGGTCTGCCTCCTCGGGGATCCGCGGCAGCTCGAGGGCGGGGCAGCCGAGCCAGGACGTGCCGCTCGGGGTGCTCTCCGGCGCGGTCGAGAGCACGCCGATGAGGCAGTCGTCGCCCACCCGCGTGTCGCCGCGCAGGAGCGATGTGTTGCCGAGGAACGTGCGGCTCCCGACCTCGATCGGGTCGACGCGCAGCCAGCC
>JAFAQQ010000034.1 GCA_019246335.1 Actinomycetota bacterium | reverse complement strand
CCACCTCGGCGCCCGCGCCCTCGACGAGCCGGGACAGCGCCTCTGCGGTGCCGCCGGTGGCGATCAGGTCGTCGTGGACGAGGACCCGCGCGCCGCCCGCCAGGGCATCGCGATGGACCTCGAGGGCGTCGACGCCGTACTCGAGCTCGTACTCGACCGACGCCACCTCGCGCGGGAGCTTGCCCGGCTTGCGGGCCGGAATGAACCCGGCGCCGAGCCGCGCCGCGACCGCTCCGCCGAGGACGAACCCGCGCGCCTCGGCGGCCACGACGAAATCGATGTCCCGCTCGTTCGCCCACAGCGCGAGCAGCGAGACCGCGTGCTCGAGCGCCTCCGCATCGAGGAAGAGCGGCGTGACGTCCCGGAAGACGATCCCCGGGCGCGGATGATTTGGGATGTCCCGGATGTAGTCCCGCAGGTCGAGCGTTCCCGGCGCGGCCACGGAACGCTCGTCTACCCGGCGATCTTGCGCAGGTCCCGCACGAGCAGGAGGTACTTCAGGTGGGAGGCGATCGCCGCGAGGTTCTCGAGCGCCTCGACGGCCTCCTTCCGGCGCTGCGGGTTTCGCGACCGCAGCGCGGGGGCGAGTATCTGCTCGAGCAGGGCGGCCTCGCGGTCGGCCGATGTCCGGAAGACCCTGAGGTTGCGCCCGCCGACCCCGAAGCGGGCCAGCTCGGTCGCGGCGCGGACGATCTCCCGCTCCGTATCGTCGTACAGCGTCTCGCCGTCGCGGCGCCGGCCCTTGATCACGCCGTAGTCCTCGAGCTCCTTCACGAGCTCACGGCGCGCGCCGGTCTCCTCGAGGACGTCCGAGAGCCGGTACATCGCACCCTGCCCGGTCACAGCGACGCTCGCTCGGCGCAGCGAGCGCGGGTCGGGCCCCTTCCCGGACCCGCCGACCTCGGGCTCCGCCCGGCCCGCGGCGAGCTCCTGCCGGATCACGCGCAGCGGCAGGAACTCGTCGCGCTGGAGGCGCAGGATCGTGCGCAGCCGGGAGAGGTCCGCCGGCGAGTAGAGGCGATAGCCGCCCTGCGTCCGCCGCGGCGCGAGCAGCTTCTGATCCTCGAGGTAACGGATCTTCGAGATCGATATGTCCGGGAACTCGCGCTCGAGCTGCTTGCACACCGCGCCGATGGTCAAGGCCTTCTGACTCGTGCGGTCGACCCGCGGTGCGTCCTGGCGCTCCTCGAGCGCGGCCGCCGGTTGCCGCTCCGTGCCCTCCCGCGTGTCGACCTCCGGGCTCACCCGAGATACGTGAGCTTGTACTTGCCGATCTGGAGCTCGTCGCCGTCGGCGAGCTTGTGCGACTCGATTCGCCGCCTGTTCACGTACGTGCCGTTCAGCGAGCCGAGGTCGTCGATGTACAGGCCGTCGCGGCGCCGGACGAGCAGGGCGTGGTTGCGGGAGACCGTCACGTCGTCGAGGAAGACCTCGGCGTCCGGGCTGCGCCCGATCCGCATCTGGTCGCCCTGGACCTGGAAGGTCTCGCCCGCCCGCCCCCCGCCGGCGCGGATGACGAGCGTCCCCTCCTGGGTGACGGAGTCGGGGTCGAGCGGCTTGATGTCGCCGGTCTCGTCGAGCTGCCAGGCCGCGGTGGTGTCATCGGTGTCGGCCCCCACGTCGCCGAGGAACGCCCCGCACTTCTGGCAGTAGTTGGCGCCCTCGCTGTTGATGAACCCGCATTCGGGACAGTGCATGTGTTGTTGACCGCTCGCCGTCGCGACCGCCCTCCCGGCCCGTCTACTCGCCCTCGCTCGATCCCTCGGGCATCGCCTTGCCCGCGAGGATGTCGGTCAGCTGCTGCACGTCGGCCCCGCTGATCACGGCCTCCCCCTGCTCGCGCTTGCGGCGCAGCCGGTTGACCAGCTCGGCTCTCAGGATGTCGATCTTGCCGTGCAGGATCCGCCGTTCGTAGGAGACCTCCTGCTCCTGCTGGGTGAGGTCGTCGATGAGCGCCTTCAGCTCCTGGTCGGAGAGGGCGCCGAGGTCCGGGAAGGTGTCCATTGTCGTCCTTGGTCGCGGGCCGGCGCGGAGCGGCGAGTATAGCCTCAAGCAGAGCTTGAGGGTCGCTCGCGGAGCGCGACCACGCCGTCCGCGATGTAGCGGGCGCTGGCCGCGAGCGCGCCGGCGAGGCCGACGTACAAGAGCGCCTCGGATACCCAGATGGCGACGACCATCGCCAGGAACAGGGAGAGCATGGTGGGCCACACCGCCAGGCGTCCGAGCATGCTGACCCGAAGGTCGATCCCCCTGCTCAGCCCGAACTGCGTCGCAGCGAGCATGACGAGCTCGCGGCCGAGCAGCACGGCGAGCGCCCAGCGCGGCAGCAGGTCGAAGCTCCAGCAGACCACGACGCCTGCGGCGACCAGGAGCCTGTCGGTCAGCGGGTCCATCAGGACGCCGAGCCGGCTGTACTGGCCGGTGGCGCGCGCGACCACGCCGTCGAGGTAGTCGGACCCCCCGATCACCGCGAACAGGACGGCGGCGGGGGCCGCGCGGCCGTGACGGGAGGAGAGCGCGACGGCTGCGAACACCGGGATGAGGGCGAGCCGCACGAACCCGATCGCGTTGGGGACCGTCCACGGGTTCAGTGGCCGGCCGGGCAGGGTCTCGGGCGGCGGCGGCCCCGAGCGGTCGATGCCGAGCAGCCGCCGGGTTCCCATTGCCTCTTCCGAGCGCCGGCTCAGGGAAGCTCGCGCCACAGCTCGGCGGCGGCCTCCGCGGCGCGGTCGAGCGGGAGCGGCCGGGTCGAGCGGCCGCGGCGGACCTGCGCCTCGAGCTCGCCCGCCTCGAGTCCCCGCTTGCCCACCGTGACGCGCAGGGGGCATCCAACCAGCTCAGCGTCCGCGAACTTCTCGCCGGGGCTCGCCTCGCGGTCGTCGTACGCGATGTCGAGCCCGGAGTCGCAGAGCTCGCCGTAGAGGCGCTCCGCCACGTCGTGCGCCTCCTCTCCCCGCTTGCCAAGCCCCACCAGCTCGACGTCGAACGGCGAGATCGCGCGCGGCCACGAGATCCCCTGCTCGTCCGCGTACTGCTCGACCGCGGCCGCCATCGCGCGCGCGGGGCCGAACCCGTAGGAGCCCATCCAGATGAGGCGCTCCTCGCCGTTATCGTCGAGGTACGCGGCCCCGAGCGGCTCCGAGTACCGGGTGCCGAGCTTGAAGATGTTTCCGATCTCGATCGCCGGCTCGATCCGTATCTCGCCGCCGTCCGGCGCGCGGTCCCCCGCCTCGACCGCGCGCACGTCGGCCCACTCGGGGTCGAAGTCGCGCCCCGGCTCCACCCCGCGCACGTGCCGGTCCGGCTCGTTGGCGCCCGCCACAAGCCCGCGCAGCCCGCGCAGGGCCTCGTCGGCCATGACCCTGACCCTCGCCCCCACGGGACCGATGTAGCCGGCCACGGTGCCGAACGCCTCGCTCAGCTCCTCCTCGCGCGCGGGGCGGAACGCCGCGCGCAGCCGGTTTCGCAGCTTGAAGTCGTTCAGGCGATGGTCCCCGCGCACGACCACGAGCAGCGGGTCCCCTCCGTCGACGACGACCGGGATCGCCTTGATCAGAGCTCCCGCGGGCACGCCGAGCAGGCCGGATACGGCGTCGATCGTCGTCGCCCCGGGCGTATCGACCGGCTCCGGCGCGTCGAGCGGCATCGGAAGGCCCTCGACCGCCTGGGGCTCGGCGCTCGCGATCTCCATGTTGGCCGCGTAGCCGGCGCCCGACAGAGCCACGTCGTTCTCTCCGGCAGGGCACGGCGCCATGTACTCGTGCGCGCCCGTCCCGCCCATCATCCCCACGTCCGCCTCGACGCGGTACCACTCGAGCCGGCATCGGTCGCAGATGCGGTCGTAGGCCCGGACGTGCAACTCGTAAGCGCGGTCGAGCCCCTCCGCGTCGCGGTCGAACGTGTATGAGTCCTTCATGATGAACTCGCGCGTGCGGAGCAGCCCGGCGCGCGGCCGGGGCTCGTCCCGCTCCTTGACCTGGAAGTGGTACAGGATCTGCGGCAGGTCCCGGTAGGAGCGGATGTCGCGGGCCACGTGCCACGTGACCGATTCCTCGTGGGTCATCGCCAGCACCAGCTCGGCTCCACGCCGGTCCTGGAGCTTGAACAGCTCGTCGATGTCGTAGCGGCCGGTCGCCCGCCAGAGGTCCGCCGGATGAACGACCGGCATGAGCATCTCCTGACCTCCGATCGAGTCCATCTCCTCCCGGACGATCTGCTCGACGCGGCGGTGCACCCGCCACCCCGCGGGCAGGTACGTCCACAGCCCCGACGCGAGCTGGCGGACCATCCCGGCGCGTACCAGGAGCTTGTGGGAGAGCGCCTCTGCGTCCGCCGGGGCTTCCTTGACCGTAGGCAGGAAGTACGAGCTCAGGCGCGTCACCCAAACCAGCCTATTCGTGGTCCCCGCTTTGCACCATCCAGGCCCGGACCGCGATTGCCGATTACAGCGGTGCATGACGCCCTGGTCATCGATGACCGAGTCGCTCTCGCGGCCCGTCCGCTGCGCGCTCAGCGCGCTCTGGTTCCTGCTGCTCGCGGCGCTCGCCGTCCACGTCGTCCACGCGGTGAGCTGGTTCGGGGGCAAGAGCGCCGACAACGTGGTCGGCAACTGGGTCTACGACGCCGTGCTAATCGGGTCGGCGGCGCTCTGTGGCGCCCGCGCCGCGCTGCTCCCGCAGCAGCGGTTCGCCTGGGGCCTGCTGGCCGCCGGGCTGCTCAGCTGGGCGGGCGGGGACGTGTACTGGACGTCGCTCGTCGAGGGCACGAAGGCAGCGGACGGCGTCACTGTCGCGGACG
>JAFAQQ010000209.1 GCA_019246335.1 Actinomycetota bacterium | reverse complement strand
GGCTGGGACGTTGATGTACCTGCTCGGAGGCCGCGGCCTGCTGCGGGCGATCCGGCGCTTCCGCCCCGACGTCGTGGTTTCCACCTACCCCGGCACGACGGACATGCTCGGCCGCTTCAGGCAGGACGGCTTCCTGCGGGTGCCCGCGTCCTCTGCGATCACCGACCTGGCCGCGCTCCGCTACTGGGCGCACCCGGGTGTCGACCTCCATCTCGTGACCCACCCGGAGTCGATCGACGAGGTCCGGTCGATCGCGGGTACGCAATCGCGCGTCGAGTGGGTCCAGGGGCTGACCTCTCCGGGCTGCCTCGACCCCTTCGACAAGGGCGCCGCCCGGGCCAGCTTCGGCCTGCCGGAGGAGGGACCGATCGTGCTGGTGTCGGGAGGGGGTTGGGCGGTCGGGGACCTGATCGGGTCGGCGGAGGTCGCGCTCTCGGCCGACGGCGCCGTGGTGGTGTGCATGTGCGGACGGAACGAGCGCGTGCGCGAGGAGATCGAGCGGCGATTCGCCACCGAGCCTCGGGTGCGGACGATCGGTTTCACCGACCGCATGTGCGACCTGCTCGCGGCCGGTGACGTGCTCGTCCACTCGACCGCGGGACTCACCGTGCTCGAGGCCCTGATGCGCGGCACGTCTCCGATCTCCTACGGCTGGGGCATGGCGCACATCCGCACCAACAACCGGGAGTTCGCGCGGCACGGACTCGCGGACGTCGCGCAGACTCCGGAAGAGCTTCTCGCGGCGATCGAGCGCGCGCTGCGAAATCCGCGTCAGCCGGACCGATCGGCGGCGGAGCGCCCGACCGCGGCCTCGGTCGTGCTGGAGGCGGCGAGCGGTCCGGGCTCGGGCGCGTCCTCGTCCTCCCTGTGAGAGGCGGCCATCAGCGTGCCCACGGCCTTCGACTGTCCCAGCATCGCGCCCCCCGCGGCCACCGCCGCGAGTGAAAGGACGATCACGGCGCCCCCGAGCGGCGTGTGGCCCCAGCGCTCGCCCGTGAGGAACGGTGCGGCGAGGACCGGCACCACCGTGGAGATCACGAAGATCGGCGGAGCGACGCGGCTCACCGTGCGCCGCTGGAGCGCGGACATCTCGCCGAGGAGGCCCGCGAGCGCCGCGAGGGCCGTGGCGCCCCCCCACGCGAGCGCGGCGCCGATCCGGCCCCTTGCCAGCTCGTCGGTGATGAGCTTGCTCATGAGCGCGGAGGCGGAGATGGCGGCGCCCGCGCTCGCCACCAGGAGGCCTCCGGCGCGCCGGCTACGCACCCCCGCCATGTAGGGAATCGCCGTGACCAGCGCAAGCACGCCGATCACGACGATGAGCCGCAGGTCGCCTGCGTAGGCATCCGTGTTGCGCGGCGCCGACAGCGTGACCCCGACGACGCCTACGACGATCGCGCTCGTGGCGAGGGCCTCGCGCGGCCCGACCCGCTCGCCGAGCATCCGCGAGCCGAGGAAGAGGAGGAGCACCAGGCCGAGCGAGAGCGTCGGCTGGACCAGCGATATCGGCGCCAGGGAGAACGCGAGCAGCTGGAACGGCCAGCCAACCATCGCCATGCCGGTCGCGAGCGCCCAGCGCGGACGCCGGATCAGGCGCGTGAGCATCGACAGGCGCATCCCGCCCTCCGTTGGGATGTCGCGCGCCTCGAGAGCCTGAAAGGCGATGGCGCCGTCGAAGCAAGCCGCCGCCCCGCACGCGGCGAGTAGCCCGGCGAGGTGGTGGAAGTGGAGGTGAATCACTGACACGATCCTGGCATGAGTCGAGCGGTCCTGATGGGTCCGGTGCGCTCGGATGCCACCATCCGGGTCGGTCGGGCGTGAGCCGAGCGGCGGCGATCGGCGGCGCCGGCGCTGCGGCGGCCTGGTCGGTGCCGGCCCTGGCGCCCATCGCGGCGCCGGTCGCCGCGGCGATCGGCGTGCCAAGGCGACTCGACCGCGGTGACGCCGTCGCGGTCACCTTCGACGACGGCCCCCATCCCGAGGGGACGCCCGCGGTGCTCGAGGCCCTCTCCCGCGCCGGCGCCAAGGCGACGTTCTTCCTCGTCGGCGAGCAGGTGGAGCGCACGGGCTCCCTTGCCTCAGAGATCGCCGCCGCGGGTCACGGCATCGCGATCCACGGCTACCGGCACCGAAACCAGCTTCGCCTGCCGCCCGGCGCGGTGGACGCCGACTGCGCGCGCGCCGAGACCGTGATCGCCGAGGCGACGCTCACCCGTCCGTCGGCCTACCGCCCGGCGTACGGGATCTTCTCGTGGCCGGGCCTCGTGGCCGTGCGGCGGCGGGGATGGACGCCGCTTCTGTGGTCGAGGTGGGGGCGTGACTGGCGGCGCTCGGCCACGCCGGAGTCGATCGCGGCGGGGGTCACATCGGGGCTGGGCGGTGGGGACGTCCTCCTGCTGCACGACGCGGACACCTACAGCGCGCCGGGCTCCCACACCCGAACGGCGGCGGCCATGCCGAGGGTGCTCGAGGAGATCGAGCGGCTCGGCCTCGAGACGGTCGCGCTCTAGGACAGGTGGTCAGTCCCCGCCCGCGGGGCCAGCCGGGCGGTAGTACAGCGGGACGCACCAGTGGTTCTCCGCCACCCAGTCGGTGTTCGGCAGGTCCACGGAGCTCCCCATCAGCCGATGGCACGGCTGGTCGTACACCTTGCCCGTGGAGCGCTCGATCGGCTCGAACACCACGTACTTGTAGAGGCCGGAGGTCATCCCGTCGGGAAGCTGAAGCCGCCGCTCGTATCGCGGATCGAGCTGCTCGCGCGCGACCGCGTTCTTCCAGGCGACGATTTCGTCCAGCCGCTCGGTCTGCACGGCGGCCAGCGCCGCCGTGAACTCGTTCATCCGGAAGTTGAGGCCCTCCACCGAGTAGTCCGGCTTCCCGTAGTTCCGGAACGCGCGCCCGAACTCGACCAGGTCGGGATCGCCGGACACGAGCGCGCCGCCCTCGCCGGTGGAGATCGTCTTCGTCGCGTAGAACGAGTAGACGCCCGCGTCGCCGAACTGGCCCGGCTTGCGCTCGCCCCACGATGCGCCGTGCGCGTGGGCGCAGTCCTCGATCAGGAAGATCCCCTCCGCCCGGCACAGCTCGGCGATCCGCTCCGAGTCGAACGCGATGTGCCCGCCGATGTGGACGAGCACTGCCGCGCGGGGGCGATGCTCGGCGACCTTCCGCTCGAAGTCCGCGAAGGACATGCAGAGGTCCTCGCGGTTGCAGTCGACGAACTCGACCCGGCCGCCCGCCTGCAGCACCGCGAACGGCGTGGCCATGAACGTGTTCGAGGGGCAGAGGACGGTCTCGCCGCGGACCCCGGCGAACTCGAGCGCCGCCATCGCGCCCCCGGCCCACGAGCCGAAGGCGACCGCGGGTAGGCCATTCCAGGCCGACCACGCCTCCTCGAAGCGCCCGACCCACTCGCCCTCCGACCACTGCTGCCCGCGCAGGATCCCGTCCCAGATCTCGAGGACGCGCTCGCGATCCCGGCGGTCGAAGCCGATCGTGAACTGGTCGAACGCTCCCTCCAACGGGAGCGGGGCGGCGGGCGCGGAGGGTTCCACGGCGGCGGGCGAGGCTATCAGCGGCGGCCGCGCCACCCGCGTGCCTGTCAGACGATCGATTGGTGGATCGACCGTGCCATAGCACGGTCAAATCACCAACGAACGGGCCCGGCCCGAGCGACTACGACCGCTCGTCGATCGCCACGTACTCGCGGTCGCGCTCGCCGGTGTAGACCTGGCGCGGCCGAGCGATCTTCTGCTCCTTGTCGTCGATCATCTCGAGCCACTGCGCCACCCAGCCGGACGTCCGCGGGATCGCGAACATCACGGTGAACATCTCGGTCGGCAGGCTCAGCGCCTCGTAGATCAGGCCCGAGTAGAAGTCGACGTTCGGGTAGAGCTTGCGCGAGGAGAAGTAGTCGTCGTCGAGCGCACGCTTCTCGAGCTCGATCGCGAGGTCCAGCTTGGGGTTCGTCCCCGTCACCTCGAACACCTCATCGACGTGCTCCTTGATGATCCTCGCGCGCGGGTCGTAGTTCTTGTAGACGCGGTGACCGAACCCCATCAGGCGCTCGTTGCCCTCCTTCACCCCCTCGAGGAAGTCCGGGATGTTCTCCTTCTTCTCAATCCGGCTGAGCATCCGCAGCACCGCCTCGTTTGCGCCGCCGTGCAGCGGCCCGTACAGCGCGGCCACGCCGGCGGCCACGGCCGAGTACGGATCCACCTGCGAGGAGCCAACTCCGCGCACCGCGTTCGTCGAGCAGTTCTGCTCATGGTCCGCGTGCAGGATCCACAGGACGTCGAGCGCGCGCGAGAGCCGATCGTCCGGCTCGTACTTGAGCTCGGTCATCCGGAACATCATCGAGAGGAAGTTCTCGGGGTAGGTCAGGTCGTTGTCCGGATAGTTGTAGGGGAGCCCGAGCGAGTGGCGGTAGGCGAACGCGGCCAGCGTCGGCACCTTCGCGATCAGTCGCACCGCGGCCATGTGGCGCTCCTCGTCGTCATTGATGTCCTTGGCGCCCGGATAGAACGTCGAGAGCGCGCCGACGGTCGAGAGCAGCATCCCCATCGGATGGGCGTCGTGCCGGAAGCCCTCCATGAAGCGCTTGATGTTCTCGTGGACGTAGGTGTGGATCGTGATCTCGTGCGTCCACTCGTCGAGCTGCTCCTGCGTGGGCAGCTCGCCGTGGATCAGCAGGTACGCGGCCTCGAGGTACGAGGAGTGCTCCGTCAGGTCCTCGATCGAGTAGCCGCGGTGCTGGAGGATCCCGTTCTCGCCGTCGATGTAGGTGATCTCGCTGCGGCATGCGGCCGTGTTGGTGAACGCCGGGTCGTAGGCCATGAGGCCGAAGTCGTCCTCGTCGACCTTGACCTGGCGGAAGTCCATCGCCTTCACGGTCCCGTCGGTGATCTCGACCTCGTAGGTCTCGCCGGTGCGGTTGTCGGTGACCGTGAGGGTGTCCTCCGCGGTCGCGACCCCGCCGCCGCCGTCGCGCGTCTTGGTGGCTTCCTCGGGCATCAGCTCTCTCCTCGCTCCAAGTTTGGTCCCCCA
>JAFAQQ010000017.1 GCA_019246335.1 Actinomycetota bacterium | reverse complement strand
GGACCGGTGTAGGTCGCCCCGTCACGGTGGTGGGGGTTGTCGTCGATCGGGACGGTGGTTCGCCCGCTGCTCCACGGGCCCGCCTGGCCGCTCTTCGAGATCGCACGCGCACGGAACTCGTGAGTCGCCCCGTACCTCCCCTTGAAGCGCAGCGTCGTGCCGCGCATGCCGGATGCGATGCGGCGCCATCTCGACTTCCCGAGCAGATGGGTCTCCACCTGGTAGTGGTCGGCGGCGACGCTGCCGATGACGCGCAGCCGGAAGGCGAGCCCCGTGCCGGCGTCGCTCGCCAGCCGTGGCGCGATGAGCCGGACGGCGAGCGGCGATGACCCCGTCGGGTGCCCGGGCGTCGTCTGCGAACCCTCGCGGACCGGGATCTCGAGCTTCACTCCGCTGATCAGAAGCGACGAGGGCACGTTCGAGCGCCCGACGTACGGGTCGTCGTCCTGTGTGAGCTCGACTCGGATGGCGTGGCCCTTCGGGAAGCGCCAGCCGTTTCCGTGGAGCTCGAACACGGTCGTCTCGTTCGCCGACAGGACCCGCCGAACGCCACGGTCGACCATCACCTCGCTGCCGTCGGGGAAGACGTCGTACAGGCGGGCGTTCAGCTGGATGTCCTGCCCCTGGCCGGTGTGCGGCACGGAGACGCGTGTGAGCCCGAGCATCGTGAAGTCGGACTTGAGCGGAGCCGACGTGTAGACGGCGATCCCGGGGCCCGCCGGGTTCGTGTCCACCGGGCAGTGCCGGCCATTGTTGACCTGGTTCTGCACCGGGTCCGCGTTGACGGCGTGCTGGCTCGGCGCCTGGTAGGTCGTGGCCTGCTGCCCCGTTGCCTGAACCGTCAGCACGTGCGGCGCGAGCGCGTCGAAGGTGGCCGCCGTGAAGCGCGGGCCCGGCTCGTCCACGGGGTTCTGGGGCGTGGCGTTCTCCGGGCAGATCTGCAGCGATGCGGTGACGTCGAGCGCCGGGGCCGGCGCGGCCGAATCTCCCTGCGGCGCCACGTAGTGGTCCACGAACCGGTTCAGCATCGTCGTGGCGCCGGTCGCGATACGCCCTGTGGGCGCCGCGTTGAGGTCTCCGCCGGGGTAGTCGGAGAGCCGGCAGACGTGGTGGTCCGCTCCGCACATGTCGCCCCACTCCTTGTCCTTGTTCTGGGCGAAGTGCTGGTAGTCCCCGTAGTACTGCTGCACCGGATAGCCGGAGACGGTGTCGAGGATCCGCTCCACCATGCGCAGGTGCTCGATCGGGGTGAAGAGCGGATCGGTGAGGGTGCCTGCGCTGAAGAGCGGCACGCGCGCGGTCGGATCCGTCTTGATCCGGTTGAACCAGTCGTTCTGGTAGTAGGCCGAGCGGTCGTTGTAGAACGCGGGGAGGGTGCTGTTGATCGTGCTCGTGCAGAGCGGGTTGGTCGCGAACGGGTCACCCGACGCGAGGCACGCCTGCGCCTGATCGATCTCCGGGTCGAAGGTGGTGTGCGCGCTGCCCGGGGGGACGCCGGTCTTTCCGCTTGCGTACAGGCCCGCGTTGATGCTCGTCTTCGGCATGCCGATGACGCTGCGGGCCTGGTCGACGTCGCTCGTGGGGAGGACGTCGTGCCGCTGCAGCCCGTTCGGCACCAGCGAGTAGACAAGGTCGGTCCACCCGTACTTTGGGGCGGCCGCGGCGAGGCGCAGCTGCTTCGTGCCGTCGGGGCTCGTCCAGGTCGGATCGGTCAGCGCCATCCACGAGAACCCGCCGCCGTACGAGCCGCCGGTGGCGACGATCCGCTGAGGGTCGATGTGAAACGCGGGATCCTGCGCCATCAGGCCGGCCAGGTACTGGTAGTCGTTGATCTCGAAACGGCGCGAGTCGAGCTGGGTCTCGCCCGTCGAGCCGTGCCCGTTCGCGTCGACGAAGCCGCGCGCGGTGTAGGTGAGGACAACGTATCCGCGGGCGGCGAACCAGGCGTTGCTGTAGTGCCACTTCTCGCCGCCGGCGTCGACGCTGGTCGCCTCCCAGCCGGTCTTGTCGCCCGAGCAGCAGCCGTGCATCATCACGACGAGCGGGTATCCGCCTGCCGGCGGTGGGTACCTCGCCGGGTCGGGCATCGTGACGTCGGCGTCGAGGGCGACCCAGCCGGCGTTGTTGCCCGGCACCTTGATCGCGTTCGCGAGGTCGATCGGGGGCAGTCCGGCGCCGGTCGTCCCCTGGTAGGCGGCGGGGACCTGCACGGCGAGCCTCGACCCGGGCGGCGCCGTGTTGGGCGTAGTCCCCCCGGCCGCCGGCACCCCGTCGTCGCAGAAGACGTAGGGAAGGTGGACGGCGCCCGATCCGGCGTCCTTCGGCACGCAGTGCGCGGCCACGTTCGCCAGGTCGGGATCGACCGCGGCGGGCGCCGCCGGCGCCGCGGCGAGCGCGATCAGGGCGACGAGAGAGGCGGCGGCGGCCGGCGCCCGCATCGCGCCAGTCTAAGCTCCGTTACTGACCCCCCGCGCCGGATCTACTGCGCCCGGCCGACCTGCGGCTCGTCCTCGACCAGGGCGCCCGCGTCGACCGCGCGCAGCCACTGGGGGGTCACCGGTACCTGGTAGAGGCCGATGCCCTCCGCGCGCGCCTCGGCGACCTCCTCGGAGTACCAGTAGCGCTCGAAGTCGAGCTTCGACGACCACGAGGCGATCTGGACGAAGTCGTTTGGGTCGTCCTTCGAGCGCAGGAGCGCCCAGGAGGTCGCCCCGTAGTCGAGCGCCGCCTCCGCGACCGGCCGCCAGTGGTCCTCGAACTTGTCGGCCCGGAACGGAGTCGCGTGCCAGAGCAGCATGACGACGCTGTCGTCCGCCTTCAAGCGCCGACCTCCGCGTAGATCGCGCCGGGCCCCTCCTCGGTCCTTCCGAGGCCCGCCTCGGGGGCGCCGACGAGGATCGCGATCTTGCCGAGGTGCTTGTTCTCCTTCATGAGCTGGTGAGCCTCGGCGACCCCCTCGAAGCCCATCGTGCGCCAGAGCACGGGGCGGACCTCGGCGCTCTCGATCAGCTCGTTCGCCTTGGTGCACTCCCAGGCGTTGGCGAAGTGCGACCCGATGATCTCCTTCTGCCGCATCCAGAGGTAGCGGACGTCGAAGTCGAGGTTGTAGCCGGTGGTGGCGGCGCAGATCACGACCTTGCCGAACGGCTTCACCACGAAGACGGAGGTGGGGAAGGTCGCCTGGCCCACGTGCTCGAACACGATGTTCGGGTCGTCGCCGAGGATCTCGCGGACCGCCGCCCCGAAGCGCCGCATCTCCTTGAAGCGAGCCTTCTCCTCGTCCGGCGATTCGCCGCCCGTGCGCATCATCCCCGAGTACTCGTTGCGGTCGATCCAGCCGGTGATTCCGAGCTCCTCGAGCAGCGCTCCCTTCTCGGCCGAGGACACGACGCCGCACGAGAGCGCGCCGGTGAGGCGGCAGAGCTGCGTCGCGAAGACGCCGAGCCCGCCGGCGGCGCCCCAGATCAGGACGCGGTCCCCCGCCTGCATGTCGCAGCGGTCGATCAGCATCCGGTAGGCGGTGAAGTAGGTGAGCGCGTAGGACGCGGCCTCCTCCCACGTCAGGTTCCTCGGCTTCGGGATGAGCTGCTGCGCCTGGACCTTGGTGAACTGCGCGAACGAGCCCCACGAGGTCTCGTACCCCCAGATCCGCTGCGAGGGCGCCGCCAGCGGGTCGAATCCGTGCACCTCGGGGTCCTCGTAGGACGCCTGGTTGCAATGGATCACGACCTCGTCGCCGACCTTCCAACGGGTGACCCCGGGGCCCGTCTTCCAGATGATCCCCGAGGCGTCCGAGCCGCCGATGTGGTGATCGTCCTCCGGGTGGTAGCGGAAGACCGACACGGGCTTGCCCATCGCCGCCCAGACGTTGTTGTAGTTCACGCCCGCGGCCATCACTCGGACGACCACCTCCAGCGCGCCGGGCTCCGGCACCTCGATCTCCTCGATCTGGAAGGCGTCCGTCGGCTCGCCCTCGCGCTCCTGGCGGATGACCCAGGCGGCCATCGTGTCGGGAAGGGTGCCGGGCTCGGTCCCGACGTCGGTCACGTTCTCAAGGTCAACTGCCATGTGGCGATTCGTCCTCCAGGGTCGCGTGCGGGGGGCTGATCGTACCGGCCCGCAGCCGGTGCTCCGGGCATCGAGGGCGCGACGAAACTGCAGCTAGACGCCGATTGGCTCCGCAGCGGCGTCAGCGGTGTGCGCCGGCGCCCCGTGGTGCCGCAGCTGGCTCTTCGGCTCCACCAGGACGAAGGCGACGACCGCGCCGGCTGCGGCGACCGCGAACGAGAGCGTGAGGCCGCCCGTCAGCGCGTGGATGAAGGCGTCCTTCATGCCGGCCGCGACCTGCCGCGCCGTGTGCGGATCCATCCGGTGCAGCATGGCGCTGCCGGCGCCCGTGCCGAGGTTGTCCACCATGGTCGTTCGGACGGAGGAGGGCAGGTGCAGTCCGGCAAGCCTGGCGTCGATTCGCGCGCGGGCCAGGCTCTGGAAGAGCGCGCCGATAGCGGCGACGCCGAAGGTCCCGCCGACCATCCGGAACATCGAGAGGATGCCGGATGCAGCTCCCGCCTTGTCCCGGGAGACGGCGTTCATCGCGGCCGTCGACATCGGCGACATCGTGAGCCCCATGCCGAGGCCCATGACCATGAAGGCCGGCAGCAGCTGCGAGTAGCCGGTGTGGATGTCGATCTGGCTCTGAAGGAACAGTGCGAACGCCGCGAGCGCGAGCCCAACGGTCATGAGGGGCCGCGGCCCGATGCGGTCCGCGAGCCGCCCGGCAATCGGCGCGGTGACGATGATCACGGCTGTCGACGGCAGGAACCGGATGCCGGCCTCGAGCGGCGAGTAGTGGAGGATGTTCTGCATGTAGAGGGCGAGGAAGAAGAACATCGAGAGCATCGCGAACGTGACGATGAAGGCGACCGAGTTGGCCCCCACGAACGAGCGCGACCGGAAGTACTCGAACTGCACCATCGGCGCGCGCCCGCGGAGCTCCACCACGACGAACGCGGCGAGCGCCACGACGGCCGTCGCGAGCAGCGAGACGACCGCGGGCGAGCCCCAGTGCCAGCGATTGCCCTCCACCAGGGCGAGCACGAGCGTCCCGAGGCCGACCGACAGTGCTGCGATCCCGGGGTAGTCGACCGTTCGGTCCACCGTGGGGTCGCGCGACTCGCGCGCGGCGTAGAGCGTGACGACGAACGCCCCGACCGCAACGGGCAGGTTCAGGTAGAAGATCGCGCGCCACGAGACGTACTGCGTGAGCGCGCCCCCGACCGCGGGGCCGAGCGCGAGGGCGAGGGCGGAGACGCCGGCCCAGGTCCCGATCGCGCGGCCGCGCTCGCTTGGCGGGAAGGTGTTCGAGATGATCGAGAGCGTCCCGGGCATCATGAAAGCGCCGCCTATGCCCTGGAGGGCTCGGCCCGCGACGAGCCAGTGCTGCGTGGGGGCGAGTCCGCAGAGCGCGCTCGAGAGCGCAAAAACGGCAACGCCGAAGAGGAACATGCGCCGGCGGCCGAAGATGTCTCCGAGCCTGCCGCCCGTGACGAGCAGGACCGCGAACGTCAGGGTGTAGGCGTTGACCGTCCACTCGAGCGACGAGATCGAGGCCCGCAGGTTGCGCTGGATCGACGGCAGCGCGACGTTCACGACCGTGTTGTCGAGCATGATCATGAACAGCGCGAAGCACATCGCCGCGAGCGTCCACCACTTGCGGTTGTCCTCGGTCAGGCGCAGGCGCTCGGGCACGGGATCAGTCCTTTCGCTTGGAGGCGGACGTGCGGGTGGCGAGGCAGCGCGAGCGGATCTCCTCGCGCTCGGCCAGCAGGGACATTGCAGCGGCGAGGCGGCCCCGCTCGCGGTGCGACAGGGTCTCCACGAATTCGTCGATCCCCGCGAGGCGCAGCTCCGCGAGGCGCTCGACCAGCTCGACCCCGGCCGGGGTCGCCCGCACCCGCTTCATCCGGCGGTCAGCTGCGTCCTCGGCGCGTGTCGCGAGGCGGCGCTGCACGAGCCCCTCGACTGATCGGCTGAGGGCGGGAAGCGAGACGCCGACGTGCTCGGCGAGGTCCTTGAGCGAGGCCTGCTCGACCTCGTAGGCGAGCACGTGAAGAGCGCGAAGCTGGGTGAGGGAGAGCTCGAGCTCGCCGACGGCCTTGGCGTAATCGTCCCCGTGCGCGTGGAGCAGGTACTTGACGAAGCCGTGAAGCTGACCCACGAGGTCGGCCTTGGACTCGGGGCGCCGGGCCGCATGCCGCGACGCCGCCCCTCGGGCGCTCCGGAGCCTTGCCGCCGTTGCTTGCACGCACGCAAGTATTGCACGCGCAGGCGCCATTTGGCCGGTCGGCCAGTGTGGGATCGATCACGCCGTCCGACCCGCGCCTTACCGTGAAAAGCTGTCATGGAAGCCGCCACTCCCCTCAGGAAGGCATACGTCGCGGTGGTCGGGGAACGCCTGGTCGTAGACGGCCTGGTCGTCGACGACGACTGCGCCATCCGGCTGGTGCGTGACCGCGAGCAGGCGGGAGAGGATCCGTCGAGCGTCGTCGCCGGGGCCATCGAGATCGGCGCGCGGGTCCTAGAGCGGGAGCAGGCGGGCGCCAACGCCGACTTCGTGCGCGGCGAGTTCGAGCGCACCGCGCGCGAGGTGGAGGCCGGCTTCGCGGAGCGCGCCCGGGAGGTCGCGGACGAGCTCGGCAGGAAGGTCGACGACGTATTCGGGCCTGAGAGCGGCCACCTGAGCCGAGCGCTCCAACGCCACTTCTCCGACGAGAGCGACGTCGCCGTCCAGAACCGGGTGCGGGACGTGCTGTCCGAGGTCATGGCGCGCCAGCGAGAGGAGCTCCTCAAGCAGTTCACGTCGGGGGACGCCAGCAACCCGCTGGGCGACTTCAAGGAGGGCGTCGTCCGGATGCTCCGTGACGCGGCGGAGCGGGAGGACCGCAGCCTGGGCAAGCTCGAGGATCGGATGACCGCGCTCCAGGTCGAGGTCGAGGCGCTGCGCGGCGAGCGCGAGAAGCGCGAGGAGCTCGAGGCCGAGCGTGAGCGCGGCACCGCGAAGGGGCGGACCTTCGAGGAGGCCGTGTTCGCGGCAGTGGACGCGGTGGCTTCGTCGCAGGGGGACGACTGCGACTCCGTGGGCGACCTGTTCGGCGCCACGCGCAAGACCGGTGACGTTCTCGTCGAGATCGACGCGTGCCGCGGGCCCTCGCGAGGACGGATCGTCTTCGAGGCGAAGCACTCGAGACTCTCGAAACCGGAGGCGTTCAAGCAGCTCGACCGAGCGATGCGGGAGCGCGACGCCGAGTTCGCAGTCCTCGTCGTGCCGGTCGAGGAGAGCCTGCCGGCCCGGACGCGCGCGCTGCACGAGTACAACGGCGACAAGCTGCTCGTCGCCTACGACCCGGAGTCAGGCGACCGGCTCGCGCTCGAGGTCGCCTACTCGCTCGCTCGCGCCCGCGTTTTGATTACCCGGGGCGCGGGCGACGGCGTCGACGCAGGCGCTGTGCGCGAGACGGTGGAACGCGCACTCGGCGCGCTAGAGGACGTGCGGAGGATCAAGCAGCAGTTGACAGGCGCGAAGACGGGCATCGACCGAGCCCAGGAGATCGTCGACGAGATGTCGTTGCGTGTGCGTGCGCAGCTCGAGCGAATCGACGAGCTGGTCGTGGACCGGCGCGCGCAGAACTAGGGCAGTAGCACCTGGCCGGAGGAGGACTGGCGTGGGGGGCCGACGGCCAGGACCGCGGGCGCGATCCCGCTCGGGGTGTCGGGCGACGACGAGGCGCTGACCGTGTAATCCCCCTCCTTCAGGTCGACCTGGATCTGCGCCGTGTCGAGCGGATGGATCGGGCCGACCTCCTCGCTGATGTTGTCCGGCCCACCCTCGAGCGTGACCGTATGCGTCTGCTGGGTCTGGTTCGAGATCTGGATGAGGACCGGACCGGCTCCGAACCGCGAGGGCTCGATCGAGACCCCGTGGTCGTTGACGACCCCGGTGATCTGGAGGGTCACTGCCGGGCGCGCGTTGTTCTTGAAATGGCTGCCGCTGCCGCAGCCGGCGACCGCAACCGCGACGCTCGAGACGAGGAGCAGCGCGACGGGAAGCCGCCTGGATCTAATCATCCTCCTCCCCACCACCCGTGGGGACACCCTATCCGAACCATACGGACGTTCGCGAGCGGATGAGGGAGTCGACCTCTGTCTGAATTCGGTCGCGAACATCTGCGGATATCGACTGAACGAGCGCGAGGTCCTCGGTGTCCCCCGGGCCGTACTCGCTCATGTCGACCGGTTCCAGGAAGCGGATCTTGAACTTCGCCGGCAGGTACATGAGACCTGCCGCGAGGCCGAAATGAGGGAACGCGTGGTTGATCGGGAAGTAGATGAGCCCGGTCAGCCGCTGGAGCAGCGGCACGTGGGCGAAGATCGGCATCGCCTCCTCCGCGCCGATCACCGCCACCGGCACGATTGGCACGCCGGCGCGCATGGCCGTCTTGACGAAACCGCCGCGCCCGAACCGGCGGAGCCTGTAGCGCTGCCAGAAGAGCTTGCGGGTGGCCTTCGCGCCTTCGGGGAACACGAGGACGAGGTTCCCCTCGTCGCGCAGCAGGCGTTGAGCGTTGGCCGGGTGCGCCGAGACGAGGCCGAGCTTGTTGGTGAGCATTCCGACCCCCGGATAGCCCTTGAACCAGTCCTCGCCGAGCATGTAGACGGGCCGCGGGTCGGGCTGCTCGTTGCGGATCGCCTGCATGATCATCGGAGCGTCCGGTGGCAGCGCGCCCGAATGGTTCGAGACGAGCAGCGCACCCCCGTCCGATGGCACGTTCTCGAGGCCCCGTGCGTCGACGCGGAACCAGTAGCGGTAGTAGAAGTTGAGAAGCGGCTCGGTGAGGCCGAAGATGCGCTCCGACCGACCCCAGTCGTCGACTTCACGGGCGCCGTCGCGCGCGGGGATGAGCGCGCGCAGGGCGCGCGGGTCGAGTTCGGTGTGGGGCTCCGACGGCGCCTGCGCGGGCAGCTCGAACGGATCCTCGCTCGCGCGGTAGGCGGTCGCGCCCGGGGGCGGACCCTCCGCGCCAGCGGCGGCCTCGATCGGACCGCCGAGCAGCGGGCTCTCTGCGCTTAGGCGCCCGCGAGGAGCTGTCGCTCGTCGCCTAGCTGCCTGAGTCTCTTCTGCAAGCGATCCCACGAATCGCCCTCCGCGTCCTCGTAATCCTTGCCCTCGAGACCCCGCAGGCTGTCGCTGTACGCCTCCCACGCCTGACGCTCGCGCTCGTCGATGTCGGCCAGCCGGCGTGCCCGTTGATCGGAGATGTAGGTCGTCACGCGAGACCTCTTTTCCTCGGGGGCGTTCCGCGACTCGCCGCCAATGCTACCCGGGACGGAGGCTTGCCTACCCGGGATGGAGGCTTGCAGATGGCGAATGGCACCGGGCGGGGGCGTACAGTGGAGCTCGAAGCGTGAACGCCGACGACGGCAACTCCCCTCGTAGCGGGCTTCGGCGGCTCCCACTCGTGCGCATCGCGGCTGCGACCGTCGGCGTCGTCCTGATCGCGGTTGCGGCGCTGGAGCTCAGCGGCGGCGCCGGCGCCAGCCATCCGCGCGTCCGCGGCGCGACGATCGACCTTGCCGGCGGCCCCGGGCTTGCCGATCGACGCAGCACTCCGGCCCAGGGCGGCTCCCAGCGCGCGTCGTCGGTCAGCGGGAAGACCGGGGGGGCCGACAAGCTCAAGAAGACGGACAGCGGCGTGAGCCCGGGCGCGCCCTCTGACGCGGAGGTGCGCAGCGAGCTGAAGGAGGCCGAGGCGCTCGGGCTGTTCGGGGGCGGCGTCAAGGGCGGCTGGACGTTCCCGTTCCAGAACGCGTCGGTCATCCTCGACTCCGGGACCTGGACCGAGGACCAGGGCGTGGACATCTCGACCCGCGGGGCCGCCTGCGGGCCGGCGGCCGTTCTAGTCGCGATGACGAGCGGGACGATCGTCCAGGAGGGGATCTCCGGGTTCGGGCCCGCCGCGCCGGTCCTCCAGATCGACTCCGGCAAGGAGAAGGGTCGCTACATCTACTACGGGCACTCCAAGCCGGCGCTGGTGCCCGTGGGGGCGCACGTGAGCGCGGGTCAGCCGATCGCCGAGGTGGGCTGCGGGATCGTCGGCCTATCGACCGGCCCGCACCTCGAGGTCGGGATCAGCGTGCCAGGCGGTCCGCCCTGCTGCCCGAGCTGGGGCGCGACGGCGCCCGAGATGCACGGGATCCTGCTGAGCCTCTACGGCAAGCACTGACGAGGGCCCGCGCCGCGGTCAGGCGCCGAAGGGCAGCTCCACCACCTCGGCCCGGACGCCCGCCTCGCCGACCTCCACGACGTCCCCGGGGCCGGCCTCGCGACGCACGACGGCCAGGCCGATCGGGCCGAAGGTGGGGGAGTCAGCGGTGGAGCCGAGCACGCCGACCGTGCGGTCGCCAAGGCGCAGCTCGTCGCCCGTCCGCGCATCGCCGGAGAGCTTCAGCCCGCGCAGGTGCCGGTTGGGCTTTCCCTTGTAGTGGAGGCGTGCGACCGTCTCCTGACCGACGTAGCAGCCCTTCGTGAAGCTCACCGCGCGCTCGTTCAGGCCGGCCTCCTCGGGGAGCGTGCCGGCGTCGAAGTCGGCGCCGAAGCGCGGTCTGCCGGCCTCGATCCGAAGGCACTCCGCCACCTCGTCGGGGAGGGGCTCGGCACCGATCGAAGCGCGGACCGACCCTTCTCGCTCAGCGTCGCAGATCACGTCCACTCCCGCGAGGGTGCGCACGTACACGCCGTGCTCCCCTTCGACGAACGAGTGCTCGCGGTCGGGCGGAGCGACCTCCAGGGCGGAGGGGGCTCGAGGGCCGATCAGCGCGAGGATGGAGTGGGAGCTCGTCTGGTCCTCGGCGCGCACGTCGCGGCCGATGCCGTAGGTGGCCACCGTGCGCGCGAGCAGGTCGTGGAATCCGGGCTCCGTGTCCAGCCAGATCCAATCCACGCCGCGCAGGACACGCATGTCGGTCCGGACCTTGCCCTTGTGGTCGAGAAGCGCCGCGTAGCAGCCGGTCCCGGGCGCGAGGGCCTCCACGTCGTTCGTCAACTGGCCCTGGAGGAACTCGGCGGCGTCGGCTCCGAGCAGCCGCAGCTTCCCGCGCTTGGATCGCTCGACCATCCCGACCGAGGCGCGCGCCACCTCGTAGTCGGCCACCTCGATCACCCGGCCAGCGTAGCGTTCCGTATACGGTTCAACCGTGGCGCTGAAAGAGGACTTCGAGCGCGCCGTGGCCGCGCTCCCACCCGACTGGACGAGGCTCGACCTGGACGTGAGGATTCTCGACGAGGAGCGCTACATCGAGGCCGCCACGATCCTCGTCGAGGTGAACGCTCAGCCGTATTCCAAGCACGACTGGCACTGGCGGCTCTCGGTGGCGCACGGGTTCGGCCACGCCGCGGCCCCTGAGACCGTCGCCGGGATCCTCGGGACGCTCGACGCCCAGGGGATCGACGGAGAGCTCGCGGTTCGCGACGCGAGGGTGGGCCGGGTGGAGGTCACGCAGATGTGGGGAAGGCCGGAGTCCGTGCGGCAGGAGTTTCGTCGTCGGCGCGCGCAGTGATGGCACGCGTGGCGCTCCTCTGCCCCGACCTGCTCCTCGGCTCGAGGTTCGAGGAGGCGATGCGCGCCGGCGGGCACGAGGTCACGCGCTACGACGGGGATGACATGGCGCGCGCCGCGGCGTCCGAGTCCGACGTCCTTGTCGTCGACCTGAACGCGGACCAGTACGACGGCGCCGTGCTGGTCGAGTCGATGCGCATGGGCCGGGAGCTGGACGGGGTGGTCGCTCTCGGGTTCTACGCCCACCTCGACCAGGACGCGCGCCGCCGGGCGGAGGCCGCGGGATTCGACGTCGTCGTTCCGCGATCGCGGATGGCGCGCGAGGCGAGCGCGCTCATCGATCGCGCCACGGGGGCCGGCGCGCGTTGAGGACGGCGGTCGTCACCGGAGCTTCGAGCGGGATCGGCGAGGCGACCGCGCGTCTCTTCGCGGCCGAGGGCTGGCGGTTGCTGCTGATCGCCCGCCGCGCCGATCGGCTCGAAGCGCTCGCTAGCTCGCTCGCCGACACGAGCGCGCTCCCGCTGGATCTGACCGCCGAGGACGCGCCGGCTCGCGTGCGCTCGGCCGTGGAGGAACGGCTCGACGGCCACCTCGACCTCCTCGTGAACAACGCCGGCGGCTCGCGGCGCGCGCTCTTCGGCGACACCGAGAAGGGCGGCTACGCCAACGTCCGCGAGATCATGGACGTGAACTTCGACGCCCCGGTACGGCTGACCGAGGCGCTGCTGCCGCTGCTGCATGACTCCGCTCCGAGCTCGATCGTCAACGTCTCCTCCGTCGCAGGGCGCGTCGCCAGGCCGAAGAGCGGCGCCTACTGCGCGTCGAAGTTCGCGCTTGCCGGTTGGACCGAGGCGCTGCACGAGGAGGAGGCGCGGAACGGCGTCCACGTCGGCCTCGTCCTGCCCGGTTTCGTCGCCACCGAGGGGTTCCCCCAGGAGGAACTGCGAGCGAAGCTCGCGACGCGCTGGGTCGTCTCCAGCCCCGATAAGGTCGCGAAGGCAATCGTGCGAGCCGGCCCCGGAGGCCGTCCGGAGGTCGTGGTGCCCCGCGGCTACTGGGCAGTGCCGGTGCTGAGGACGCTCGCGCCCGGCTTCGTGCGCCGGGCGGCCGGCGGCATGTCCAGCTGACCGCGGCTTTAGCGCGCAACCCCGAAGTCGAACGCGCGGCCGAGGTCCGGCGCCCGCCGGAGGATGCCGAAGCGGACGTCGAAGCGCGCCCATTGGCCGATCGCGCGCGGGCTCAGCGAGACCGGTGGGACCAGCGCGGGGTGGATCGCGGCCAGCTCGGCGCGGATCAGGCTCGGCGCCGCCTGGGCGCGGCGGGCGATGTCGGCGATGACCGGTTCGGGGTCGCGCAGGGCCGCCCGCGTGCCGTCCTCTAGGGCGAGGAGCGCGCTACGAACCGTCCCGCGCGATCGGCGCAGGAACGCATGCGTCGTGACGAGCACGAGCTCGGGATAGCGCGGCGCGCCGTACGAGTCCACCCGGAACTCGCGGGGCCGAAACCCGCGCGCGCGGAGCGCCACCCCTTCGACGTTCCAGAAGGCCGTGGCCGCGGCGACCTTCCGCGCGACGAGGCTCGGCACGGCCGTGAACCCGATCGTTATCGGGCGCACCCGGCTGAACGAGCCGCCGTCGCCATCCACGACGGCGCGCAGAACCGCGTCGTCCGACGGCAGCCCCGTCACGCCGACGCGCGTGCCTTCGAGCTCGCGGGGGCGCCTCACCTGCGGCTCCGCCAGCACCGCGGCCAGGGGCCGCTGCACAAGGGCGCCCACGCCGACGACGTCCTGTCCTCGTTCCCGCGCCAGGCCGAGGTCGTGGATGTCGAGCACGGCGATGTCGGCGCGACCGGCCTGGAGCAGCTTGAGGGAGTCCGACGAGGCGCTCGGCTCGCGGACCACCAGGTGCACGCCGTGCGCGCGGTCGCTGCCGGACCGCAGCGCTCCGAAGATTCCCGCGTGCGCTGCGTTCGGGGTGAAGTCGAGGACGAGCCGCACGGTCCGGGCGTGCGTCTGGCCGCCATTGCCGCAGCCGGCCGTCGACGCGACGGCGACCGCCGTGAGAGCCGCCGCGGCGGCGCGCAGCAGCCTTGGGCCCACTGGCGGAGCGTATGCGACCGACCACAGGGATACACTGCCGCCGCCAAGGGACCGCCGGGGAGTGCGGGCCCTGTCCGAACAGCGAACGAGGAGGAGTAAGTGCAAGAGCGAGGACCCGCCGCCTACGTCGCCGAGTTCGTCGGAACCTTCGCCCTCGTGTTCTCGATTGCCGCATCGGTGATCCTGTTCGCGCCCGCTCAGACGACGACCGTGCCCGGCGTCCCCGCGCCTTTCCAGGACTTCGCCGTGATCGGACTCGTCCACACGCTGGCGCTGTTCTTCTTGATCCAGACCTTCGCGCTGATCTCGGGGGCGAACTTCAACCCCGCGATCACGCTGTCGCTCGCCGCGATCCGCGAGATCCGACCGGTCGACGCGGCCATCTACATCGTGATGCAGCTCGCGGGCGGCACGCTCGGCGCGCTGTTCGCCAAGGCGCTGATGACGGGCGTCAACCCGAGCGTGCACTACGGCGCTCCGAGCATCAACGTCTCCAGGGTGGGCACCACGCTCGGGGCAATGGGCGCGGAGGGCATCGGAACCCTCTTCCTCGTCCTCGCGGTCGTCGCCGTCGCGGTCAACCCGACCGGGCTCAAGGACTGGTCGGGGCTCGTCATCGGCGGCACCCTGGGCTTCTCCGTGATGATCATTGCTCCGCTCACGGGCGGCGCCCTCAACCCGGCGCGCGCATTCGGCCCCGCGGTCGTCGGGCACCACTTCGGCGACCTCGGGAAGTGGCTTCTGGTCTACGTCCTGGCACCGGGCGTCGGGGGGCTGGCAGCGGCAGCCGGGTACTTCTGGCTCTTCATACAGCCGGGCAAGAAGGGTCTTACCGGCGCCGAACCCGTCGGCTGAGCTGACGGCTGCAAGCCGTCGCATGGCGGCGTCCTCGGGGTCGGCCGTGCGTAGCACTGCCCGACCCCTGCGTCCTTGCCCTGCTCGGCTTTCGCTCGTCACCTGACGGCTGCAAGCCGTCGGATGGCGGTGGCTCCGAGCGCGGCACCGGCGGCCCGTAGACTCCCCATCCGATGCGGCGGGTCACCTTCTCCCGCAACTTCACGCTGTCGCTCTCGCGCACCTGCCGCTGCTATTGCAAGTACTGCTCGTTCGCCACTCACGCGGCGCACCTGTACCCGCCCCATGAGGTCGAAGCGATGCTGGACGAGGCCGTGCGCCGCAACGCCAAGGAGCTCCTCGTCCTGACCGGCGAGCGCCCGGAGGTGAACGTCGAGGTCGCCGGGCGGCTCGCGGGCTACGGTCATCCCGACTTCACGTCCTACGTGGCCTGGACGTGCCAGCGCGCGCTCGATCGCGGCCTGTTGCCGCACACGAACCTGGGCGTGCTGGACCGACCCGACCTCGGGCGGCTGCGCGAGGTGACGGCCTCGCAGGGCCTCATGCTCGAATCGATCTCCGACCGCCTGATGGAGACGGTCCACGCGGGCTCGCCCACCAAGCACCCGCGGCGCCGCCTCGAGACGATCCGCCTCGCGGGCGAGTTGCGGATCCCGTTCACGAGCGGGATCCTGGTCGGCATCGGGGAGACGCCCGACGACCGGATCGCGTCCCTCGAGGCGCTGGCCGCCGTGCACGCGGAGTACGGGCACCTGCAGGAGGTGATCCTCCAGAACTACGTCCCGCACCCGCGGTACTACGGACGTGAGCCGGCGCAGATCGCCGACGCCGCTCAGCGCGCACCGGACGCAGGGCGACCGGTCGAGCCCGAGCTTCCCGGCTGGGCGACGCCGATCTCGCTCGACGACATGCGCGAGCTGATCCGCGCGAGCCGGCGCCTTATGCCGGACGTGGGCATCCAGGTGCCGCCGAACCTCTCCGACTGGTGGCTCCCGCTCGTCGAGGAGGGCGCGACCGACCTCGGCGGGCTGTCGGCGAACGGCGACCACATCTCCCCCGAGCACCCGTTCCCGTCGCCGCATCGGATGCGCAAGGACCTCGCGCCGCGCGGCTACGCGCTCACCGAGCGCCTCTGCGTGTACCCGCAGTACATGACCGGCGAGTGGCTCGACCAGAGTGTGCTCGACGTCGTGAAGGGCAGGTTCTGGAGCTTCATTCCACGCCGCGGCTCCGGGCGGCGGGAGGAGCGGACAATCCGCCGCGACCTCGTACCCGCCGCCATCGCGCGTGCGCGCGACGGCTCCTGGTTGACCGATGAGGAGCTCACAGCGCTCTTCGCCGAGACGCGTCCTGAGGCGATCGAGGACATTCGCCAGGCGGCCGACGAGCTCCGCGCCGAGCTGGCAGGCGACGAGGTGACGTTCGTGGTGAACCGCAACATCAACGTCTCGAACATCTGCGTCGTCGGCTGCGCCTTTTGCGGGTTCGGGCAGGGGCGGCGCTCACCCGACTCCTACGAGCACGGGCGCGACGAGTTCGTGCGCCGGGTCGAGGAAGCCGCCGAGGCGGGCGCCACGGAGATCTGCATGCAGTCGGGCATCCACCCGGACTGGACGCTCGAGAGCTATGTCGACTGGCTCCTGCTGGCGAAGGAGACCGAGCCGGACATCCACCTCCACGCCTACTCGCCGATGGAGGTGGATCGGATGTGCGAGGTCTCCGGGCTGCCGCCCGCCCGGGTGTTCGAGCGCCTGCTGGAGGCGGGGCTCGGATCGACGCCCGGGACGGCCGCCGAGGTCCTGCACGACGGCGTGCGCGAGCGCATCTCGCCCAACAAGCTCCCGGTTGCGCGATGGATCGAGATCGTCGAGGCCGCGCACGGCGCCGGCATCCGCTCGAGCGCGACCGTCATGTTCGGCCACGTCGAGGAGTCCTGGGAGCTGGCCGAGCACATGCGCGTGATCCGGGCCCTGCAGGAGCGAACCGGCGGCTTCACCGAGTTCGTGCCGCTCTCGTTCATCCCCTTTCACACCCTGCTCGGTCGCACCCACGGGATCGAGGAGATCTCGCGCGAGGAGAACCTGAAGCACACGGCGGTCTTCCGCCTTGCCCTCGGCCGTTCGATCCCCAACGTGCAGGCGAGCTGGGTGAAGATGGGGCTCGACGCCGCGACCGAGTCGCTTCGCTGGGGCGTAAACGACCTCGGCGGAACGCTCATGGAGGAGTCGATCAGCCGCATGGCGGGGTCGTATCACGGGACGATGCTCACCCCGGAGCAGCTGATCGGCGCGGCGCACGCTGCGGGGCGCCCGGCGGCCCAGCGCGACACGCTCTACCGGGTCCTGGAGACTTTTTGAACCTCCGCAGGGCGGCGGGTGCAGGAGTCGCGGCGATCGCCGTGGCGGCGCTCGCGGCGGCGGCTCCGGCCTCCGCCGATTGCCTGGGCGACATGCCGTCGGTCAGCCCGGTGAATCCGAAGCCCGGTGGGCAGCCACTCGAGTTCGGAATCTACCCCGGCGGCAGCGCCGGCCAGCTCGTCGTCTCCGCGCCGGCGAAGCCCGACGACCCGACGAAGATCCTCGCGGCGCTCGCCGAGCTGCGGCCGGCGGGCGCCCCGTTCACGGTCCACCTCTACCGCTCCTACCTCTCGGACGCGAGCGACGCGCAGGAGGAGGTCGACCAGCGCAAGCTCGTCGCCTTCTACACCGGCCACGGCTACGGGGTCGAGGTCGTTCTGCGGTACCGCCGCAACGACGACGCCTCCGGGTTCGCGCGGTTCGTCCGCGGGGTGGTCGACCGCTTCGGCTCGAACCCGCTCGTCCGCGGCTTCCAGGTCACCAACGAGGTGAACTTCACCGCTTCCGGCGACTCCTCGGACGGCGCCTACTCGGGTGCGCGCGACGCGCTGATCCAGGGCGTGATCGCGGCAAAGGACGAGGCCCGTCTGCGCGGCTACTCGCAGCTGCGGATCGGGTTCAACTGGTTCTACCGGACCGACCCGAACGACGAGGACAGCTTTTGGACATACCTCCACGACCACGGTGGGACCGCCTTCGCGCAGTCGGTCGACTGGGTGGGGTTGGACGTCTACCCGGGGACGTTCTTTCCGCCGTCGAGCGCTCCCTCGATGACCGGCGACTGGGTGGTGAACGCGCTGAGCCAGCTGCACGGCTGCTTCCTCCACGAGGGCGGCCTGTCGAAGAGCACGCCGATCCACGTGGACGAGAACGGGTACCCGACGGGGCCCGGCCGGAGCGAGGCGGACCAGCAGACGGCGCTCGAGTCAATGGTGGGTGCGGTGAACCGCTATCGCGCGAACTACGGGGTCACGAGCTACTTCTGGTTCGACCTTCGCGACGCCGACTCGAGCAGCCCGAACTTCCAGCAGCAGTACGGCTTGATGCACGACGACTACTCGCCGAAGCCCGCCTTCGGCTCCCTGAGGACGCTCGTCGATCAGTTGAGCATCCGACAGCCGCCCCCTCCGTCGGTCACGCCGGTCCCGCACAGGCACGGTGTCGTCCTCCTCGAGGTTCGGTGCTGGCGCCACGGCGTGGTGGCCGACCTCGGGGGGCAGGGCGTCTCGGAGGTGCGGGGGGCCCGGATCACGTCGCGCGGCCGTCGCGTGGGCGACACGCAGCCCCCGTTTCGAAAGCGCATCCGCCTCGACCCCACCCGCCACCGGCGCCCCCGCTGGGTCCATGCACTCGCGCGTACCCGCGAAGGCGACCTCCGCCTCGCGCGGAGCGCACGCTGCCGGATCTATCCCTGATACGGCCCGGTAGTCAGAGTCCCGGCGGGTGCCGGACCCAGTAGTGCTGCTCCCAGGCGGGCTCCGGCCGCCAGCGTGGTCCGCTCTCGCCGGCGCCGGCCGTGTCGAACCGCAGGCCCGCGACGACCATGTACGCGTGGCCGTTCGTGGCCCAGACGTCGATCCAGCGCCCACGGCCCGGATCGCCCCATTGCATGAACCCGCGCGAGTCGAGCGGGTAGTCCAGCAGCCCGGCGCCGTGCAGCGCGTATGAGACCGCCCCGGAGCAGTCGTAGCCGTCGTCGTACCAGCTGCCGTGCCCGCCGCCCCACTTGTACGGCTTGTGCCGGATCTGGTTCGCGGACCAGATGACCTGCTTGACCTGGTCTGGGGCGCGCGACGGCGCATAGGCCTTGTTCCCGATCAGGATCGCGTGCCGGCCGCGAACCAGCGGGTGGCTGCCGCGCGCAAGGACGGTGTAGGCGTCCGCCGTCGACGGGATCGCGAAACACGCGGCCAGGCCGAGGATGAAGGCCAGCAGGCGGCGGCGCAGGAACGGTCCCACGAAATGAACATCGGCAGGTTGGGCCGAACCTTGCGGGGTGCAGGCGCCGGAGCCGGAAGAGGACGGGCCCTTTGGTGCGGCGCCGCCCTTGAGCCGGCCGCGGTCAGCGAAACAGGTCCTGCTCGCGCTCCCGCCTCAGAGTGGCGGCGCCGGGACCGTCGTCGGCGCGGACGAACCTGCCGAGGCCACGCACCAGGACCGCGGGCTGGCGAGAGTCCTTGCTCCGCGCAAGGTCCGCGGCGGCCGCCAGCGCGTCTCCCACGGCGATCGCCGTTCCGCGGAGCACGCGGCCGCTCGCGTCCTCGCGGCCGCGCCAGTCGTCGAGCGCGAC
>JAFAQQ010000104.1 GCA_019246335.1 Actinomycetota bacterium | reverse complement strand
GACGACCCTGATCAACTCGGTCTGCAACCTCATCCGGATCAGCGGCGGCGAGGTCCGGGTGTTCGGGGAGCGCGGGGACTCGCTGCTCGCACGAAGCTGGATCGGTCTCGCCGAGCAGGACATCAACCTCGACCGCTTTCTGACAGTCGAGGAGACGCTCGTCTACCACGGAGGATGGTTCGGAATGGCCACGGAGGACGCGCGCAGCCGGGCCCGGGAGATGATCGAGGTGTTCGACCTGGGCGCGAAGATCGACGTGCGCACGCCGAAGCTCTCCGGCGGGATGCGGCGGCGCCTGCTGCTCGCCCGAGCGCTGATGCACCGGCCGCGGCTCGTCATCCTCGACGAGCCGACCGCCGGTGTCGACTTCGAGCTGCGCCAGGAGCTATGGCGCTACATCCGCCGCCTCCACGAGAAGGGCACGACGATCCTCCTGACGACGCATTACCTGGAGGAGGCGGAGGGGCTGTGCGAGGAGATCGCGCTGATCCGCGGCGGCCGGCTCATCGCCAGGGACACCGCGGCCGGTCTCCGCGACACGTACGGCGCCGGCAGCCTCACCGAGGTGTACGTCAAGGCCATGAACGAGGAGCCGTATCCGGTCAGGGAGGGCGCCGGGCAGGCGCGGGAGGCCGCGTGAACGAGTCGCGGTCCATCACGGGCAACCGGGGGCTCATGTGGCTCGCCAGGCGCGAGACGCTTCGCGTATCGAAGCTGTGGACCCAGACGATCCTGGCGTCGATCATGTCGTCGTCGCTCTTCATCGTGGTGTTCGGCTTCTCGCTGAGCGGGCGGATCCGCCACGTCGAGGGGTTCCCCTACCGCGAGTTCATCGTGCCGGGGCTGCTGACGATGGCGATGGTGCAAGCGGCCTACAGCAACAACTCTGCGTCGGTCTTCCAGGCGCGCTCGGACCGCTACATCAACGACGTCCTGTCGGCTCCGATGCGTCCCTGGCAGATGAACCTGGGCTACAACGTGGGCGGCGTGGTCCGCGCCCTGGCCATCGGCGCGGGGCTCGCCGCCATCGCCATTCCGGTCACCGGCGTCCCGGTCCGCGAGCCATTCGTGCTGGCCGCGGCGGTCGCCCTGGGATTGGTCCTCTTCGGGGCTCTCGGCACGATCGTCGGGATCTTCGCGCACACCTTCGACCACCACACCTTCGTCAACAACCTCGTCATCCTGCCGCTCGTGTTCGTCGGTGGCGTGTTCTATTCGGTGAGCCGGCTGCCGTCCCCCTGGCACGAGCTCTCCCACTTCAACCCGATCTTCTACCTGGTGAGCGCCGTGCGCTACGGGTTCCTGGGTAGGGCCGACGTCGGCATCGGGCTGGCGCTGGGCGTCACGGCCGGACTCGCCATTCCCGCCTATCTGTGGTCGCAGTGGCTGTTCACGAGCGGCCGGAAGCTCAAGGCCTGATCGACGGCCTGATCGAATCCGCGACCGGGCTCGACCCGCGGAGCGAGCTCGCCGCGGTGGAGCGCCAGGTCGTGCGCTGCCGCCGGTGCCCGCGGCTCGTGGAGTGGCGCGAGCGGGTCGCGCGCGAGAGGCGCGCGGCGTTCGCGGCCGAGGAGTATTGGGGCCGGCCGGTGCCGGGGTTCGGGGATCCCCGCGCCCGCGTGTACGTCCTCGGCCTGGCGCCCGCCGCGCACGGCGGCAACCGGACCGGTCGGGTGTTCACGGGCGACCGGTCGGGCGACTGGCTGTACGCCTCGATGCACCGGGCGGGTTTCGCGAGCCAGCCGAGCTCTACGCGGCGCGGCGATGGCCTGCGCCTGGACGGCGCGTTCGTCGGCGCCGCGGTCCGGTGCGCGCCGCCGGCGAACAAGCCGCTGCCGGAGGAGCGCGAGAGGTGCCTGCCGTACGCGGGCGACGAGCTGCGGCTTCTGACCCGCGTGCGCGCGATCGTCTGCCTGGGCGCGTTCGCCTGGGACTGCGCCGCGCGGTTGTACGCCCTGCGCCCCAAGCCGCGCTTCGCGCATGGGGCCGAGCACACGATCGACGGGGGACCCGTGATGCTCGGCACCTTCCACCCGAGCCAGCAGAACACGTTCACCGGGAAGCTGACGGAGGAGATGCTGGACCGGGTCTTCGTGCGGGCCCGGGAGCTGGCCTCCTGAGCAGCGGCGCCCGTCCGCTAGGTACGCTGAAGGGTTCGATGCCGGCCGACCCGCTCGCGACGTTCACCCAACCGGTCCGTGACTGGTTCACGCGCGCCTTTGCCGACCCCACACCGGCGCAATCGCAGGCGTGGCCTGCGATTGCGCGCGGCGACCACGTGCTCCTGTCGGCGCCGACGGGCTCGGGCAAGACGCTCGCCGCCTTCCTCTGGGGCCTCGACCGGCTCGTCGCCCAGCCCGTCACCGACGGAGCGCGCGGCACGCGCCTCGTCTACGTGTCCCCGCTCAAGGCCCTCTCGTACGACATCGAGCGAAACCTCCGCGCGCCGCTGAAGGGGATCGGCGGGGACATCTCGGTGGCCATCCGGACGGGGGACACGCCGCAACGAGATCGCCAGGCCATGGTGCGCACGCCGCCCGACGTGCTCATCACCACCCCGGAGTCGCTCTACCTGATGCTCACCTCGCAGGCGCGGGAGATCTTCGAGGGCGTCGAATGGGTGATCGTCGATGAGATCCATGCGGTCGCGCACACCAAGCGCGGGGCGCATCTCGCGCTGACGCTCGAGCGGCTCGAGCGCCAGGCGGGCAGGCCGGTCCAGCGGATCGGGCTATCGGCCACCCAGCGCCCGCTCGAGGAGGTCGGACGCTTCCTCGCCGGGACCGGCCGCGACTGCACGATCGTGGACGCGGGCGTCCGCAAGCCGCTCGACGTCCGGATCGAGGTGCCGGTGGAGGACATGCGCGAGCCCGACGTGCAGGACGACGCCGCCGCCGCGACCGAGGCGCAGTACGGGGACAGCGCGAGCCGGCGCTCGATCTGGCCGGCGATCTACCCGGAGCTGCTCGATCTGGTCGAGCAGCACCGATCGACGATCATCTTCGTGAACAACCGCCGCGGCGCCGAGCGGCTCGCGATGCGTCTGAACGAGCTCGCCGCGGAGCGGGAGGCCGCGAATCGCGGCGAGCCCGCGAACGGCGGCGGCCCAGCGAACCATTCACCGGTCGAGATCGCGCGGGCTCACCACGGCTCGCTCGCGCGCGAGGAGCGAGTGGTGGTCGAGGAGCTGCTCAAGTCCGGGCAGCTGCCCTGCCTCGTCGCCACGTCGTCGCTCGAGCTCGGCATCGACATGGGCGCTGTCGACCTCGTCCTCCAGGTCGAGTCGCCGAAGTCGGTGACCCGCGGGCTGCAGCGGATCGGCCGCGCCGGCCACGGCGTGGGTGAGGTCTCGAAGGGAAGGATCTTCCCGAAGTTCCGCGCCGACCTGCTGGAGGCGACGGTGGTCGTCCAGCGCATGCACGACGGGGAGATCGAGTCGACGGTCGTGCCCCGCAACCCCCTCGACGTGCTCGCCCAGCAGATCGTGGCGATGGCGGTCGCCGAGAACGTTGCCGAGATCGCCGTGCCGGAGCTCCACGACCTCATCAGGCGGGCGTACCCGTTCGCCGACCTCTCGCGGGAGCTGCTCGACAACGTGCTGGACATGCTCGACGGCCGGTATCCATCCGAGCAGTTCGCCGAGCTGCGTCCGCGGATCGTCTGGGACCGGCTGGCCGACACGGTGCGCGCCCGGCGCGGCGCGTTGCAGCTGGCCGTCACCAACGCGGGCACGATCCCGGATCGCGGCCTCTACGGCGTGCACCTGCCCGACGGCCGCCGGGTGGGGGAGCTGGACGAGGAGATGGTGTACGAGGCGCGTCCCGGCCAGACCTTCCTGCTCGGCGCGTCGACCTGGCGGATCCAGGAGATCACCCGCGATCGCGTGATCGTCACCCCGGCGCCAGGCGCGCCCGGCGCCGTACCGTTCTGGCGCGGCGACGGCGTGGGCCGCCCGGTGGAGCTCGGTCGCGCGATCGGTGAGTTCGCTCGCTGGGCGGTGGACCGCGAGCCCGCCGAGCTCACCGAGTCGCACGACCTCGACGAGCGAGCCGCGAACAACCTGGTCCAGTTCCTTCGCGAGCAGCGCGAGGCCACGCGCGTCGTGCCCTCCGACCGGACGATCGTGGTGGAGCGCTTCCGGGACGAGATCGGCGACTGGCGGCTCTGCATCCTGTCGCCGTTCGGCGGCCGCGTTCACTCCGCCTGGGGCCTGGCGCTGTCGGCGCGCATCCGCGACGAGGCGGGGCTCGAGGCGGACGCGATCTGGTCGGACGACGGGATTGTGGTGCACCTGCCCGACGCCGACGAGCCGCCGCCCGCCGACGTCGTGCTCATCGATCCGGACGAGCTCGAGGACCTCGTCGTGCGTGAGCTCGGCAGCTCAGCGCTCTTCGGCGCACGCTTCCGCGAGAACGCCGCGCGCGCGCTCCTCCTCCCGCGCGCGTACCCCGGCAAGCGCACCCCCCTCTGGCAGCAGCGGCTGAAGGCCCAATCGCTGCTCGAGGTCGCGAAGTCGTACGGGCAGTTCCCGATCGTCCTCGAGACCTACAGGGAGTGCCTGCGCGACGTGCACGACCTGCCGGCGCTGCAGGACCTCCTGCGCCGGCTCCACCGGCGTGAGATCTCCCTCGTGGAGGTCGAGACGGCGCGCGCCTCGCCGTTCGCCTCCTCGCTGCTGTTCGACTACGTGGCGACGTACATGTACGAGGGCGACACGCCCAATGCCGAGCGCCGCGCCGCCGCCCTCTCGCTCGACCGCGACCTCCTGCGTGAGCTGCTCGGGCAGGAGGAGCTTCGCGAGCTGATCGACCCGCAGGCGCTCGCAGAGGTCGAGGCCAGCCTCCAGAGGACCACCGAGCGGACGCGGGCCGTCAACGCCGACGGCCTCCACGACGTGCTGCGCTCGGTCGGCGACCTGACCTCGGCCGAGGCGCAGGAGCGGTCCCTCGAGGCGGTCTCCGCCAAGCGCATGCTCGAGCAGCTGCGCGGCGAGCGGCGGGCGGTGGAGATGCGGATCGGCGGGGAGCCCCGCTTCATCGCCGCCGAGGACGCCGGGCTGTACCGCGACGCCCTCGGGGCGGTCCCGCCCGGAGGGCTCCCGGAGAGCTTCCTGGCGACGGTCGAGGATCCGCTCCGGCGGCTGGTGCGCCGCTACGCCTACACGCACGGCCCGTTCACAACAGCGGAGGTCGCGGCGCGATACGGGATCGATCCGGGGCCCGTGTTGCGGGAGCTCGAGCGCGCCGGCGAGCTGGTGCGCGGCGAGCTGCGGCCTGGCGGCGTGGAGCGGGAATGGTGCGATCCTGAGGTCCTCCGCCGCCTGCGGCGCGCTTCGCTCGCGACCTATCGCCGGGAGGTGGAGCCCGCCGACCAGCGGGCCCTGGCCCGCATGCTCCCCGAGTGGCAGGGGATCGATTCGGCTCCGCCGGGGAGCGCCGGCGTGGACCGCCTGCGGGAGGTGCTCGTCGCGCTCCAGGGGGTCGCGCTGACGCCGGAGGTATGGGAGCGCGACGTCCTTCCGCGACGCGTCGGGGCGTACTCGCCGACCTGGATGGACGCGCTCTGCGCCGGCGGGGAGCTGGTCTGGGTCGGCGCTGGATCGCTGGGGCGCCGGTCCGGGAAGGTGGCGCTCTACTTCCGGGAGGACGCCCGCTGGCTGGGGCCGCCGCCGAACCGGTCGGAGCCGCCGTCGGAGCCGGTTCACGACGCGATCCGCGCTCGGCTGGAGCGTGGGGCCTCGTTCTGGGCGGACCTGATCGCGGACATCCCCGAGGTCGACGGCCGGCCGCTCGAGCCCCTCGACCTCCAGGAGGCTCTGTGGGATCTCGCGTGGGCGGGCGAGGTGACGAACGACGCGTTCGCCCCGCTCCGCGCGCCGCGCCTCGCACTCGCGCGCCAGGGCGCCGGCGATCGAGACGGGGCTCGCCGCTTCGGCCGCCGGCGGCGCCCCGCGGCGCCGCAGATACAGGGCCGGTGGTCGCTCACGGGGCCGCTGTTCGCCGATCCGCCGGCGCACGGGCCGCGGACGCGCGCCATCGCGGAGGTCCTGCTCGAGCGCTACGGCATCGTCACCCGGGAGACCGTCCTGGCCGAGGGCGTTCCGGGTGGGTTCGCGGGCCTCTACGACGAGCTCGGCAATCTCGAGACGCTCGGAACCGCCCGGCGGGGGTACTTCGTCGAGGGTCTCGGGGGCGCCCAGTTCGCCCTCCCCGCCGCGGTAGAGCGCCTGCGGGCGCTGCGCTCGGACGAGCCGGCCGCCGCGCTCGTGCTGGCTGCGACCGATCCGGCGAACCCTTACGGCGCCGCGCTGCCCTGGCCGCAGCGTCCGGGCGATGAGGGGCGACCGGGCGGGCGGCGGCCCGCGCGCGTGCCCGGTGCGTACGTCGTGACGGTCAACGCCGAGCCCGTCGTCTACGTCGAGCGCGGTGGAAAGGGCATCGTCACCCTGCGCGGCAACCCGATCGACGCGGACGGCGAGCCGGCGGCGTGGCTGCGCGCGGCGCTCGAGGCGCTCGCGGAGCACGTTCATCGTGGCCGCATCAAGCGCCTCGGCCTCGAGCGGTTCGACGGGGAGCCCGTGATTGGATCGGCGTTCGGCGCGCTTCTGATCGAGCTCGGCTTCCGGCAGACCCCCCGCAAGCTGACGCTGACCGCGTAGGCGCCGGCCGCGATGCCCGAGGGCGACACCATCCACGCAGCGGCGCGCCGGATCGGGGCCGCCCTCGTGGGCAGCGTCATCGAGTCGATCGAGACGCCGCAGCGGCGCCATGCCCTCGACCGCTGGCCCGAGCGGCTTCGGGGCCGCGCCGTGCGGTCGGTCGACGCACGCGGCAAGCACCTCTTCCTGCGCTTCGAGGGCGGCCTGACGCTCCACTCGCACCTGCGAATGACCGGGTGGTGGGGGGTGTTCCGTCGTGGGGAGCGTTGGCGGCGGCCCGCGCGCCGGGCGTGGCTGGTGATCCGGACGCCCGACCACGAGGTCGTCCAATTCGACGGCCCGGTACTCGAGCTGATGACCGACGGTCGGACCCGGTTCGACCGGCGGCTGTCAGCGCTCGGCCCCGACGTCCTCGCGGACGAGTTCGACGCAGCGCTCGCCCTGCGGCGGCTTCGCGACGACGACCAGAGCCGCGGCCTCGGCGACGCGCTCCTCGACCAGCGCAACGTAGCCGGCATCGGCAACCTCTGGAAGTCTGAGTCCTGTCACGCCGCGCGGCTCGATCCCTGGCGCCGTCTCGACGCGGCCTCGGACGCCGAGATCACGGCCGTGCTCAGTGCGGCCCGATCGATGATGCTGGAGTCCGTCGCCCACGACGGCTGGGTGCCTCGGGAGCGCGCCGGCGTCTTCGAGCGCGCCGGCCTTCCCTGCCGGTCGTGCGGGGAGATCGTCCGCGTGCGCGGTCAGGGCGACGACAACCGCACCACCTACTGGTGCCCGCGCTGCCAGCGATGACTGATTCCCGTCCCGCGGGTCTCGCACCGCTCAAGCGCGTCGGCCACAAAGGTGCGGACCTGGTGGCTCCCGGCAACACCTTCGAGAGCTTCGATGCGGCGCTCGCAGCCGGGGTCGACATGATCGAGTTCGACGTGCTCCGGCTCCGCGACGGCCGGCTCGTGCTCGCTCACGACTACGACGACGCGGCGCGCCGTGACCCGATCCCGCTCGACGAGGGGCTCGACCACTTCGCCGGAGAGGCCTATGCGGGAGTCGAGCTCGACGTCGACATGAAGCTGCCCGGCTACGAGCGCGAGGTCCTCGACGGCCTCGAACGCCGCGGGCTGCGGGACCGCGCGATCGTCTCCTCGGCGTACCTGGAGAGCCTCGACCGCCTCCTATCGAACGTCCGCCGAGGGTGGTCGGTGCCGCGGGTACGCCGCGACTACACGCGGACCCCGCTCGCCCCGGTCGCCTACGCCATGGCCCGCGTCCTCCGCCGGCGGCTGCCGGCAGAGGCGTCCCGCCTGCTTCGCGAGGGCAGGATCGACGCCGTGATGGCGCACTGGCTGCTGATGTCGCCTCGGCTCGCACACGCCGTCCGCGAGGTGGGCGGGGAGCTCTACGTGTGGACCGTGGACGACGTGCGGCGGATCGACCAGCTGAGCGCGCTCGGTGTCGACGGCGTGATCACGAACGATCCGCGCCTCTTCGGATCGGCTGCCCCGGCGGCCGCGGGGAGACGGTTACT
>JAFAQQ010000098.1 GCA_019246335.1 Actinomycetota bacterium | reverse complement strand
CGCCCGGACCTCGAGGTATTTGCTGCCAAACATGGCATCAACATCGTGGCCGTCGACCAGATCATCGCCTACCGTCGGCGTACGGAGCGGCTCGTTGTTCGCGGCGCCACGACGAGGATTCCCACCGAGTACGGCGAGCTCACCGTGCACGGCTATGAGGACGTCATCACGCACGCAACCCACGTCGCGTTGGTGTGGGGAGACGTCAGCGGCGACGAACCGGTTCTGGTCCGGGTCCACAGCGAATGCCTCACGGGTGACGTCTTCGGTTCCGAGCGATGCGACTGCCGCGGTCAGCTGCACAAGGCGATGACCATCCTCGCCGCCGAGGGCCGGGGCGTGCTGGTCTACCTGCGCGGCTTCGAATCGCACGAGTTCGGCAGGCACGAGGTCACGGAGACGATCCGCGAGGAGGGCGGCGACGACCGCGTCTGGCGCGAGCACGGGCTGGGCGCGCAGATCCTCCAGGACCTCGGCGTGCGCCGCATGCGCCTGATGTCCAACACCTCGGCGAGCTTTGCGGCGCTCGGCGGCTTCGGGCTCGAGATCGTGGAGCGGGTGCCGCTCATCACGCCGGTGGTCGACGACGACCGGACCGACGACATCTCGGGGCTCCTCGGGGGCGCCTGACCGCCGCTGCCGCCGCGAAGGCGCGCCTGACGCCGTCGCTCCCTAGACTCGCGCGCGGGATGGCGCCGCGGCCTGCGGTGATATTGGAGGGAGAGCGCGTCGCGCTCGTCGCGCCCGCGCGGGAGGCGTTCGTCGAGCGCTGGCCGGAGCTGAACGACCCGTCGCTGGGCGTGGCGCTCGGCGCCGGCACGAGCGCCCTTTCCCCCTCCGCGCGCGTGATGCCCCCGGTCACCCGCGAGCACCGCGAGGCGGTGTACGAGGCGCACGTCAACCGCGAGATACTCGCCTTCGAGCTGTGGGTTCGCGAGGACGGGCGGTGCGTGGGGGAGGCCTACCTCGCCGGCATCAGCTGGCCGCGTGGCGGCGCTGACCTGACCGTGGCGGTGTACGCGCCCGATGACCGCGGGCGCGGCCTTGGCAGCGAGGGGGCGGCGCTCCTCTGCGCCTACGCCTTCGACGGCCTCGGCCTCAACCGCCTGAGCGCCCGTTTCGGCCGCGAGAACGCGCCGGCCGCGCAGGCCGTCCGCAGCTCCGGGACCGGTTACGGCTGGCGCGAGGTCGGCTACGAGCGCGGTGCGCAGTGGGGCTTCGGCCGCCGCCTCGACGTCGAGGTCTGGGAGCTCTTGCGCGGCGACTTCCCGCCTCACCCCGCCACGGAAGCGCTCCGCGAGCCGGTGACGACCGCGCCGGCGGGCGCCTGAGGGCGCGCCGAGCCCGTCGATAGACTCGCCCGCACTCCGGGGCTCGCCCCGCCGTCTCGCAGTCGCAACGGAGGTTCGTAGATGCCGCTCATCCCAATGGTCGTCGAGCAGACTTCGCGCGGCGAGCGCTCGTTCGACATCTACTCGCGGCTTCTGAACGAGCGGATCGTCTTCCTCGGCGACGCCGTCGACGATCAGATCGCGAACCTCATCGTCGCCCAGATGCTCCACCTCGAGTCGGAGGACCCGGACAAGGACATCTCCCTGTACATCAACTCGCCGGGTGGCCAGATCTACGCGGGCCTCGCCATCTACGACACGATGCAGTTCATCAAGCCGGACGTGACCACCATCTGCTTCGGGATGGCGATGTCGATGGGCTCGCTTCTGCTCGCGGGCGGTACTTCGGGCAAGCGGCTGGCGCTCCCGAACTCCCGCATCCTCATCCATCAGCCCTCGGGCGGGTACCAGGGGCAGTCGGCGGACGTGGAGATCCACGCGCGCGAGATTCTCGACCTCCGCTCGCGGATGGACGAGATCTACTCGAAGCACACCGGTCAGGACCTGGACAAGGTCCATCAGGACATGGACCGCGACCGCTACTTCAAGCCCGAGGAAGCGGTCGAGTACGGCCTGATCGACCGCGTCATCGAGCACCACTAGCCGCGCCTGCCCGGCGCCAGAGGAAGGGCCCCGCCGGCTTTCGCCTGCAAAGGTGCACATTCGCGCGTTTCCGGGTATCTTCTCGGGCGCATGAATGCGAGGGGTGCGCCCGGCGACCGCCTGGCGCGGTTGCGGGACGAAGATCTCGTCGCCGATGCCGCGGACGCCGCCGGGCTCGACGAGGAAGGCAGGGAAGGCCTTCAGCGATTGGCCGAGGGCCTTCGCTCGGTGCCGGATGCCGAGGCGTCGGCGCTGCTGCTGCGCGAGCTGGACGGGCTGACATACGAGGAGATCGCGCAGCTCGCGGGCGTGACCTCCCCGGGGGCGCGGCAGGCCGTCTATCGAGCGCGGCTCGGCCTGCAGGGCAATCCGGCGCCGGCCACGCCTCATTGCGACGAGGTGCGGGTCGCGATGTCCAAGGCCGAGACCAGCGTGCGCGACCGCCGTTCGATCACCGCGCACCTCGACCACTGCCCCGTCTGCGCGGACTTCGCGGATGCGCTCGAGCGCCGGCCCGAGCAGCTGGCGACCCTGTTCGGCGAGGAGACGGGGGGCGCCGGGGAGCGCGCCGCCGAGCTGCTCGCCGCCGGAGCCGTCGGCGCCGGCATGGGGGCGGGGGGCGTCGAGGTCGCGGAGGCGCTCGACGAGCCGGCCACCGGGACGGGGCCGGCCGCCGGCACCAACGGTCACGGGCCCGCCGCGCCGCCGCGCCGGCGCCGTTCGCCTGACGCCGCGCCGCCGCGCCGCGCACGCCGATCGGCCGTTGCGCCGCTCGCGCTGCTGGCGCTTCTGGCTGGCGGGGGCGTGGCGCTGGCCATAGCGCTTTCCAGTGGCGGCGGCGGGAAGCCGAGCCACGTCACGGCGCGCGCCACGCCGCCGACCGGGCAGACCGGTCCGCAGACGGCCAGCGCCGCACCCGCCTCGAAGCGGCACGGGGTCGCGCCGGTTGCGCGCAAGCCGAAGAACGCTCCCGCCAAGGCGGCGCGGCCCGCCGGGGGGAAGAACGCAGGCCGAAAGCCGGCGGCAGCGAAGAGCGCCAAGCGCCGCGCTTCCGCGGCGGGTGCGGCCGGAGCGGCCGGAGCCGCCGCCGCCGGGGCGGGGACCGCTCGGGCAGCGGGCGGCTCGAGCGGCTCGGGCTCCTCAGGGGCGTCCACGGCGGGGCAAGGTTCGGCGACCGGGGCGGGCACGCAGGGGGCCGGCGGATCCCAGCTGCTCGGATCGACCTCGGTCGAGCGCGAGTCGTCGGCTCAGGCCGGTTACTCGTCAGGCGCGGGCAACGTGGAGCAAGAGGTGCACGGCGGGTTGCCGAGCACGGGACTCCAGATCGGGCTCGTGGTGGCCGCGGCCGTGCTGCTTCTCGGGCTCGGACTCACCCTGCGCCGGCTCACTCGCTCGCGCGCGTAACACCGCCCGCAGCCACGAGGCCGCCACCCTCAGGCCACATACTGGGCGGATGAGCTTCGAGATCGACGAGATCGTCTTGGCCGAGGACGCCGCCGCGTGGGCCGCGGCCGGCTTCCGGGTGGACGAGGGCCACTGCGACATCGGGACCGTCCGGCTCGTGCTGGCCGGCCGCGAGACCGGCCGCGGCCTGATCGGGTGGTCGGTTCGCGGTGAGCTCGGCGACCGCGACCTCGACGGCCTGCGTCCGTCGCGGTCCGAGGCGCCGTCGCGGCCTTCCGCGCCCGCTCATCCCAACTCGGTCACCGCGATCGACCACCTGGTGGCGTTCACTCCGGATCGGGACCGGACGGTCGCCGCTGTCGAGGCGGCTGGACTGCCGGTCAGGCGCATCCGCGATGAGCCCTCGCCCGGCGGCGCGGGCGGCCAGGCGTTCTTCCGGCTCGGCGACGTCGTCCTCGAGGTGATCGAGTACGGGGGCGACTCGCCGAGAGCGGGGGAGCGCGGCGCGCCGGCGCGTCTCTGGGGGCTCGCGCTGACCGTCGATTCGCTCGAGCGGGCGGCCGGAGCGCTGGGGGACGATCTGGGAGAGCCTCGGGATGCGGTGCAGCCCGGCCGGCGCATCGCCACGATCCGACGGTCCGCAGGCTTCTCGATCCCGATCGCCCTCATGACCCACGGCCCGCGGGCTGCGTGACACTGCTCGTCCTCTGGGACGTCGACGGGACGCTGGTCGACTCGGCGAAGCTGGGGCGCGACGCGTTCTTCGAGGCGTTCGAGGGGGTCGCCGGCGCGCCGCCGCCCGTCGCGGTGCCCTTCGCAGGCCGGACCGACCTCGAGATCGCCCACGACATGCTCAGCGCCGCGGATGTCGACCCCGACGACGCGACGCTCGCCCGCTTCGAGGCCGAGCTCGCCGTGGCCATGGCCGCGCGCGCCGGCGAGCTGCGGGCGCGGGGCCGGGCGCTCCCGGGTGTCCGCGCCGCCCTCGAGCGCCTGGCGGCCGCTCCGGGCGTGATCCAGTCGCTCCTCACCGGCAACATCGAGCCGAACGCACGCGTGAAGGTCGGCGCTTTCGGCCTGGAGCGCCACCTCGACTTCGCCGCGGGCGCCTACGGGTCGGACCATCGTGTTCGCGGGGAGCTCGTTGCGATCGCCAGGGATCGGGCGCGCGCCCGCCACCGGATCAAGATCGCGCCGGACGACGTCATCCTGATCGGGGACACGCCGCTGGACGTCGTCGCGGCGCGCGAGGGCGGCGCCCGGGCGTTGGGAGTCGCAACCGGTCCCTTCGACGAGCAGGCCCTCCGTTCCGCGGGCGCGGATGCCGTGCTGGCGAACCTCGCGGATACCGAGGCCCTGCTGCGGGCAATCGGACTCGAGCCGGCCGCCGCCTAGTCTTACGCCCGCGAGCTCGAGGATGGAAGCGCAGACCGCACCGGCAACCAGACCCGACGGCGAGCGGCTCACGCCCACTTCGCGGAATCCGCTCGTCAGCTTCGTCGTGCCGGCCTACAACGAGGGGCGAAGCGTCGAGGACGTGCTCCGGCGGGTCTACGACCTTCCGCTGCGGGCGGAGGTCATCGCCGTTGACGACGGCTCGACCGACGATACGCCGGCGATCCTCCGGACGTTCGAGGACTCGCACGGCCTCACGGTCATGCGGCACGAGCGCAACCGGGGGAAGGGGGCGGCCGTTCGGACCGGGATCGCGCGCACCACCGGCGAGGTCGTCCTGATCCAGGACGCCGACATGGAGTACGACCCGGCCGACGTCGTCGATCTGATCCAGCCGATCGTGGACGGCTACGCCGACGTGGTCTACGGCTCACGCTTGACGGGTGGGCGGCCGCAGCGCGCGTACATGTTCTGGCACCTCGTGGGCAACCGCGTGCTCGCGTTGCTCACGAACGTGCTCTGGAACACGACGCTCTCCGACATGGAGACGGGATACAAGGCGTTTCGCGGCGAGATCGTCCGAAGCTTCGACCTGCGCGAGAACGACTTCCGGATCGAGCCTGAGATCACGAGCGAGGTGCTGAGCCGCAGGCTGCGCCTCTACCAGCTCCCGATCGCCTACTACGGCCGGACTCCCGAGGAGGGGAAGAAGATCTCGTGGCGCGACGGCCTGCCGGCGGTGTGGACGCTCCTGCGGATGCGATTCAGCCGCACGGAGAAGTAGGGTCGCGGTAAGCATGAGAGTCGTCGGGACAGCCGTCCTCCTCGCCGCCCTGCTGGCCGTGGCCGGCTGCGGCAGCTCGAACACGATGGGGACCAAGGCGATCAACCGCATCAAGTCGGCGATGAAGAAGACCATCGAGCAGCAGCGGGCCGGGACGCACGTCCAGTACGTGCATTGCCCGAAGAACGTGAAGAAGAAGAAGGGCACCGTCTTCACCTGCCAGGTGAAGGCGAAGACGCGCTTTGGGACCGCGAAGGGCACTGCGGTCGTCACGGAGACGGACAATCGCGGCTCCGTGCACTACGTCGTCCGGTAGGTCCGGCCGGCGTGCGGCGCGAGCCCGCGCCGGTGATGTATGAACACCGCGATGAGACCTCTCGTCGCCGGCGTGGCCGCGGGTTTCATCGCGCTGGCCTTGGCCGGATGTGGAGGAGGCGACGGAGGCGCGGCCAGAGCGCGGCGTCCGAGCTCCAGCGTCGTCAATCTGGGCTCGGAACGCGTGCGCCCGGCTCCGCGGAGCGCCGGGCCGGCGCGGCTCCGGGAAGTGCGCCACGCGCCCGCCAAGCCCCCGATCGTCCAGGACCCGATCCCGTTTGGAGCGCGCCGCAAGGCCGAGACGCTGGCGTACGCCCAGCGCCACTACGGCGTCTCGACCTACCGGCTGGTCGACCCGCACGTGATCGTCATCCACTACACGGAGACGCCGGACTTCCAGACCGCCTACGCCCTCTTCGCGCCGGACACGCCCGACAGCGAGCTGCACGAGCTGCCGAACGTCTGCCCGCACTTCGTGATCGACAAGCAGGGCACGATCCATCAGCTTGTGCCGCTCAGCCTGATGTGCCGCCACACCGTCGGCCTCAACTGGACGGCGATCGGCATCGAGCACGTCGGCTACACCGACGCCGAGGTGCTGGGCGACCGGCCGCAGATCGGATCGAGCCTAAGGCTCGTGCAGTGGCTTCGCTGCCGCTTCCACATAGCGATCGGGAACGTGATCGGGCACAACGAGAGCCTGTCGAGCCCCTACCACCGCGAGAACGTGGCGGCGCTGCGAGCGCAGACGCACAACGACTTCAACCGCGCGGACATGGACGTCTACCGCGGGCGGCTGAGGGGCATGGGCCCCTGCTAGGGGTCGGCGCGTCCTGCTGGGCCGCGCGTGAACCGGGTTATGCGGGGCCGGCGCGTTCCGGCGCCGTCGCGCTTGCGACGCCGGTGCGCTCTCCGACCCGCCACGCACGGTGCATCGCCTCGGTGGTGAAGGGCATCGCCGGAGCCCCCTCCGGCCCGAGCGCGATCATCCCCGCCCCGTGGCCGAGCGGCTCCACGCGCTCGTGCAGCACCCGTTCGCACGCTTCGGCCACCTCGATGCCGGTGTGACGGACGAGCGCCGCCACCTCGTGCGCCGCCACTGCCCGGATGACAGCCTCCCCGTCGCCGGTGGCTGAGACAGCGCACCTCGTGTCCGCATAGGTTCCCGCGCCGATCAGCGGAGAGTCGCCGATCCGGCCCGGCAGCTGCCCGGGCGCGCCGCCCGTCGAGGTGGCCGCGGCAAGGGCGCCGGTTCGGTCGCGCGCCACCGCGCCGACCGTCCCGCCGCCGGCTTGACGTGCCGCCGCGATGGCGTCAGCGACCCGCCGGTCGTGCCGCTCCCGCTGGCGGGGCGTCACGAACCAGGACGGGGTCATCAGCTCGAGGTCGCGCTCCTCGGCGAACCGTTCGGCCGCGGGCCCCGCCAGGAGCACATGCGGCGTCGCCTCCATCACGACGCGCGCCAGCGCGACCGGATGGCGCACGCGGGAGACGCACGCGACCGCGCCGGCGCGCCCGTCCGTCCCGGAGGCGATCGCCGCGTCCATCTCCACGCGGCCGTCGGCGGTCAGGACCGACCCGCGCCCGGCGTTGAACTCCGGCGCGTCCTCGAGCGTCTCGACGGCCGCCTGGACCGCCTCCAGCGCCCCGGCGCTGTCGAGCGCCGCCCACCCGGCGGACAGCGCCCGTTCGAGGGCGGCGACGCGCTTCTCGTCCGCGCCTCGCTGCGCCGGCCCCGCTCCGCCGTGTACTGCCAGGGCCGCCTCAGCCACGGCCGGCCGGGGTCAGGACCGCTCTTCCAGCTGGGCGGTAGCGGGCTCGGCGTCGCCGCCGCCCCCCGCCGGACCGGCAGGGGGCCCGTCTGGCCGTTCGATCCCATCCACGGAGGGACGCGCGGGCTGCGCACCCGCGATCGCGGCCAGCATCTCGTCCGCCAGCCGGGGCCCCTCGGACGTGTTCTGCGGCGCCGCCGAGATCCGCACGACGACCTCGTCGCCGTCGAACTCCTCGAGCTGGATGTCCGGTCTGCTGCGCGTCGGCACCTCGATCCCGTCGAGCAGCTCCTGCAACGCGCTGGGGCGGATGTCGGCGGGAAATCGGGCTCGCAGCGTGACCTGGTCCGGCTCGCTCACCGGCATGATCGCCAGCTGGAGCACGACGCTGTTGGGGATCAGGATGCGGTCGTCGCCACTGGCCAGCGCCGTGTAGAGCAATCCGAGCGAGCTCACCACACCCTCGAGCCGCCCGCCCACCGGGCCCCCCTGAAGCCGGATTCGCTCGCCCACCTTGAACGGGCGCGCACTGAGGAGCACGGTCCCGGCGAGCAGGTTGCCGAAGGTCTGCTGCGCCGCCAGGCCGAACACCACGGCGGTCACGGCGCCGCCGATCGCCAGCGTCCGCGGGTCGAGTCCGGCGATCCGCAGCGCCACCAGCACCGCCAGGGCGATCGTCGCCAGGCGGATCAGGAACCCGACCGTGCCGGCGGTGCCGGGATCGAGCCGGCGGAACAGCGACGGCGCAAGCGCGCGACCGACCGCGCGGGCAAAAGCCCAGCCCACGATCACCAGCACCACGACCGTCACGATCCGGGCCGCCTGCCCCGACCCCGGGAAGAGCGCCCGGCGGTGCGAGTACAGGATCACGACGCCGATCAGCAGCGGCAGCAGCAGGATCGCCCAGATCGCCTGCTTCCGCGCGCGAGCCAGCTGGCTGCGGGCAAGCTCGCGCTCGAGTCCCACCGCGCGCCATGCGTGGCTGCGCGTCTCGAACATCTCGCGCATCGGCTTGTCGGGTCTGGTCGGCGGCATCACGGCTCCAAGGGATACCAGCCGGCGTCAAACGTTCGCCAAAGGCGGCGATTTGGGAGGCTCCCGGACATGGGCGGTCGAACCCTCGCGTGCGTGGGCGGTCGGCGCGCCTGCCCGATCGGGGCGGTCGCGGTCGCCGTTCTACTGCTCATGGGCGGCTCGTCGGATGCCGCGCTCCCGACCGCGCCCGATCGCGACCTCTCGTTCCTGCACGTGGGATCGCCCTCGCCCTCGACCGGCCTGAAGCGCATCCTCGACCCCCGGGGCAGAGAGATCCTGCTGAGGGGCGTGAACGTCGACGGGCTCGTCGACTACTGGGATGCGGATCCGAACCACCCGCCGGCGCCGACGTCGCTCAAGCCGCCCTACCCGACGGGCCCTGACGCCTACGCGGGCGGGCGCTGCCCGGCCGACGACCCGAATGTCGAGGGCGTGATGGTGTGCGACTTCGACTTCGACCAGATGCGGCCGCTCGGATACGACGCCATCCGCCTCAACCTCTCGTGGAGCCTGCTCGAGCCGCAGCCGGGCCACATCGACGCCCGGTACATCGACCGGATCGCGCAGGTCGTGGGCTGGGCGCGCCGGGCCGGCATCTACGTGGTGCTCGACATGCACCAGGACGCGTGGAGCAAGTTCGTGTACACGCGGAACGATCCGTGCGCCGGCGACCTCCAGCGCATCCGCGGCTACGACGGCGCGCCGCTCTGGGCGAGCCAGCACACGGCGCCGGCATGCGCCGCGCACGGCGTCCGGGAGCTGGACCCCGCCGTGGCCGAGGACTTCCAGAAGTTCTGGGCCGACGCCCTCGCGCCGGACGGCGTCGGCCTTCAGGAGCACTACACGAACGTCCTGCTCGCGCTTGCCGAGCGCTTCCACGCCGATCCGACCGTGGCGGGCTACGAGCTGATGAACGAGCCGCAGCCCGGTTTCAACGCGGCGCCGCAGGAGTCGGACGCCACGGAGCTGTTCCCGTACTGGGGCAAGGCGGTGGGCGCCGTGGTCGGACGGATCAAGGACTTCCGCCAGCTCTTCTTCGTCGAGCCCAACGTGGAGCGGAACGTCACCGACCAGAGCGAGGTGTCCGCGCCCTGGTCGGCGTACAGCTCGTATCCGAACGTCGTGTACGCCCCGCACATCTACACCGGCGTGTTCACGGCGGACCAGGAGGTCGCGTCGCAGCGCTTCTTCCCGAGCGACGGCGGCTACCGGGCGGCGATGTCGGACGCCCAGGCGCTCGGCCTCCCGCTCTGGGTGGGCGAGTTCGGCAACAACCCGCAGGACGACGACACCATCCTCCGCACCCACTACACGCTCCAGGACAAGTACCTGCTCGGCGGCGCGCTCTGGCTGTGGAAGGAGAACGCCAACGACGTCAACGGATCGGTCTTCTGGGGCGTGTACGGCAAGCCATTCGGTCGTGGGACGCCGCAGCCGAAGCGGATCCTGCTCACGTCCCGGGCGACCCCGATGGCCGCGGCCGGCGCGGTGTACAGCCTGTACTACGGCGCCGGCGGCGACGGGCAGTTCGACGTGAGGGGGGAGTCGCCGAGGGCCGTGGGCTGCGGCGACCTCGCGCACGCCACGGTGTTGTTCGTCCCGCGCGCGGTGAACGTTCCGGTGGTGGCGGAGGGCGCGAGCCTCGACGTGTTCGACCGCGGCGGGGGCAGCCGCGAGGTCTACGTATACCCGTACGGCGGTCCCTATCGCGTGTACAGCGCGCGCGAGCCCGGCGAGATCACCGGACCCACCTGCCCGCCGAGGTCGTCCGCCGCGCCGCCCATTTCGCTGCCGAAGACGTGCGTGGGGCCCGCGCGCCTCGTCCTGCACCTTCGCCGTCCCCGGCGCCAGCGCATCGTGCGAGTGAAGGCTTACGTCGATGGGAAGCGCATACTCGAGCGCCGCGGCCATAGCATCCGCAGGATCGTGCTGCACGACCTCCCGCGCGGCCGCAGGTTCAAGCTCAAGGTGGTGGAGCGGACGAGCAGGGGCATACGGATCGCGCGTACGCGCACCTATCGCGGATGCGGGGGCTCGCAGTGAACGAGATCGCGCCGGGCATCCATCACTGGACCGGCATCCACCCGAAGATCAAGGTGGAGGTGAGCTCCTACCACCTCGCCGACTCAGGCACGCTGCTGGACCCGCTCCTCCCCGAAGGCGACCTCGAGACGATCCGCGGCCTCGACGTGCAGCGCATCGTCCTGACGAACCGCCACCACCTGCGCTCGAGCGAGCCCATCGCTGCCGAGACCGGATGCCCCATCCTCTGCCACGAGGCTGGGCTGCACGAGTTCAGCGAGAGCGGGCTGGACGTGCAGGGGTTCTCCTGGGGCGACGAGCTGGCGCCCGGAGTGCGCGCGCTCGAGGTCGACGCGATCTGCGACGAGGAGACGGCGATCCTGATCGACGCGGGCGGCGGCTTCCTGGCGGTGGCGGACGGCGTGATCCGCTACGGGGGCCGGCTCGGCTTCGTCCCGGACCAGTACATCGGCGAGGACCCGCCGGCCATCCACTCCGCGATCCGGGAGGCCTACGGGCGGCTGCTCGACCTCCCGTTCGACAGCCTCCTGCCCGCGCACGGCGATCCGATGATCGGCGGCGCCCGGGAGGCGCTCGGGCGCTTCGTCGAGCACGGGCCGGAGTAGCAGCCCCCCGCGCACCGATCGTATTCTCCGTCGCGGTGTCCCCTCGCGCCGCCTTGGCCCCCTGCCTCTGCGCGCTTGCGCTGGCTGCCTGGGCGACTCCGGCCGCTGCTGCGCCGACGCTTCCGCTGCTTCCGCACCACTGGCCGAAGCGGCTGCAGCTCGGGCTTACCGACGCGCCGGGCGACGCCGCGGCCCTCGAGCAGAGCGTCCCGTTCGGCTTCCGCTACCAGTATCTCGCCGGCGGGGTCAACACCGGCCAGGGATGGGCGACGTGGAACGCCGGCGGCACCTTCGTGGACATGTACGTGCGCGAATCCGCGCACGCGCATGTCATCCCGGTGTTCAGCTACTACATGATCCGGCAGTCGCTGCCAGGCGCGAACGACGGCGACGAGCCGAACGCGGTGCTCTCGAACCTGCGCAACGCCTCGACCATGCACGCCTGGTTCGCGGACATCCGGCTCTTCATGAAGCGCGCCGCGCGCTTCCCGCACACACGCGTCGTGCTTCAGGTCGAGCCCGACATGTGGGGCTACGGCGAGCAGGCCGCGACGGGCGACAGCGCTTCGACGGTGCCGGTGTCCGTCGAGAGCTCGGGCTCGTCCGTCGGGAAGGGGCTCCCGGACGACATGAGCGGCCTGGCGCAGGCCGTCGTCCGCCTGCGTGACCGGCTGGCGCCGAACGTGCTCCTCGCCTACCACGCGAGCGACTGGGGCACCAAGGTCGACCTCTCGGTCAACAACCCCTCGCCGAAGCGGAGCCAGAGGCTCGGCGATCGCGCGGGCCGCTTCTACCGCTCGCTCGGCGCCGGGTTCGACGTCAGCTTCACCGACTGGTCGGACCGCGACGCCGCGTTCAAGCAGGCCATCGAGGGCGCCGGCGCCGATGCGTGGTGGGACAGCGCAGACCGTGCGCGCGCGGTGCGATTCATCCGCGGGTTCGTCGACCGCTCCCGCACGCGCGTGGTGGTGTGGCAGATCCCGGTCGGCAACACGGTGATGCGGGCGATGAACGACACCTGGGGTCACTACCAGGACAACCACGTGCAATGGCTGCTCGGGCCGGACCATGCGAAGCACCTGAGGGCGCTCGCGAACGCCGGAGCGGTGGCCTTCCTCTTCGGCGGCGGCGCCGACGGCACGACCTGCGCCTGCGACGCCGAGCACGACGGCGTGACCAACCCGGCGCCGATCGACGGCAACAAGCGCCTGTCGTACAGCGCGGACGACGACGGCGGCTATCTGCGCCACCAGGCGCGCGCCTTCTACGACGCGGGCGCCCCCGCGCTCCCGTAGCGGCACGCCGCCGCGCAGGCTGTGCCGCACCGGTAGGGTGCCCGGGTCGTGGCGGAGGCGCTCTCGAAGGCGGCGCTGATCACCGGCTGCTCCTCGGGGATCGGTCACGAGACCGCCGCGCGGCTCGCGAGCTCTGGCTGGACGGTCTACGCGACCGCCCGCTCCGCCGACACGATCGCCGACCTCGCCGACCGCGGTTGCCGCACGATGGCGCTCGACGTTCTCGACGAAGGCTCAATGCGCGCGGCCGTCCAGCAGGTGGAGCGGGAGGAGGGCGCCGTCGGCGTGCTGGTGAACAACGCCGGCTACGGGCAGAGTGGAGCGGTCGAGGCCGTGCCCATCGACCTCGTTCGCCGCAATTTCGAGACGAACGTGTTCGGCTATCTGCGCATGGCGCAGCTCGTCCTCCCGGGCATGCGGCGCCAGGGCTGGGGCCGGATCGTGAACCTGAGCTCGGTCGCGGGTCGGGTGACGATGCCCGGCAGCGGGATCTACTCGTCCACGAAGTTCGCGATCCGGGCGATGACCGACGCCCTGCGGTTCGAGGTGCGCGGGTTCGGGGTGGACGTGGTGCTGGTCGAGCCCGGTCCGATCCGCACGCGCTTCACGGAGTCTGCGAACTCGGGTATGCCCGATGGGTCCGCGGCTGACGGGACCTACGCGGCGTACCACGAGACGGTGGCGAAGGCCGATGCCGACGCCGACCGGAGCACGCTGCTGGCCGGGGATCCGGAGGACGTCGCAAAGGTGATCGAACGCGCGATCTCCTCTCGCCGGCCGCGGGCGCGCTACCGGGTCACGATCCCGTCCCGCCTGCTCCCGGCGCTGCGCGGCGCGCTCCCCGACCGCGCGTTTGACGCCTTCCTGCGCACACAGGCGGCTCCGCCCGGTGGCTAGGAGGAGCCGTCTGTGGCTGCTCGTCGCGGACGTGGCCTGCTGCTGCGCGGTGAGCGCCGCCACGGCCGGCGCGGCGGTCCAGCCCTACGGAACGAACGACGCCGGCGGCTTCCGCAATGTCCTCCCGCCCGGCACCAAGGGAACCGATAACGCGGTCCAGCTCGCCCAGTACCAGTCGAACGGCCAGCGCCCGCAGCACTGGATCGACCAGCTTCCGCTGTACGTGAACCTCGTCTACGCGGATCCGACGCTCACCCACGGGCAGATCGGCAAGTACTTCAAGGACGCCACCTTCGGCGTGAAGCCGGACCAGGTCGAGCGGATCGAGACGCCGCGCCCGGGCGTGACGATCGTGCGCGACAAGGCTTTCGGAGTCCCGCACATCTACGGAGCGATGCGCGACGACGTGATGTTCGGCACGGGATACGCCGGCGCGGAGGACCGCCTGTTCCTGATGGACGTCCTCCGCCACACGGGGCGCGCCCAGCTCTCGTCGTTCGCCGGCGGCGCCGCCTCCAACCGCCAGATGGACCGTGACCAGTGGCAGGCCGCGCCGTATACGGAGGCCGACCTCCAGAAGCAGATCGACGACGCGCCGAAGTACTACGGCAGCCTCGGCACCCGGTTCGTGCAGGACGGCGACCAGTACGTGGCCGGCATCAATCAGTACATCCACGAGGCGACGAACCCGCTCGACCCCGTGGGCAGCCTGAACAAGCTGCCCGGCGAGTACGCCGCGCTTGGGAAGGTGCCGCAGCCGTGGAAGCTCACCGACGTGATCGCCACGGCGTCCCTGATCGGCGGGATCTTCGGCAAGGGCGGTGGGGAGGAGGTCCGCTCGGCACGGATCCTGCAGTCGTTCCTCGCTCGGTTCGGCTCAAGGCGCGGGCGGCGCAGCTGGCTCGACTTCCGCGAGCGCGACGACCCCGAGTCTCCGGTTACCGCGCACGGCAGCTTCCCGTACGAGACGGCCAATCCCTTCTCCAAGCGAGGCCTGGCCATCCCGGACCCCGGATCGGTCAGCTTCAGCTCCCCCGGCCCCCCCATCACGGGCGCCGCGCGGACAGCGGCCTTCGGACTCGACATGCCGCGCGCCCTCCTGTCGAAGCAGGGCCATTCCAACGTGCTGCTGGTGTCGGCGAAGCATTCCGCGACGCACCACCCGATCGCGGTGATGGGCCCGCAGGTCGGCTACTACGTCCCGCAGATCCTGATGGAGGAGGACCTGCACGGGCCGGGCATCGACGCCGACGGCGCGGCCTTTCCCGGCGTGAACCTCTACGTCCAGCTGGGTCATGGCCGCGACTACGCGTGGAGCGCGACGTCCGCCAACTCCGATGACGTCGACACCTTCGCGGAGGTCCTCTGCAAGGACGACTACCACTACCTCTGGCACGGCCAGTGCCTGCCGATGGAGCAGCTCAGCCAGCAGAACTCCTGGACGCCGAACGCCCTCGACCAGAGCCCGCCCGGCTCGGAGACGCTGACCGTTTACCGGACCGTTCACGGCATCGTCTACGCGCGCGGGACGGTGCACGGGAAGAAGGTCGCGTACGCCCGCGCCCGTACGACGTACTTCCACGAGGCGGATTCGGCCCTCGGCTTCAAGGAGCTCAACGATCCGGGGTTCGTACGGGATGCGAAGTCGTTCCAGCGCGCCGCGTCGAGCATCAACTTCAGCTTCAACTGGTTCTACATCGACTCGCGTGACATCGCCTACTACGTGTCCGGTTGGTATCCCCGACGCGCCGCGCACACCTCCCCCTCCTTCCCGGTGCTGGGGACCGGGCAGTACGACTGGGCGGGCTACTCGCCGAGCTCTCACCTCGCCAAATGGGTCGGCTTCAAGGCCCATCCGCACGCGATCAACCAGCGCTACTTCGTCTCCTGGAACAACCACCAGGCGCGCCACTGGAATGCGGCGGACGACAACTACCACTACGAGCGCGTCTTCCGCTCGCAGCTGCTCGAGGACAAGATCAAGACCGCGATCCGCGGCGGCCGGAGGATGCCCCTCCAGCGGCTGGTGCAGGCCATGGAGGAGACCGCGACGCAGGACATGCGCGGGGTGCTGGTGCTGCCGACGGTGCTGCGAGTGATGGGCCATCCCAAAAACGCGCGGCTGCGCAAGGCGATGGCGCTGCTGCGGCGCTGGGTTCGCCGCGGCGCGCACCGGCGGGACCTCAACCGTGACGGCCACTACGACGACGACAATGCGGTCACCCTGATGGACGCCTGGTGGCCGCGGTTGGTTGCGGCCGAGTTCAGGCCGGCGCTCGGGGCGGGCGCGTACGACTCCCTTGCCGCCTTCGAGCCCCCCGACGCCCAGCAGGTGGGCACCGTGGCGAGCTCACCCGACTACGAGACCGGCTGGTACGGCTACGTCACGCGCGACCTCCGGGATCTCTTCGGCCCGCGGGGGCGCACCCGCTGGTCGCGGATCTACTGCGGGACCGGCCGGCGCGACGGCGCCTCCACTAACGCGAAGACGCGCGCCCGGTGCCGGGCCGCGCTGCGGCGGTCGCTCCTCGCCGCAACCCACATCACACGACAGGACCTCTACGGGCACGACCCGACCTGCTCGCAAGAGCATCGGGTGGAGGCGAGCTGCTACGACGAG
>JAFAQQ010000159.1 GCA_019246335.1 Actinomycetota bacterium | reverse complement strand
GCGCCGACCGCGGCCGGCCTACGCATCGCGCTCAGCGCCCCTGTCGTGAGGCGCGCGTCCCGCGGCCACCTGCTCCTCCCCGGTTGGGTCGCCACCGTCGTCCGGGGCGTCCGGATCCACGCCGTCGGCCTCCTCGCGCAGCTGCCGCGCGTAACGCCGCTCTCGATCGGCGCGGACCTCGCGAGTCTGAGCCTCCTCCCTGAGCTCGCCGGCGTGCGCACGACGTCGCTCCAGCCGGCGGCGCCGGCCCGCGACGGTCAACAGGGCAATCAGCGCGACCAGCAGCACGGCGCCAATCGCTATTGCGATAACCGCACCGGTACTCATCTCTCCTCCTGCGTCGGGGTACGTCCTTGTGATACCCGAGCCGGGGTCCGACGAACCGTCAGACCTCCCGGGCAGGCATCATCTGCGACATGCGAGACGTCCGCTCGACGACCCGCTGGACAGCGGCCGCCGGCCTCGCTCTCGCCGTCTTTGCGGTTGGCGCCTGCGGCGGCACGAGCCGCTCTGGGACTTCGCCGAGTCGGGCGAAGGCGCACACCCTCACGGTGTTCGCGGCCGCCTCGCTGACCACGGCGTTCGGCGCCTACGCGCGCGACTTCACGACCGCCCGCGTCCACTACTCGTTCGGCGGGTCCGACCAGCTCGCCGCGCAGATCGAGCACGGCCTGAAGCCCGACGTCTTCGCGGCCGCGAACACCCAGCTCCCCGAGCGGCTGTTCGCGAAGGGACTCGTCTCGAGACCCGTGAGGTTCGCGGCGAACAGGTTGGTGATCGCGGTCCCCGCGCGCGCGGCGAAGGTCCGAGGCATCCGGGATCTCGAGCGGCCCGGCGTAGCGATCGCGATCGGCTCGCCGACGGTGCCAATCGGCTCGTACACGCGCGCTGTGCTTGCGCGGCTTGGGCCGGGGACCCGGACCGCGATCCTCCGGAACGTGCGGTCTCAGGAGCCGGACGTCAACGGGATCGTCGGAAAGCTCACGCAGGGCGCGGTGGATGCCGGGTTCACGTATGCCACCGACGTCCGAGCCACGAAGGGCGCGCTCCGGGCGATCCCGCTGCCGCGGTCGGCGCAGCCGGTCGTTGCGTACGCCGCCGCGATCGTCAGCGGCGCGGCCGAAGTCCCGGCGGCGCGCGCCTTCCTCTCCGGGCTTCTGGCCGGCCCGGGGCGCCACGACCTGCAGGCGGCCGGGTTTCTCCCGCCGCCGGCGGCGTCATCGTCGACACGTTGATCCGCAGAACGTGGTTCCCGATCGTCCTCGGCGCGGCGCTCGCGCTAGCACTCGCCTTCCTCGCGCTGCCGGTGATCGCCATCTTCACGAACACGGCGCCCGGCCGGATCATCGGAAAGCTCGGCGACCCGGCGGCAACCGACGCCCTTCGACTCAGCCTCGAGACCTCTTCGATTGCGATGGCGGCTGTCGTGGCGGTGGGGACGCCCGCCGCGTACATCCTCGCGACGAGGTCCTTCCGCGGACGGTCGGCGGTCGTCACCCTCGTCGAGCTGCCGCTAGTCCTCCCGCCGGCGGTCGCCGGTATCGCGCTGCTCGCGGCGCTCGGACCCGACGGGATCCTCGGCGGAGCGCTCCGCACGGCCCACGTCGAGCTCGTCCTGCAGACAGCCGGGGTCGTCGTGGCGCTCGCGTTCGTCGGCGCGCCGTTCTACATGCGGCAGGCGATCGCCGCGTTTGGGGCGGTCGACCCGTCGCTGATCGACGCCGCGCGCACGCTCGGTTCGAGCGAGGCCGCCAGCTTCGGCCGCGTCGCGGTGCCGGTCGCCGCGCCTGGGCTCGCCGCGGGCCTGGCGCTCGCCTGGGCGCGCGCGATCGGCGAGTTCGGCGCGACGCTGATGTTCGCGGGCTCGCTCCGGGGCGTCACCCAGACCGCCCCTCTGGCCATCTACGACCGCTTCGCCACGGACTTCCCCGCGGCGCTGGCGCTCTCGGCCGTCCTCGTCGTCGCCTCCGCAGGGCTGTTGCTCGCGGTCAAGCTCGTCCCGGGGCGAGTGGTGCTGGCCGGTGCTGCACGCTGAGATCGCTCACCGGATCGGCGGTGTCGCAATCGACGTCGGGCTGGAGGTAGCCGCCGGCTCGCCGCTGGCTCTCGCGGGACCATCGGGCGCGGGCAAGAGCACGCTCCTGCGGTCGCTCGCGGGAACGGTCCGGCCCGACCGCGCGCGCATCGCGCACGGCGAAGAGATCTGGGAGGACACGGACAGAGGCGTGTGGCTTCCGCCGGAACGGAGGGGCTGCGGCTACGTCTTCCAGGACTACGCGCTGTTCCCGCACCTGAGCGCCTGGCGCAACGTTGCCTTCGGCCTGCGGTCGACCGCTCGTCGACGGCGCAAAGCCGCGGCCATGAGCTGGCTCGAGCGCTTCGGGATCGCCGAGCTCGCTGACGCCCGGCCCGCGGTCCTCTCGGGCGGAGAGCGCCAGCGCGTGGCGCTCGCCAGGGCGCTTGCCGGCGATCCGCGGGTCCTTCTGCTCGACGAGCCGACGGCGGCCCTCGACACCCGCACCCGCGGCAGGGCCAGCCGGCAGCTCATCGCGACGCTCCAGTCGCTCGAGCTGCCGGTCATCATCGTCACGCACGAGTTCGACGAGGCCGCCGTCCTTGCGGACGAGGTCGCCGTGATCGACCGCGGCCGCATCGTTCAGCGCGGCGGCGCCAGCGTGCTTGCGAGCAGTCCCGCGACAGCCTTCGTCGCCGATTTCACGGGGGCGGTCGTGCTGACCGGCTCGGCTCGCCCGGCCGAGGGCGGCCTGACGGCTGTGGCCCTCGACGGCGGCGGCGTGGCGTACACGACGGACCGCGGCAGCGGCCGCGTAGCGCTCAGCGTCTATCCGTGGGAGGTCACGGTGGCGACGCCGGCGAGCTCCGGCGGCGGGTCCGCCCAGAACCGCTTGCCGGCTCGGGTCTCGTCGATCACGACCGTGGGGAACCGGGTCCGCCTGGGACTCGACGCCGCGCAGCCGATCGCCGCGGAGGTCACCGGCCAGGCGGTGGGCGATCTCCACCTCGCCGTCGGCAGCGAGGTGGTGGCGACCTGGAAGGCGACGGCCACGCGCCTGGTGGCGATCTAAGGGAAATCTCAGGCACGATTTAGCTTGCGTTCGCGTTCGATGTCGAACATGGGACCCGTGTCTATGGATCGCAACGCATTCGCGCGCACCCGGCTCGCCGCCCGGCACCAGCGGATCGCGCTGATACGGGGGCGCGTCTGCGCGCTCGCGGTGGTCCTGTTCCTGCTCGCCTGGGCGCTCATCGGGGCGCAGCTCGTCCTCGGCCACGATCCGGCGCTTTCGGCCAAGGCGCGCGCCCGGCGCGAGCTTGCCGTCGTTCGCCGCGAGCGTGCGCGCCAGGCGGCGCAGGCTCGCCGCGACCAGGCCTTGAACCTCGATCAGACCAATCCCGCGCCCGCGCCCGCGCCAGAGGCGGGAGGCGCCGGCACCGATCCCTCGGCCCCTTCGGACTCCGCACCGGCCCCTCCGCCCTCGTCGGACCCGTCCACGCAGACGCCGCCTGACCAGGTTCCCCAGACCACGCCCGACCAGGCGGCGCCCGATCAGAGCGCTCCGCCGGCGTCGGCTCCCGCTCCCTCTCCGACGCCCGTCGTAACGAGCCAGTCGTGAGCGAAGGCGAGACGTCGGTCTCGTTCGCCTGCTTCGGCTCCACAGCGCGCGTGTACGTCGGGGGCGACGCGGCCGGCAGCCGGCCGGCGCCGATCGCGGCCCGGATCGCGAAGCGCCAGCTGATCGCCGTGCACGACCGCCTGACGAGGTTCCGCCCGGCGAGCGAGCTCTGCCGACTGAACGCCGACCCGCGCCCCACCGTGGCTGCGAGCCCGCTCATGCGCCGCTTCGCGCACGCGGCCGTCGAGGCCGGACGGTTGAGCGGCGGGCTCGTGGACGCGACCCTGCTGGGGGAACTCGAGGAGGCGGGGTACGGGAGCTCGCGCGCGGGCGAGCCCGGGCTTGGCACGGCCGCGGCCGTGGACTCGCCGGCGCCGCGACGCCCGGCGCGTCCGGGGCCGGGCCGCTGGCGGGAGGTGTCCGTCGACGACGAGCGCGGAACCGTGACCAGGCCGGTCGGTGTCCGCCTCGACAGCGGCGGACTGGCGAAGGGCCTTGCGGCCGACGTGGTCGGGAGCGCGCTCGAAGCGCATCCTTGCTACGCGGTCGACTGCGCCGGCGACATCTGCATCGGCGGGAGCGCCGCCGTTCCGCGAAAGGTCGGAGTGGATGATCCGTTCGGCGGCGGGCTGCTCGAGACGATCGAGGTGACGCGCGGCGGTGTGGCGACGAGCGGCATCGGCCGCCGGACTTGGAGGTCTGGCCGCGCCGAGACGCCCGCCCACCACCTGCTCGACCCAGCGACCGGACGGCCGGCTTACACGGGAGTCGTCCAGGTGACCGCGCTGGCGCCAACCGCGCTCGAGGCGGAGATCCGAGCCAAGGCCGCGCTTCTGGCCGGGCCGGACGCGGCCGGAGGCTGGCTTCCGCACGGCGGCGTC
>JAFAQQ010000152.1 GCA_019246335.1 Actinomycetota bacterium | reverse complement strand
CCGAGATCTCGGTGATCAAGTAATGGGCCGCATCCTCGCCGCCCCGCGCGACTGGGTCGCCTCCCTCGGGGACATCGCCCAGTTCTCGGCGCGCGTCTTCTACGAGGTCTTCGGCCTCCGTGTGTTCCGGTTCTTCGGAGAGGCGCTGCGCCAGGCCGGCGTCCTGATCCTCGGCTCGACCATGGTGATCTGGTCGCTCGCGTTCATCCTCGGCCTGCAGTGCGGGATCGAGGGCGCGTACTTCAACCGCTCGGTCGGGGCGCCCGCGTACGCCGGCGTGTTCTCGGCTTGGTGCGACCTGCGCGAGATCATGCCGTACGCGTTCGGGTACATGATGAGCGCGAAGGTCGGGACCGGGCTCGTCGCCGAGATCGGCGCCATGCGGATCACCGACGAGATCGACGCGCTCGAGGTCATGGGCATCAGCTCGATGACCTTCCTCTGCGCCACCCGCCTGCTCGCGGCGTTCATGGTCCTCCCGTTCATGTACCTGGCGGCGGTCGGCGCCGGGTTCTTCGCCTCCTACCTCGCGGTGGTGGAGCAGATCGGGGAGGTCTCGAGCGGTGGCTTCTTCCTGATCTTCTGGATGTTCCAGAACCCGCCCGATCTCTTATACAGCCTGATCAAGGGCATGGCGATGGCCACGATGATCGTGCTCGTCGGGACCTACTACGGCTACACGGCAGGGGGCGGTCCGGTCGGAGTGGGCACGGCTACCGCGAAGTCAATGGTTCTTAACGTTGTCGGCGTACATCTCATCGGGATGCTGGGTACTCAAATCTTCTGGGGCTCGGATCCGCGAGCGCCGATCGGCGGTTAGGAGGAGAGCGTGGAGCGCGACGAGCGCAACGAGGAGCACGACCAGCACTTCGAGGACGACGGCCCGACCTCCTGGGAGATCGAGGACGACGACGAGGCCGAGGAGCACGAGGAGCACGAGGACGAGGAGCGGGGCTCTCGCACCGCCGTCACCTACGAGCCCGAGCCCGACGACGAGGACGACCACGAAGGCGAGGACGACGAGTACCGCTGGCACACCGCCAAGCGGACCCGTAGCGACACCGCGGAGAGCGACGCCGTCGAGTTCATCGACGTCAAGAAGACCTTCGGCCGCAACACCGTCCTGAACGGGCTCAACCTCGGCATCCCCGAGGGCCAGATCTCGATGATCCTCGGGCCGTCGGGCACCGGGAAGTCGGTCTGCATCAAGCACATGGTGGGGCTGCTCTATCCGGACGAGGGCGACGTCCTCGTTCACGGGGAGTCCGTACCGGACATGCGCGACGACGACCTCTTCGAGATGCGCAAGAAGTTCGGCGTCCTCTTCCAGGACGGAGCCCTGTTCGGCTCGATGAACCTCTACGACAACGTCGCCTTCCCCCTGCGTCAGCACACCGACAAGGGCGAGGACGAGATCAACGAGATCGTCACCCGCCGGCTCAAGGAGGTCGGCCTGGGCGGCGCCGGCGACAAGATGCCGAACGAGCTCTCCGGCGGGATGCGCAAGCGCGCCGGCTTCGCGCGCGCCCTGGTGCTCGATCCCCAGATCGTCCTCTTCGACGAGCCGGACTCGGGCCTCGACCCCGTGCGGACGGCCCTCCTGTGCGAGCTCATCAAGGAGATCCACGAGGAGAACGGCGGCGCCTACGTCGTGATCACGCACGACATCATGTCCGCCCGGCGCGTCGCGGAGTACATCGCGATCCTCTGGAAGGGCCGGATCGTGGAGTCGGGCCCGGCGGCGGAGCTCTTCAACTCGGACAACCAGTTCGTGCGCCAGTTCCTGTCCGGAGAGGCGCGCGGGCCGCTGGGGATGGAGTAGATCCTTTGAGGGCGCTCGCGCGCGTCCGAGAGGGGGGGCAGGGGGCGCCGCGAAAACGGAAACGACGTGCCCCCCGCGTCCTCCCCTGATGAGCGCCTGAGCCGTCCGGCGGACGAATCCGCCGAGGGGTCGCCCCTCGCGCGGATCCTCGCCCTCGCGGCGGTTCTCGTCGCGATCGTCGTGGTAGGCCTCTTCCTGTTCGCCGGCGGAGGGGGATACGAGGTCAGCGCCGTCTTCCCCAACGCCGGGCAGCTGGTCGTCGGAAACAACGTCGACATCGGCGGCCGGCCGGTCGGCTCGGTGACCGACATCTCGCTCACCCCCGACGGGCAGGCGCTCGTGAAGATGAGCCTCTCCGAGCAGGCGCCGCTTCACCAGGGGACGAGCGCCGTGATCCGGGCGACCTCGCTGAGCGGCATCGCGAACCGCTACGTCGCGATCGAGCCCGCGCCGTCGAACGCGCCGGCCATCAGGAGCGGCGGGCGGATATCGAGCGACCGCACGCAGGCTCCCGTCGACCTCGACCAGCTCTTCAACACCTTCGACCCGGCGACGCGCGCGGGGCTGCAGGAGATCATCAAGGGCTCCGCGGAGCAGTACGCGGGCCGGAGCGCGCAGGCGGGGGCGGCGCTCCACTACCTGAACCCGGCGCTCTCGACGTCGTCGCAGCTGACCCGCGAGATCGTGGCGAACGAGAGCGCCTTCCGGGCTTTCGTGGCCGACACCGCGAAGACGGTGCACGCGATATCGCAGCGCGGCTCCGACCTGACCGGCCTGGTCGGGAACGCCGACACGACCATGCGCGCGATCGGCGACGAGAACGTCGCGCTGGGCCAGGCCCTCGGGCTCTTGCCGACCACTCTCCGGAACGCCGACACCACCTTCGTGAACCTTCGATCGACGCTGAACGACCTCGATCAGCTCGTCGCGGCGGCGAAGCCCGGGACGGCCCGGCTGGCGCCCTTCCTCCAGGTGCTCCGGCCGCTGATCGCGGAGGCGCGCCCGACGATCCAGGACCTCCGGGCCCTCATCCGCACCCCCGGCCCCGACAACGATCTGATCGACCTCACCCGGAAGATGCCCCGCCTCGCCGACCTGACGAGCACCGTCTTCCCGCACGTGATCCGGTCGCTGGTGAAGTCGCAGCCGGTGATCGAGTTCGCGCGGCCGTACGCGCCGGACCTCACCGGCTGGCTCACGAAGTTCGCCGAGGGCGCCGCGAACTACGACGCCGACGGCCATTACGCGCGCATCGAGCCGGTGTTCAACGCGTTCTCCCTCAACTCGAACGTGCTGTCGCCGCGCAACCCGAGCACGCCGGGTGCGCGCCTGCAGGGGCTCCAGACCTTCAAGAGCCAGCGCTGCCCGGGCGGGGCCATGCAGCCGCCGCCCGACCACTCCGCGCCGTGGAAGCCGAAGCCTACGTTCACGTGCGACCCGTCGACCGTCCCGCCCGGCCCATGAGGCGGCTCGCGGCGACAGCCGGGACGGTGGCCTGCCTCGTCGTGGTGCCGATCCTGCTGCTCGGGGCCGGCGGTGGGGGCGGCGGCTACCTGGTGCGGGCGATCTTCGACAATGCCTCGAACGTCGTCGCGGGCGAGGATGTGAAGACCGCGGGCGCCGTCATCGGGTCGGTCGACTCGCTCGACGTGACCCCCGACAAGCGAGCGGCGGTCGTCCTGCGCATCACCGGGGCCGGGTTCTCCCCCTTCCACGGCGACGCCCACTGCACGATCCGCCCGCAGTCCCTGATCGGCGAGAAGTTCGTCGAATGCACGGCCGGCTCCGCTCGCGCCCCCGAGCTCCGCAAGGTCCCGTCGGGACAGCCGGGGGCCGGCCAGCACCTCCTGCCGGTGACGGGGACGAGCTCGCCCGTAGACCTCGACCTCGTGAACGACATCCTGCGCCTGCCGTATCGCCAGCGGCTGGCGATCGTCATCAACGAGTTCGGCACCGCCCTCGCCGGGCGCGGCGAGCAGCTGAACCAGGCGATCCACCGGGCCAACCCGGCCCTGCGGGACACCGATCGGGTCTTGGCGATCCTCGCGGGGCAGAATCGCACGCTGGCGCAGCTCGCCTCGGAGGCGGACCGCGTGCTCACTCCGCTGGCGGCACGGCGTCGCCAGGTCGGCGACTTCATCGCCCAGGCGAACACGACGGCCCGCGCGACGGCCGAGCGCAGCGCGGACCTCGAGGGATCGTTCCAGCGCCTGCCGACGTTCCTCTCCGAGCTTCAGCCGACGCTCACCCAGCTCGGGCGCGTCTCCGACGAGATGACCCCGGTCCTCGTGGACCTCGACCGCGCCTCTCCAAGCCTCGCCCGGTTCGTCCTCGAGCTGGGGCCGTTCAGCCAGGCTGCGACCCCGGCGCTCCGGTCGCTCGGCAACGCCACCGACGTCGGCGGCCCGGCGCTCGCGCACTCGCTTCCGTTGCTGCGGCGGCTCGCGGTCTTCGGCGCGCAGGCGCGTCCGGTGGGATCGCTCCTTGCGAAGATCACCGGCAGCATCGAGCAGACCGGCGGCATCGAGCGCATCATGGACTACCTCTTCTTCCAGATGCTGTCGGTCAACGGGTTCGACGGAATCGGCCACTACCTGCGGGCCGAGCTGATCACCAACCTGTGCTCGACGTACGCGGACACGACGCAGCCGGGCTGCAGCGCGAACTTCCGGACCACGCGCACGGTCGGCGCGGCGGCGCCCAACAAGCCGAACCCGTTCGCGCCGCGGACGGCGGGCAAGGCGCCCGCGAGCGCCCCGACCGCCGTCCCGGGGGCTCCGTCGCCGACCCCGGCGCAGACCGCCAAGCAACGGAAGGCCGCGAGGGAGCGGATCCGCGCCGCAGCGAACGGTTCTCCGGCCTACGGACCGAGCTCGGCGAGCGACGCGGTCCTCAACTACCTGCTCGGAAACGACTAGATGACTGACCGGCGCCAGTCCACCAGCATCCTCGGGAGCCCGGTCCTGATCGGAGCGCTGACGGTCCTGATCGTGATCGTCGCGGTCTTCCTCGCCTACAACGCGAACCAGGGCCTGCCGTTCGTACCGACTTACGAGCTCAAGGCGCACGTCCCGAGCGCGGCGAACCTCGTCCCGGGCAACGAGGTCCGGATCGGCGGCCACCGGGTGGGGGTGGTCGACTCGATCCGTCCCGTGCTCGAACGGACC
>JAFAQQ010000115.1 GCA_019246335.1 Actinomycetota bacterium | reverse complement strand
TCGGCGTCGGCCACCGAGGTGCCGCCGAACTTCATGACGACGGTCGTCGCGGTGCCGGACCGGTCGAGCGCGAGGTCGGAAGCGGAGCCGGCCATCGCGATTCGAGGATAGCTTTCGCGGGGTGCGCAAGGGACTGGCCCGATTCCTGCGTGAGGCTTGGCTCGGCATCGCGATCGGCATCGCCGCTCCGCTCGCGGTCTGGGGCCTCGCGCAGGTGCACTGGCACAGCGGATCCGGCGGGAGCAATGCCGCGACGGCTCACGGCCGGGTCAGGCCAGTCGCCTCCCGGTCCTTCCTCGAGCAGCTGATCCCGCCGCCAGGCGGCAGCCTGCCGGGTGTCCGCTTCGACGCCCAGATCCGCAAGCTGGTCGCGAAGCTGCCGCTCGAGCGCAAGATCGCGCAGCTGCTCCTGGTCGGGTTCGACGGCCGGACGGCGAGGGCGCCGTTCTTCGGGACCCTCGCCCGCATGGACCTCGGCGGCGTCGAGCTCGCACGGGGGAACTACGAGAACCCGGCGCAGATCACGACGCTGGCCTCGGCCGTCTACAACGCAACCGCCGACGCGCGATCGCACACACCGCCGTTCATCCTCGCGCCCCAGGAGGGCGGCGACGTCACGGCCTTCCCGAACCTGCCTCCGTTCGACAACGCGGCGGATGTCGGATCGATTGCCCGCGCCACAAGCGAGGCGAACGACGCCGCCAACGCGCTCAAGCAGGCTGGACTCAACGGGGTGCTCGCTCCCGACATCGACGTGAGCGCCAGCACGGATCAGCCGCTTGGCGGCCGCGCGTACTCGGACGACCCGAGGCAGGTCGCGCGTTACGCGACCGCCACCGTCTCCGTCTATCGAAGCGCCCACATGCTCACCGCCCCCGGTCACTTCCCCGGGCTCGGTGGCGCCGCGCAGTCGACGGACGTGGGCCCGACCGAGGTCGGACTGTCGCTCAAGGACCTCCTGCGCCGGGACGTGGAACCCTTCCGCGCCGCGTTCCGCGCGGGTGCGCCGGCGGTCGTCCTGAGCCACGCGGGCTACGAGCCGGACAACTTCGTCGTGCCCGGCTCGCTCTCCCGCGCGATCGCGACGACGCTGCTGCGGGGGCAACTCGGCTTTCGCGGCGTTGCGATCACGGACGACCTCGAGGCCGGCGCCATCACCTCGCAGTCGAACGTGTCGCGGGCGGCAGTGCAGGCGATCACCGCCGGCGCGGACATGGTGTGGATCTCGGGGCCCGAGTCGGACTGGCTTGCGGCCTACAAGGCGCTGCTCGACGCGGCGCGCAGGAAGCGGCTCTCGCCGCTACGGATCGACACCGCGGTCACCAGGATCGTCACCGCCAAGCGCGCCCTCGGCCTGAGGAACCAGCAGCGGAAGATCCCGCGGGGCGCGCCGGGGTCCACCTAGCCCACCGGTTCTCTACGCCGCGCGGTCCTGGATGGCGCTCGACCGGGATCGTTCATCTGCGGATCGCCAGCGCACGATGGCGAGCACGAGTGACGCGAGCGCCAGCCCGAGCGCGACCCACGACGCGGGTCGCCGCGCCGTGGGAACCGCGAGCCCGTCGAAGGCGAGGCCGAAGTCGGGCGGCCAGATCAGGCGAAACGCGACCGCGGCGCCCGCGAGGGCGGCCGCCGCCACCTGCAGCGGGGGCGAGAGGTCCAGCACGACAAGGACGAGGTACACGAGCGCCAGCAGCAGCGCCAGGCGTGCCCACCACGTCGCGTGCCAGCCGTTGGGCGAATAGCGGTAGAGCGCAAACCAGGGACCGGCGAAGACCGACGCCATGAGACCGAGCGCCAGCGCCATCGCGGCCACCCGGGTCGCCGATCCGGCGCTCCGGCTCCGGAGCGCCGCGTGCCGGCCGGCCGATCCAAGCCTGGCTAGCGCGGCATGCCGGCCCCGGAGCCTCAACCTCAAAGGGCGTGGCGGCCCTGCAGCGCCTTGCCCAGGGTGATCTCGTCCGCGTACTCGAGGTCGGCGCCCACGGGAAGGCCGCTCGCGAGCCTCGTGACCGTGACCTGCGGAGTCCGCTCCCGGATCGCGTCGGCCAGGTAGAGCGCTGTGGCCTCGCCGGTGGTCGTCGCGTTGGTGGCCACGACGACCTCGCGCGCGTCCCCGTCGTCGAGCCGGGTGAGGAGCTCGGCGATGCGCAGGTCCTCCGGGTCCACGCCGTCGATCGGCGAGAGCGCGCCACCGAGGACGTGGTAGCGCCCGCCCCACTCGTGGGTCCGCTCGATCGGGATCACGTCACTCGGCTCCTCGACGACGCAGATGAGCTCCGGCGAGCGTCGCTCGTCCTCGCAGATCCGGCAGCGCGGACCGACCGCCAGGTTGAAGCACACCTCGCAGTGCCCCACCTTCTCCTTGACCTCTCGAATGGCGTCCGCGAGCGCGAGCGCCTCCTCCTCGGGGGTGCGCAGGATGTGGAAGGCGAGCCGCTGCGCCGTGCGCTGGCCGATTCCGGGTAGGCGTGCGAGCTCGGTGATGAGGCGATTGACCGGCGGCGAGAACACCGGGTCCGAGCTTAGGGCGCGGTGCCGATGGCGTGCCCCCGGTGCGAAACCACACGCCTCCTCGAGACCTCGTCCAGACCGGCGCTTCGCGCCGGTAGGTCCTAACGGTCTCTCGGAGGGTGTGGCTCCGCACCTTACGATCTCGACAATGGATTACCTCGACGTCGCGGATCGCATGTGGCCGGTCCTCAACCAGGTGATGCGCGGACATGTCGCCGTTTACCGCGCAACGGGCGGCCGCGTGGGGGCGCGGGTGCCGGGCCTGCCTCCGATCCTGCTGCTCGAGCACGTCGGCGCTCGCACCGGGCGGAGGCGCACGACGCCGCTCATCTACATGCCGGATGGGGACAGCCTGCTGATCGTCGCCTCCAAGGGGGGCCATCCGCGGCATCCCGCCTGGCTCCACAACCTGCGCTGCCGCCCCGACACGGAGATCCAGGTCGGCACCGAGCGCCGGAGGGTGCGCGCACGCGAGGCTACGCCAGAGGAACGGCGGCGGCTGTGGCCCAAGGCGGCCGCATACAACCGGCACTGGGGCCGCTACCGGGAGCGGACCAAACGCGAGATCCCGCTGGTATTGCTCGAGCGTCGCTGACCCGCTCGGGACGCGGCGCGCCAGGCGCATGGTTGCCGCGTAGCCCCCCGCGCCGGGATCCAGGACCTGGAAAGGGCTAGCTCGCGACCCCCAGCCGCGGCTGCTCGCCGACCTCGATCGCGCCGCGCCGGATGAGGTCGCACATCGCCCGCACCGCGGCCGCGTCGAACTGCGATCCGGCGTTTCGCTCGAGCTCCTCGAGGGCGGCGACGTCGTCGAGCGGGTCGCTGTAGAGCCGCGGGCAGGTCATGGCCTCCAGGGCGTCGGCCACGTGGAGGATGCGGCTCTCGATCGGGATCTCGTCGCCACTGAGCCCGTCCGGGTAGCCGCGGCCGTCGATGCGCTCGTGCAGGTTGCCGACCCAGGTGGCGATCTCGGTCATCCCCGCGCCGGCGACGATCGCCCTGCCGAGCTCGGAATGCCGGCGCATGACCGCGACCTCGTCGCGCGTCAGGCGGCCGGGCTTCAGGAGGATCGCGTCGCGGATCCCGATCTTGCCCACGTCGTGCAGGAGGCCCGCCATGCGGATCTGCTCCACGCGCTCGTCGCTCAGCCCCATCGCCGACGCGAGCGTGGCGGCGTAGAACGCCACGCGCTGCGAGTGCATGTGCGTGTACCCGTCGCGAGCGTCGACGGCGCGCGCGAGCGCATGAACCGTGTTGAAGAGGCCGCTCCGGCGCAGGCGCGCGGTGTCCTCCTCCGCCGACATCGGTGAGCCGTCGTTCGACGAGTAGACGGCGACCTGGCCGCGGCCGGCGGACTTCGCCCAGTAGAGGGCGCCGTCGGCGAATCGCATCAGCTCCGCCCGGCCCACCGCGTGTCGCGGGAACTCCGCGACACCCGCGCTGAAGGAGACCCTGCCGACGTCGGCGGCGAGGGCGCGTGCCTCGATCCCCTCGCGCAGGCGTTCGATCGCCTCGCGCGCCCCCTGGGCGTCACACCGGCTCAGGGCGAGCATGAACTCGTCGCCGCCGACGCGGCCGCAGAGGTCGCCCGGCCGCAGGTTCTCGGACAGTCCCTGTGCGAGGGTCACGAGCAGGGCGTCGCCGTGGGCATGCCCGGCGCGGTCGTTGAGCTCCCTGAAGCCGTCGACGTCCACGGCCAGGATCGCCACCGACCAGCTCTCGCGGCGCGCACGGCGAAGCTCGGTCTCGAGCGAGTCCTGGAAGGCGCGGTGGTTCAGCACGCCGGTCAGCGGGTCGCGCAGCGCGAGCTCGTCCAGGCGCCGCTGCGTCTCGGCCAGCTCGGCGGCGATGTCGGCTCTCGCCTCCTCGGGACGGCTGAGCGCGGCCGCCAGGAGCCCCACCAGGACCGCGGCCGGCACGGCGGCCGCGGCGGCGGTCGGGCCAAACGCCGCCAGCCCGGCGCCGGCGGCCAA
>JAFAQQ010000080.1 GCA_019246335.1 Actinomycetota bacterium | reverse complement strand
CGAGCACCTGCGCGAGAGCTACGGCGAGCGCTTCTTCGTCTCGCCGGCGATGAAGGAGCTGGTCGAGGCGGGGAACCTCGGGCAGAAGACCGGGAAGGGGTTCTATGAGCACGGTTAGCGCCACCTCGCAGGCCACCGACACGCTGGTCGAGCGCTTCGGGCTGAAGGCGCTGGTCGAGTCGTGCCTCGTGCTGGAGGAGGGCATCGCCGGCATCAAGGACATCGACATCGGGATGATGGCCGGGGCCGGGATCATCCCCGGCCCGTTCGCGCGGGCGGACGAGCAGGGCCTGGACGAGGCGCTCGACGCGCTCGAGCGCGCGCGAGCCGAATGGGGGGAGGGCTTCGAGCCGCCGCGCATCCTGAGGCGCCTGGTCGCGCAGGGGCGTCTCGGCAAGAAGACCGGCCAGGGCTTCTTTCCCTATCCCCAGCCCGACGAGGGGCAGTCGCGGGAGACGATCGCGCTCGAGACGCGCGGGGAGCTCGCGATCATCTGGCTCAACCGTCCCCCGGCAAATCCGCTCTCGCCGCAGGTGATCCGGGAGCTGGCCGAGCTCTGGGGGGAGCTCGACGGGAAGGCGCGGGCGGTGGTCTTCGCGTCGTCCAACCCGTTCACGTTCTCGGCCGGCGCCGACATCAAGGAGTTCACGAAGATGGAGCCCTCGAAGGAGGGGGCCGAGCTGGTCGAGGCCGGCCACGGGTTCATGACCGGCATGGAGAAGTCCTCGACGGTCACGATCGCGGCGGTGAACTCGCTGGCGTTCGGCGGCGGCTGCGAGCTCGCGATGGCCTGCGACTTCCGCGTGGCCGCGGAGTCCGCGACGTTCGCCCAGCCCGAGATCAACCTCGGGATCATGCCCGGCTTCGGCGGGACGCAGCGACTTCCGCGGCTGGTGGGCGAGGGCAAGGCGCTCGAGATGAACCTCACCGGCGACGCGATCTCCGCATACGAGGCTGAGCGCCTCGGGCTCGCGAACGAGGTCGTCCCCGACCACGAACTGTTCGACACGGCGCTGGCATGGGCGCGCGCCCTGGCCGAGAAGGCGCCGATCGCGATCGAGCAGATCAAGAGCGTCTCGGCGATGGGGGAGCTCGGCGAGGGGCTCGAGGCGGAGGCGCACGGGTTCGCCAAGGCGTTCGTGTCGGAGGACGCCAAGGAGGGGATCTCGGCGTTCCTCGGCAAGCGCAAACCCCGCTTCAAGGGCGGATGACGACCTCACAGGCGGTGGCCTCGGCCGGCGCGGCGCGCGTCGCCGAGCTGCTTCAGCGATCCGACCGCGCCGTCGTGCTCACCGGCGCGGGCGTGTCGGTCCCCTCCGGGATCCCCGACTTCCGCACGCCGGGCACCGGCATCTGGGAGAAGGTGGACCCGATGGAGGTCGCCCACATCGACGCGTTCAGAAGCGACCCGGATCGGTTCTGGGGGTTCTACTCCCAGCGCTTCGCGTCACTGGTCGACAAGCGGCCGAACCCGGCCCACGAGGCGATCGCGGAGCTCGAGCGACGCGGCCTCGTGCGCGGCGTGATCACGCAGAACGTGGACCGGCTTCACCGGGCGGCGGGAAGCAGGCGGGTGATCGAGGTGCACGGGTCGATCGACCGCTGCGTGTGCCCCGAGTGCGGCGGACGGTTCGAGCTCGATCGCGTGCTCGAGATGATCGCCGAGGGCCCCGCCACGCCCGAGTGCCCGTCGTGCATCACGCCGCTGAAGCCGGATGTCGTCCTCTTCGGCGAGCTGCTTCCCGAGGCCGCCATGGCCGAGGCGCACGCGCTGGCGAGCGAGGCGGACTTGATGGTCTGCGTCGGCTCTTCGCTCGAGGTCTACCCGGTCGCCTCGCTGCCCGGCGTGACGCTCGCCGCCGGCGGCCGGATCGCCCTCGTCACGCAGGGGAGGACGCCGTACGACGGCGACGCCGAGGTGAAGCTCGACGGCGACGTGGCCGACGAGCTGCATGCGGTGGTTGCCGCGCTGTAGCGAGCCGTCGCCCGGCGCGCTAGTCGAACTGAGCCGCGAGCGGCAGGTGGCGGCTGTCGGTGCCGCCGAGCTCGAGCCCGTTGATCCACGCGCGGCCCCCGGAGCGGCGGACGCCCTCCCCGCGCCCGGCCGCTTTTCGGAGGCCTCGCCGCGCCTCGATCGCTCGCCGCACCCGCGCACCTCGGCGCTGGTGCTCGCTCATGTGCGTCACGGGTGATGTCTTCACGTCGTCCATGTTCGCTCGCCTCCGGGCCCGCTCCTATGGCCGGCTGTACAAGATTTCGCCGGCTGGGTTCGACCACCTGTCCTGCCGCCCAGGCTAGGGACAGGCTGGATCAGCCTGGTGAACGAGCGGTAAAGCCCGCGTGACGAGGTCGTTACCGCTGGATCCGGCGCCTGCGCAGGGCGGTCTCCATCCGCTCGACCGCGGCGGCCACGGCGTGCTGCAGCTCCGCCGAGACCTCGCCGCCGAGCGCCTCGTTCGCCGCCCGGCCGACGTCCGCCCGCCTGTCCTCGACCGTGCTCAGGTCGTCCGCCAGCCGCCCGTCGCCACCCAGCTCCGCGAGCGCCGCCTCGAGGGCGATCCGCGCCTGGAGCGCCGCCTCACGTGGCCGGTCGGCCTCGATGTCGGCCCGTGCTCGCAGCACCAGCTCCTCGCATGCGAGCACCGACTCGCGCCTTCCGAGGACCGCGGCGACCCGCTCGTCCGGTGCGAGGGCGTCGGCACGGCGCCGCGGACGCGACCGCGGCGCGGGAGGGGGCAGCTCCAGCGCCGACTCGAACCGGCCGTCTGAGACCTGCTGCCCGGTCCCGTGCCCGACGCGCACGACGGTTGCACCCGCAGGCGCGACGTCGCGAACGTACGGATCCGCGACCGCCGCCCGGTGCGTGCGTAACAGGGCGTTGAGTTCGCGGGCCCCCGCGCGCGCCTCCTCGTCGAGATCCGCCCGCTCCCGGCGCAGCCGCTCGAGCCAGCCGTCGGCGTCGTCCCTCGACTCGAACGGCGCGGCGCGGATCACGGTGGCCCGGACGCTTGGCACGGGCTCCGCGGACTCGCCACCGCCCTCGGCGGCAGGCGCCCTGCGCCGGCCGCGCCGTGCGCGGGGCGGCGCGCCCACCGTCGCCAGCACGACGATCCGCTCGGGCTGGCCTCCGGACTCCGATCGGGTCACGTACCGGCCGTCGGCGGGGCCCAGGGGGTACGCGAACTCGAACTGGACGAAGGGGAACCTCTGGGCGGACGCGGCCAGGCCGGCGACCGCGTCAGTGCTTGCCGGCGGGGATCGCGTACTTCGACGGCGAGGTGGGCACCACGGGGTTCGACAGGTGCCGCAGCCGGTCGATCAGGTTGTTCCACTGGCCCGGCTTGAGCACGGCCTGGGCGGCCTCGCCGAGCTTCTTGTTGGCGCCGAACAGCGGCTGGAAGCCGATGGTCACCATGTTCGCGTGGTCGGGCAAGGAGACCGTGCTGCCGCCGAGGTGCAGCAGGGAGATGATGTCGTGCGGCTTCATGTAGCCCTGCAGGCTTTTCAGCCGCGAGACCATCTGCTCGACGACCCCGCCCTTGTCCTGATGCCCGAGCACGGGCGTCCCGTTGACCTTCGAGATGTCGACGGCGTTACCTGAGCTGTGCTCCGCGTCGCTTCCGGAGTTCGACGTCTTGCCGCGGCCGGACTTCAGCGCGCTCACGGTCGGCCGGAACCCGGAGGCGGCCAGGTACTCGAGCACCCCGAGGACACGGCGGTCGATCTGGTGGGCCTCGATGTCCTTGCGCCCGGCCGGGTAGATGTCGATCCGCGGATCCCCGAGCACGCGCTTCTCGAGCTCGGACTTCGGGAGCAGCAGGATCTGGCCGATCGAGAAGCTCGCGGTGAGGGCGCTCTTCCCGTGCGGGCCGTAGATTGCGGTCGACTCGAGCAGCTTCCAGCCGTCGAGGATCGGCTTCGGGTCGATGCTCGGCGCGGCCTTCCCGGCCGGCTTGAGCTGGAAGTTCACGTGCGGGGCCTTCGACGGGTCCGGTTTGCCGACGTGCGCGAGCAAGGTGCCGGCCACCACCAGCGCACCCGGCCTCAGCGGCCGCAGCTCCGCGTTCTTCGAGTTGAGGCCGATCACGCCGGCGAAGGTCGCGTCGTAGTGGCTGAACCCGCGCGTGCTCGCGGTCTCGTTGTAGAGCTGGCCGAGCGACCCGGCCGTGCGCGCGTTGACACGGCCGGGGTGCGCGAAGATCCGCGGCCGGTAGGCGACGGTGGGATGCGCGCCGCCCTCCCCGCTGCCCTGCGTCGCGGTGTCGACCGTGTTGGAGTTCTGGCTTCCGGGTAGCTGGCGGCCCGCCGTGGCGGCGACCTTCGGCGCCCGGTCGTGCGCGCTTACCACCTTGTCGCCGGAGTCTCCGCCCAACCCCTTCGGGACCGGGTAGTCCTTCATGATCTCGCCGAGGCCGTTGTAGCGGTACTGGTTGCCGAAGACGTCCTGGAGGACGATGAACTGGCCGTGCGTCTTGTCCTGGCCGATCTGCTTGATCTGGCCGTCGTTCACGGCGATGACCGGCGCGCCCTGCGAGGAGAAGATGTTGACCGACTTGCGGTCGCCCTGATCGGACACCAGCGTGGACGCGGCGTTCTTGTTGTTGCCGTTCTTCGCTCCCTTGCCGATCAGGTTCCGGTCGACCAGGTCGTCCGCGTAGCGCGCGTGCGCGGCCACCGGGAAGCGCCCCTCCGTCAGGCCTGTCAGGGAGTCGATCAGAGGCTCGGGGATGCCGGAGAGCAGCTTCGCGCGGAGCATCACCGAGTCGACGTACCACTGGGCGTGGTTGTAGGCGAAGATCCCCTTGCGGATGTCCTTGTCGCCGCCGGCCGCCTTCAGGTAGCGCGCCGCCGCGAAGATCGCGTCGACCGGGTTGTAGGGGTCCTTCTTCCCGTCGCCGTTGGCGTCGACGCCGTACTGCTGCCAGGTCGAGGGCAGGAACTGCATCCAGCCGACCGCGCCCGCGGTCGAGACGCTCAGGTTGCGGCCGTAGTCCGTCTCGATCTCGTTGATCGCCGCCAGGACCTCCCACTTGATCGAGTACTGGTTGCCGGCGGCCTGGTAGATCGGAAGCAGGAAGAGCGGGACCTGGAACTGCCGGATGACGAAGTTCGGGACCGACGTCGAGTTGTTGGGGCCCGGCAGGGCGTCGACGAAGGTCGGGTTGTGGATGTTCGGGGTCCCGTTGCGGTTGACGAGCGGCGGTGGGGAGTACTTGGCGTTTCGCGCAGCCGCGCGCTGCTGCGCGCCGGCCTGCTGAGGCTGCTGCTGAGGTTGAGGCTGCGGGCTCGGGAACCCCGGCCCGTGCGAGCCCGACTGGGGAGAGCCGCCCGATCCGCTCGGCCCGCTCGACCCGCTCGCGTGCGGGCCCCCACGGGAGGATCCGCCGCCGCCTCCGCTACCGCCGCCTCCTCCGCTCCCGCCTCCCCCGCCGCCGGAGCTGCGCCCACCGCCGAGCGGCGTACCGGGCACCCCCACGTGGACGGGCGGAGTGGGCGTCGGCACATGAACGGTCACTGGCACCACCTGGCCGTTCGGGAGCCGGACCATGACCGTCTGGAGCTGTGCGGTGGCCGCGTGGCTGAAGACCGCGACGAGGGCGATCGCGAGAAGACCTGCCGCGACGATGACTGCGGCAAGCCTGGTCCTCTTACTCGGTCGGGTCACTCCTCCCAACAAGCCTCCCACCGCAGCCTTGCGGTGCCGCGGCACGCTATCAAAAGGTTTCTGGCGGGGATGCACGCTCGTTACGGGAATTTCAGGGGTCGCCGGCGAACGGCTAGCGGGCTGGTTCACTGCTCTTCGAGGTGGTCCAAACCCCGTTGCAGAGGCGTTTGTGGGCGCAACCACCCCGCCGGCCGTCCGGCGCATCCCGTTCTACCCCTCGCGCGCGACCCCTAGGCGGGCTTCACGCAGCCCTAACCGACCTTAACCCGGGGTCCAACAGAGCGAGAGTGAGCGGCAAGTTGCCCTAACGCTCCAGTTGAAGTTGACGGTTAGCCCCGCGGTCGCTGGTTGCTCGCGCTGCGCGCCCGACGAGGGTCCGGCCCGCGGCGGCGGATGTCCCAGGCGATGAGCGGGCCAGGGCGCCCCAGTGCTGTACGCTGGCCGGCGATGGCGTCGGACGAGGGGACTCAGGGCGAGGGCATCCGCGAGCGGTTGTCGCGACAGGGAGAGGAGGCGCTGGGCAAGCTCGCCGAGGAGCTCGCCGGCAATCCGATGGTCACCGCCGCGCTGTCCCGCGCGTTTGAGGCGCGGGAGAAGGCCGTCCAGGCGCAGGAGGTGGCGATGGGGGCGCTCGGCATCCCGTCGGCCGCCGACATCGAGCGCTTGACGCGGCGGGTTCGGTCCGTCTCCCAGCGGCTCGAGGCGATCGAGGATGCGGTGGACAGGCTCGACGCCCGGCTCGAGGGCATCCAGGCGGGGATCTCCGGCCTCGACCGGATCGCCGCGGCCGAGGCTCGCGACGCGGGCGGCGACGCCGAAGCGCTCGGCGCCCGCCTCGATGAGATCGCGCGGGACGTCGCGTCGCTGCGCGAGGCGCTCATCCCCGGCGCGGAGGCTCCCCCGCGCGCTCAGGAGCGCCTGAGCGTCACCGAGTCGTAGTTCCGCGCTTAGCCGCGTCGGCCTCCAGCGCCGCCAGCGCGACCTCGCCCAGCGCAAGCCCGCCCTCCTCGAGGGCCTCGTCGTCCAGCCGCCGCCGACCGCCGGCGTCGAGGACGTCGGAGACGAGCAGCACGCACCCGGCGCGGACACCGCGCCGCGCCGCGACCTGCATGACCGCCGCGGCCTCCATCTCGACCGCCGCCGCCCCGGCCGCGCCCCGGGTTTCGCCATGGCCGTCGGCGTCCTCGTAGAAGAGGTCCGTCGACGCGACCGTGATCGCCCGCCCGCCGCCGACCTCGACGAGAGCGGATGTGAGCTCGGCGTCGGCGGCCACGCACTGGCCCGCTCCGAGGGCGCGGCTCGTGCCGTCGGTCGCGAGGGCGGCGCCCGCCGTCACGAGGTCGCCGAGCGAGAGCGCGGGATCGATCGCGCCGCACGTCCCGGCCCTGACGAGGACGCGCGCGCCGAGGGCGATCAGCTCCTCGACCACGATCGCCGCGCTCGGTCCGCCCATTCCGGTCGACTGAACCGTGACGTGCACGCCGCCCTCGGTCCGGCCCGTGTAGCCCCACAGGCCTCGCCGCGTGTTGAACATCCGCGGCGAGCCGAGGTGCGCCTGGGCGATCGCCAGCGCCCGCCCCGGGTCGCCCGGGAGGACGACACGCTCCGCCAGCTCGACCGCAGGACGAAGGTGGATCGGCTGCGTCGGACCCCGCTGGATTGCGGGGACGATATGGGACACTCCGCGAGCCTTGGCCGACAGAGGGTCAACCCCGCCACGCCTACCGGACGCCGTCCGGGAGGCCGTCGAGCGGACGCTCGAGGCCACGCGGGAGTCGGCGCAGACGACGCGAAGCCGGGCGCAGGAGGCCGTCGACGAGATCGTCCGCGGCGCCGAGGCCGGTGCCGGGGCGGTGCGCGAGCGCGTGCGCGGCGCGATCGACGAGCGCCGTCCCGTCACGACCGACGACCTCCGCGAGGTGCGCGCCGAGCTGCGGGCCATCCGCCGCCGGCTCGACACGATCGAGGAGCGGCTACCGGCCCGGCGCTCCGGTGCGAAGCGCAACGCGGGGGCGGCGCGGGGCGGATCCGCTGCTCGCGGCCGAGCGGCCGCGCGCAAGCCCGGAAAGTGAAGTGCCGGGCCGGCGCATACTCATCACCGGCAGCGGGAGCTACCTCGGGAGCGCCCTCGCCCGGGCGCTCGAGTTGGACGAGTCCGTGGAGCGGGTGTTCGGCCTGGACACCCGGGCCCCGGTCGGGGAGCTCCGCTCGACCGAGCTGATCGAGGCCGACATCCGCGATCCCGGGCTGGCCGGCGTTATCGGTCCCACCGGGGTCGACACGATCGTCCACAACCAGATCGTTCGGCGACCGGGCCCCGGCATGTCGGCGCGCCGGGCGCACGACATCAACGTGATCGGCTCGCTGCAGCTGCTCGCGGCGTGCGAGCAGGTCTCGACGCTGCGGACGATCGTCATCCGCGGCTCCGCGGGCATCTACGGCGCCGAGCCGGCCGCGCCGCAGTTCTTCACCGAGGAGATGACGCAGCTCTATCCGTTGCGCACCCGCTTCCAGCGCGACGTTGCCGAGATCGAGAACCTGTTCGGCACGTTCGCCCGCCGCCATCCCGCCGTCACGTGCACGATGCTCCGCTACCAGCACTCGATCGGCCCAAGCGTTCGTACCGAGCTCACCCAGTACCTCGCGCTTCCCGTGGTGCCGACCTACTTCGGCTTCGACCCGCGCATCCAGGTGATCCACGAGGCCGACGCACTCGATGCGCTGCGGGCCGCCGTGCACCGGCCCGTGCGGGGGTCGGTCAACGTCGCCGCCACCGGGACGATCGGCCTCACGCGGATGATCCGGCTGGCGGGCCGGCCGACGCTGCCGATTCCGGCGCCGCTGTTCGCCAACGCCACCGCCGTCGGGCGCCGCGCCGGGCTCCTCGACTTCTCGCCGGACTTCCAGCGGCTCCTCCGCTACGGCCGCGGCGTCGACACGGCGCGCATGCGGGAAGGGGTGGGGTTCACACCGCGCTTCTCGACCGCCGGCGCGGTCGAGGACTACGTGGCCGGGCGGGAGGCCGGGCAGGCGGTGGCGGCGTGAGCCCGGCCGCCCGGAGCCAGCCCTCGCCGGTCGGCCCGGTCATCGACTTCCTGCGCGCGCTGCGCACCGGGCTCGACGGCGGCGACGGCCTCCCCGCAAGCCTCGGCGGCGCGGTGCTCGCGCTGCCGCGCGACGCACGGGAGAGCCTCGACGCGGTGGCCCGCAGGCTGGGAGGTCGCTATCCCGAGGACGACTGGGGCTTCGACGAGGAATTCGCCGAGGCGGCGCTCCCGCTGCTCGAGTTCATGTACGACCGGTGGTGGCGCGTGCAGTCCGACGGCGTCGAACGCGTGCCCGCCCACGGCCGGGCCCTGCTCGTCGCGAACCACGCCGGCATCCTCCCGTGGGACGGGACGATGATGGGGGTCGCGCTGATGCGCGAGCACCCGCTGCCTCGCACACCGCGCTTCCTGGTGCTGAACTGGGCGTTCGAGCTGCCGTACGTGTCCGTCGCGATGCGCAAGCTCGGCGGCGTGCCGGCGTCGCCGTTCAACGCGATGCGCCTCCTCGAGCAGGACGAGCTCGTCGCGGTGTTCCCCGAGGGGGTGAAGGGCGCCGGCAAGAGCTTCCGCGATCGCTACCGGGTGCAGCGCTTCGGGCGCGGTGGGTTCGTGGAGATCGCGCTGAGGACCGGCGCCCCGATCGTCCCGGTGGCGGTCGTCGGCAGCGAGGAGATCCACCCGAAGATCGGCGAGTCGCGCTTGCTGGCGCGTCTGACCGGCGCCCCGTACTTCCCGGTGACCCCGACGTTCCCGCTGCTCGGCCCGCTCGGCATCGTGCCGCTGCCTTCGCGCTGGCGGATCGAGTTCGGCGAGCCGCTCGACCTCTCGTCCTTCGGTCCGGAGGCGGCCGCCGATCGCGCGGCGGTCCTCGAGATCTCCGACATGGTCCACGCGATCATCCAGCGCAAGGTCTACGAGAACCTCGTCAAGAGGGGCCGCACGTTCGTCTGAGCCGCGGCGGCGCGGGCGGGTGGCGCGCCGTCCGCCGGGTGGGCTCGCCCCCGCCGCACCCGCTTCCCCCGCGTGACCACTAGGGTTTCCCCGTGGCGTTCAAGTCGCCCCGGGAGTTCCGGGAGGTGATCGACAAGGTGTTCACGATGATGAGCACCGATCCCGACATGGGGCCGAAGCTGCGTGACGCCGAGACGCCGCAGCGATTCGAGTTCCCGGACCTCGACCTCGTGGTGAACATCACCTACGCCGAGGACGGCGGCGAGCAGAACCTCCGCTGGGAGTGGACCGACGACGTCGACTGGGAGCCCGACGTCCGGATGACGATGGACTCCGACGTCGCGAACCGCTACTTCCAGGGCAAGGAGAACGTGGCGATGGCGGTGGCCCGCCGCCGCATCAAGACCTCGGGCAACTTCAAGAAGGCGCTGGCGCTGATCCCGATCACGAAGCCCGTCTACGCGCGCTACCGGGAGATGCTCGAGGCCGAGTACCCGCACCTGGTCGAGTAGCGACGGCTGCCTGCCGGACGTCGGGCGGGTGCTGGACCGGCCTTAGAAATGCACCCCGCGCATCAGGTACGCCATCGCGATCGCCTCGGTTGACATCTCCTCGTCCTTCCGGGGCTTGCGCTCCTCCGGCTTGCCGTCCCCCTCCGCACCCGCCTTACCGTCGCCCTTGGCGGCCTTCGAGTCGGGGAAGATGCGGTACGCGGTGTTCATCACCTGATCGACCACCTTCGGCGAGATCGCGTAAAGCACCTGGCCGAAGGTGCCGAGGCGGGTGGCAAGCCGCTTCGGCTTGTCGATGATCGCGTCGACGATCATCTGGGCGGCCTCCTCCGGAGTCAGCGTGGGGAAGGCGTCGTAGATGTTGGTCGGCGCGATCATCGGGGTGCGCACGAGCGGCATGTAGACCGTCGTGATGTGGACGCCGTCGCCGATCACCTCCGGCGCGACGCATCGGGAGAACGCATCGAGGGCGGCCTTCGACGCCACGTACGCCGAGAAGCGCGGCGTGTTCGTCTGCACGCCGATGCTGGAGATGTTGATGATGTGGCCGCTCTTCCGCTCGCGCATCCCCGGCATGAACGAGAGGATCAGCCGCAGCGCACCGAAGTAGTTGAGCTTCATCGTGCGCTCGTAGTCGTGGAAGCGGTCGTATGACGCCTTCAGCGAGCGTCGGATCGAGCGCCCCGCGTTGTTCACGAGGATGTCGATCCCCCCGTACTCGTCGATGACCTCGTTGGCGAGACGCTCGATGTCGTCGATGTCCGAGAGGTCCGCCGGGTGCACGTGCGGCTTGCCGCCGAGCTCGTCCATGGCCCCAGCCACCTCCTCGAGCTTCTCGCGCGTGCGCGACACGAGGATGACCTCGCCGCCCGCCTCCGCGAGCTTCAGCGCGAGCTCGCGGCCGATCCCGCTCGACGCGCCGGTCACGAGGATCCGCTTGCCCTCGATCGACTTCGTGAGGCTCCGCTCGCGGAACAGGTCGGGATCGAGGTTGCGCTCCCAGTAGTCCCACAGCTTGGTCGAGTAGCTCGAGAGCGGAGGGACCGCGATGCCCGTCCCGCGCAGCGCGCGCTGGGCGTCGCGCGCGTCGAAGTCGGCGTCGAAGTCGCGGTTCTCGAGCGCCGCCGGCGGGATGTGCAGATCGCGCAGGATCGTGCTGCGGATCTGCTGGACCGTCGGGATGGCGTTGAGCCCCGCCGCGACCGGCTTCGGGATCACGTTGGTGAGGTGAGAGTCCACGCGCATCGCGAAGCGCGGCGCGTGCGCCGCCTTGGCGAACTCGTTCAGGACCTGGCCCACGCTGAGCGGCTCGGGGTCGACCAGGTGGAAGGTGTCGCCGGTGAGCTCCCCGTCGGACTGATGGGCGATGTGGTCCATCGCGCGCGCCACGAAGTCGACGGGCACGATGTTCACCTTCTTGCCCTCGGGCCCGGCAAGGGGGAACCACTCCGGCAGCGCGTGCCGCAGCCGCTGGATCAGCTTGAAGAAGTAGTAGGGCCCGTCGACCTTGTCCATCTCGCCGGTCACCGAGTGACCGACGACGATCCCCGGCCGGTACACCCGCAGCGGGGCTTCGATCTCCGCGCGCACCAGCTTCTCCGACTCGAACTTGGTGCGGTGGTAGGCGTGCGGGAGCTTCTGCCCCTCGTCGAACATGTCCTCGCGGTAGAGGCCCTTGAACCTGCCTGCGACCGCTATCGAGCTCGTGTGGTGGAAGAGGCCGACGTCGATCGAGTTCGCGAACTCCACGACGTGGCGGGTGCCCTCGACGTTGGCCCTCTCCATCGATTCCTCGTCGGCCTCCATGTCGTAGACCGCGGCGAGATGGAAGAAGTGGTCGACCGGCTCGTCGAAGGCCTCGATGCCGAGGCGCTCCTTCGACAGGTCGCCGACCACCGGGACGAGCCGCTCACCGGCGCCGAGGCGCTCGCCCAGCTCGTCGAGCCGGCCGCGGGAGCCCTCGCGCACCAGCGCGTGGATCGTGCCCTCTCGCTTCAGCAGCAGCTCGACGAGATGACGTCCGATGAACCCGGTCGCGCCGGTCACGAAGTAGTTCACTGGCCTGCCTCCATCCTGTACGGCGGGGGCGCGAGTGTATCCCTCAACGGTGGGGGGGTAGCGTGGTGGCCGTGAGAGACCTCGTCCCCCTGAAGGAGGCCGCGGAGCTCGTCGGCGTCACCCCGACGACGCTGCGTCGCTGGGCCAGGACCGGTGTGATCCCCGAGCACACGGGCGACGAGACGGAGTGGGAGCCCCCGGCCGTGGCGCACGCCCGGATCGTCGCGCGGCTGCGCGAGCGCGGCCACACCCTCGACCAGATCCGGCGGGCCGGGGAAGAAGGGCGCCTGGCGTACGGATTCATCGAGGAGCTGTTCTCCCCCGACGGCATGCCGCAGGTCCCGCTCAAGGAGGCGGCGCGTGACGTCGGACTGGAGCCTGCGCTCGTCGAGCGCATCTGGTCTAGCGTCGGGTTCGCCCCCCGCCGGCCGGAGTCCGTATCCGAGGACGACATCCAGGCGCTGCGCTACATCGCGGCGGTCCTGGACGCCGGCTTCCCGCTCGTCGCGTTCATCCAGCTGATCCGCGTCTACGGCCAGGCGCTGGCGCAGATCGCCGACGCCGAGACGCGTCTCTTCCACATCTACGTGCACGAGCCGCTGATGCGCCAGGGGGTCCCCGGCCTCCAGATGGCCGAGGAGATGGAGCACCTGGCCAGCGACCTGCTGCCGCTCGCGTCGCCGCTCATGGACTACCTGCACCAGCGGTTCCTGCGCGAGTTCGTCGAGCGCGATGTGGTCGGGCACATGGAGGGGGAGCTCGGCGAGTCGATCGACCTCGGCCGCGTGCGCGTCGCGATCGCGTTCGCCGACCTCGCCGGCTACACGCGGTTCACCGAGGAGGTGGGCGAGGAGGAGGCGCTCGACCTGGTGGAGGCGTTCATCGACGCCGTAACGGACACCCTTCCGGATGACGCGCGCGTGGTGAAGACGATCGGCGACGCGGTCATGGTCGTCGGCCAGGACCCGGTGGCGCTGACCGACTGGGCCGTGGGGTTCCAGCGTCTGTGGACCGAGCGCCCGACCCCGCGCATCGGCGTGCATCAGGGCGTGGCGCTGTACCGCGACGGCGACTACTTTGGGCGCGACGTGAACCTCGCGGCCCGCGTCGTCGCGCGCGCCCGCGGCGGCGAGGTGCTGGTCACCGACTCGATCACCGAGGCGATGGAGGGCGACGCCCATCTCCGGTTCGAGGGCATCGGCCAGGTGAAGCTGAAGGGCTTCGACGAGCCCCGCCAGCTCTGCCGGGCGACGGTCGGGGAGTGAGTCGGTGACGGCGCCGGACGCGACGGACCGAGTCCTGTCCGCCGCGCGCCGCAGCGGGCTCATCGCGCGGGGGGATCGCTTGCTGGTCCTCCTCTCGGGCGGCGCGGATTCCGCATGCCTGCTCGACGTCGCGGTGCGGCTGGGCGCTCGGGTCTCCGCCCTTCACGTGGACCACGGGCTCCGCGCGGGCAGCGCGGACGACGCAGACGTATGCCGCGCGCTCTGCGAGGCGAGGGGGGTCCCGCTGGCCGTCCAACGGATCGAGCTGCGGTCCGTCGCCGGCACGGGCAACCTCCAGGCGGAGGCCCGCGAGCGCCGTTACGAGCTTGCCGAGCGGCACGCGGAAGGCGACTACGCGACGGCGCACACAGCGACCGACCAGGCCGAGACGGTGCTCTACCGGCTCGCCGTGTCGCCCGGGCGTCGAGCCCTGCTCGGGATGCCGGCGCGGCGCGGCCGCCTGGTGCGGCCGCTCCTCGCGGTGTCGCGTGACGAGACGCGCGCGTACTGCCGCGCCCAGGGCATCCGCTGGACCGACGACCCGACAAACGACGACGTGCGTTTCGCGCGCGCGCGCGTGAGGCATCGCGTGCTGCCGGAGCTGCGCGAGCTGAACCCGGCGGTCGATCGCACGATCGCGGAGACCGCCGCGCAGCTCCGCGATGAGGCGGAGGTGCTCGACCGCGCGGCGTCCGAGGCGCTGGAGCGCCTCGGCGGGCCGACGGTCGCTGTCGCGGCGCTCGCCGAGCTGCCGCCGGCGCTGGCGCGGGTCGTGCTGCGCCGGGCGGCCGAGGACGCGGCCGGCGAGAGGTCCGTTCCGCTCCCGCGCCGCGACGTGGAGAGGATCCTCGGCGTGGACGGCGATGGAACCTCGACGATCGAGCTCGGCGGCGGCGTGCGCGCGCTGGTCGAATACGGATGGGTGCGCTTCGAAGCCGGGCGGCAGCCCGGTCCCCCCGCTTCGGTGCCGCTGACGATCCCCGGCAGCGCGACATTCGGCCCGTGGCGCCTGGACGCGCGCGCCGGGACCGACGGCGACGAGGTCCTCGACGCGGCCGCTCTCGGGGCGGAGGTCGCGGTTCGCGCCTGGCGGGCGGGGGATCGCATGCGCCCCCTGGGCCTGGGCGGATCCAAGAGCCTTCAGGACCTCTTCACGGACCGGAAGGTCCCGCGCGTGGAGCGGGCTTCCTGGCCGGTGATCGAGGCGGAGGGCGAGATCGCGTGTGTGCCGGCCGTGGCGGTCGGCGAGCGCTTTCGGCCCGGCGACGGCCCACGGGTCGCCCTCTCGGTCACTCGTGCGCCCGGCTAGCAGGGCCGCGCGCCCTGTAGCGAGACCCTTAAACTCGCGCCTGATGGCGCAGACCACGGCGGGGACCGCCGCCCCGCGCATCGGCGAGGTCCTGGTCACCGAGGACCGGCTCGCCGAGCGCATCAGCGAGCTCGGAGCCGAGATCTCCCGCGATTACGAGGGTCGCGAGCTGCTCCTCGTAGGCATCCTCAAGGGCGCCGTCTTCTTCCTCTCCGACCTCATGCGCCACCTGGACGTCCCCTGCGAGGTCGACTTCATGGCGGTCGCCTCGTACGGCTCTTCGACGGACTCCTCCGGTGTGGTGCGGATTCTCAAGGACCTCGACGTGCCGATCCAGGGGCGCCACGTACTGATCGTCGAGGACATCGTCGACTCGGGGCTGACGCTCTCGTACCTCCTGCGCACGATGAGGGCGCGCGATCCGGCCTCGCTCGACGTCTGCGCTCTCCTCACCAAGCCCGACCGCCTCAGGTCGAACGTGGCGATCCGGTACACCGGATTCGAGATCCCGAACCGATTCGTGATCGGCTACGGCCTCGACTACGGTCAGAGATACCGCCAGCTGCCCTACGTGGCCGTCCTCGCGGACTGACGCCCGCGGGGCGCCGAGAGGGGCAAAAACCCGTCTATATGGCGGAATACCCCTGCTAGGCTCTGGCGGTCACGCCCTGACGGGCAGCGGCCCGCGGGCCGCGGATCGAGAGGCCTCGTGAGCCGGTTCTTCAAGAGCGCAGCGTTCCCGATTCTCATCGTGGTCGTGCTCGCGTTCTTCGCGCAGAAGCTGATCAGCCCCGGGGACCATACGAAGGCCCCGAACTACGGCGAGTTCATCCAGCAGGTTCGTGGCGGGCAGGTCCAGTCAGCCACGCTCAACACGAAGGACAACACGATCGACTTCACGTCGCTCGTGGCCGGGAAGCCGCACAAGTTCACGACGGCGTACCCGGACAACACGGAGCAGGGCCTCACCAACACCCTGCTCGCGCACCACGTGTCCGTCGACGTGAAGGGCAAGGGGGGCGGCGGCTGGCTCTCGGTCCTCACGTACGTGCTGCCGTTCGTGATCTTCCTGGTCTTCTGGCTCTTCATCATCAACCAGATGCAGGGCGGGGGCTCGAAGGTCATGTCCTTCGGGAAGTCCCGCGCGAAGCGCATGTCGGTTGACTCGCCGAAGATCACGTTCCGGGACGTCGCCGGCGTCGACGAAGCCGTGGAGGAGCTCCACGAGATCAAGGAGTTCCTCGAGAACCCCAAGAAGTTCCAGGCGCTGGGGGCTCGCATCCCCAAGGGCGTCCTGCTCTACGGCCCGCCGGGCACTGGAAAGACGCTGCTCGCCCGCGCCGTCGCGGGTGAGGCCGGCGTGCCGTTCTTCTCGATCTCCGGGTCGGACTTCGTGGAGATGTTCGTCGGCGTCGGCGCATCGCGCGTGCGCGACCTGTTCGAGCAGGCCAAGCAGAACTCCCCGTGCATCATCTTCATGGACGAGATCGACGCCGTCGGCCGCCACCGCGGCGCCGGCCTCGGCGGCGGCCACGACGAGCGCGAGCAGACGCTCAACCAGCTCCTCGTCGAGATGGACGGCTTCGAGATGAAGGACAACATCATCCTCATCGCGGCCACCAACCGGCCCGACATCCTCGATCCGGCGCTGCTGCGCCCGGGGCGCTTCGACCGCCAGATCGTCGTCGACCGTCCCGACCGCAAGGGCCGCGCCCGGATCCTCGAGGTCCACACGCGCGGCAAGCCGCTCGCCCGCGAGATCGACCTCGACAACCTCGCCGCGCAGACCCCGGGCTTCACGGGCGCGGACCTCTCGAACCTCGTGAACGAGGCAGCGCTGCTGGCCGCCCGTCAGGGCAAGCGCGAGATCGATCACACGCACCTCGAGGAGGGGATCATGCGCGTGATCGCGGGCCCGGAGAAGAAGACCCGCGTGATGAGCGAGAAGGAGCGCAAGGTCACGGCGTTCCACGAGATGGGGCACGCGATCGTGGCCCACTACCTCGAGAACACCGACCCGGTCCACAAGATCTCCGTGATCTCGCGCGGGCAGGCCCTCGGCTACACGATCTCGTTGCCGACCGAGGACAAGTTCCTGACCACGCGCGCGGAGCTCTCGGACACCATGGCGATGACGCTCGGCGGTCGCGCCGCGGAGGAGATCGTCTTCGGCGAGGTCACGACGGGCGCCTCGAACGATCTGGAGAAGGTCACGCAGACCGCCAAGCAGATGGTCATGCGCTTCGGCATGTCGGAGAAGCTCGGCCCACGCGTGTTCGGTCACGACCAGGGGCAGCCGTTCCTCGGCCGCGAGTTCAGCGCGGAGCCCGACTACTCGGACGACGTCGCCCGGGAGATCGACATCGAGATCCGGCGCATCGTGGAGGAGGCGCACCAGGTCGCGCGTGACCTCCTCGAGCGGCACCGCGGCGAGCTCGACCACACGGCTGAGATCCTCCTCCGGCGCGAGACGATCGAGCGGGAGGAGTTCATCCAGCTGCTCGACGGGAAATCCGAGGCGGAGGTCTTCGGGCCCGATGAGCCGGTGGTGCCGCAGCCGGCGCCGCCGCCGGGGCCCGAGGCGCCGCAGCGGCGTCCGGGGATGCCGCGGCCGCTGCCCCGTCCCGGGCTCGCCACCGACACCTGAGGGCTGCAAACCTTCGCACTCGTGCGTCCTCGGGTCTCGGCTTGGCCCACCAAGCCTTCGACCCTGCGTCCTTCGATTGCTCGGTTTTCGCACTCGTGCGTCCTCGGGTCTCGCTTGGCCCTTAGATGACGCCCTCGACTGAACCCGTCGTCATGGGCGTCCTCAACGTGACGCCGGACTCGTTCTCCGACGGCGGCCTCTACATGGACGTGGATCGCGCGGTTGCGCGGGCTCGCGAGATGGCGAACGAGGGCGCCGCGATCGTCGACGTCGGCGGCGAGTCGACGCGGCCGGGGGCCGAGCCGGTGCCCGAGGCGGAGGAGCTCCAGCGCGTCGTGCCGGTGGTGGAGCGCATCGCCGCCGGCGCCGGCGATGGCGCAACCGTCGCCGCCGGGCCGCGCATCTCCGTGGACACGCGCAAGCTGGGAGTCGCGGAGGCCGCGTTGCAGGCGGGTGCGCGCGTCGTGAACGACGTATCGGCCTTCCGCGCATCCCCGGACATGGCCGGGCTCGTGGCAAGCGCGGGCGCGGACTGCTGCCTAATGCACATGCGCGGCGACGACCCGCGCACCATGCAGGACGACCCCCGCTACGACGACGTCGTCTCGGACGTCAGGGCCTTCCTCGAGGAGCGCCTCGAGTTCGCGGTCGCCGAGGGCGTGGGGGAGGAGCACGTCTGGCTGGACCCCGGGATCGGCTTCGGCAAGACGGCGGACCACAACCTGGAGCTGCTGCGACGGCTCGACGAGATCACGGCGATCGGGCGGCCCGTCGTGGTCGGCGCCTCGCGGAAGAGCTTCCTGGGCCGGATCACGGGCCGCCTCGAGCGCGAGCGCACGGCGGCGACGGTCGCCGCGAACGTGATCGCCTACGAGCGCGGGGCGAGCATCTTCCGCGTCCACGACGTGGCGCCCAACGTCGATGCGCTGCGAGTCGCCGCTGCTACGTTCCCGGCCCCGTGGACGACGAAGAGCACATAGACGACGACCACGAGCGTCGGTTCGAGCCCGACGACGACGATCTGGCGGAGCCGTCGGTGAGCATCGAGATCACCGGCCTCTCGCTCTACACGCACCACGGGGTCGAACGGGCGGAGCGCGAGGTCGGCCAGCGGCTGATCTTCGACGTCTCGTTCGAGCTCGGGTCGTCCGACGCGGCCGTGACCGACCGCCTCGAGGACACCATCGACTACGCGGACGTGTGCCAGCAGGTGGCGCTGGCGGCCCAGGAGCGCTCGTACAACACGCTCGAGCGGCTCTGCTCCGCGATCGCGGATCGCATGATCGATCGCTACGGGCCCGAGTACGTGACCGTGCGCGCCGCCAAGCCCGAGCCTCCGATCGCGCTGCCGGTCGAGGAGGTGGCCGTCGAGGTGTGGAAGGAAGGCGGCTGAGGGGCTACCTCGGGCTCGGGTCGAACGTGGGCGACCGCCTCGCTCACCTGCGCCAGGCGCGCGACCTCCTTCCAGGGCACGGCGTGGCGGTGCTTCGCGCCTCCGCCGCGTACGAGACCGAGCCCCAGGGCGATTTCCTGGACCAGCCGGACTTCCTCAACGCCGTGCTCGAGGTCGAGACGGACCTGGGGCCGGAGGAGCTGCTCGACGCCTGCAAGGTCGTGGAGGCCGAGGCCGGCCGCATGCTGGGCGGGCCTCGGCACGGGCCGCGCACGATCGACGTCGACGTCCTCCTGCTCGGCGACCTGTCGCACTCGTCCGATCGGCTGACGCTGCCGCACCGGGACATCCTCGCCCGTCGATTCGTGCTCGATCCGCTGCTCGAGCTCGCTCCTGAGGTGACGCTGCCGGACTCAACCCGGGTCGCCGACGCGCGCCGCGGGGTGGGCGACCAGCGGGTGAAGCGGCTGGGCGCGTGGTAGACATCGCGCCGTGCTCCTCGCGATCGACCTCGGCAACACGCAGACCCACATCGGCATGTTCCGCGGCGATGAGCTCGTGGAGAACTGGCGCCTGGCGACGGTCCGCGAGACCACCGGCGACGAGCTCGCGACCCTCCTGGTCAGCCTGCTCGAGCTGCGCCGGCTGAGGCTCCAGGACGTGGACGCCGCGATCCTGTCCTCGGTCGTCCCGCAGCTCACACCGGAGTACGAGCGCCTCGCCGAGCGGTACCTCGCCGGCGGGCTCACCGTCGTGGGCCCGGGAATGCGGACCGGCATGGCGATTCGCACCGAGCGGCCGCAGGAGCTGGGAACCGACCGGCTCGTCAACGCCGTCGCCGCCTACGACAAGTGCGGTCGCGCGTGCGTGGTCGCCGATTTCGGCACGACGATCAACTTCGACGCCGTCTCGGCGAACGGCGAGTTGCTCGGCGCGGCGATCGCACCGGGCGTGGACATCTCGCTCGAGGCGCTGCACCAGCGCACCGCGAAGCTCCCGAAGGTCGAGCTGAACGAGCCGGAGACGGCGATCGGGCGCGACACCGTTGCCGCCGTTCGGTCGGGGGTCGTCTTCGGGTTCGCCGGCTGCGTGGACGGGATCGTGTCGCGCATCCGAGACGAGCTCGGCGACGAGGCGACTGCGATCGCCACCGGCGGGCTGGCCGAGGCGATCACGCCGTTTTGCGAGGAGATCGACGAGGTCGACGACTACCTCACGCTGACCGGGCTGCGCCTGATCTGGGAACGCAACCGGGGCTAGATGATTGATTCCGAATCCGTGTGCCCGTGGGGCGGCGAAAATCGAGCTGGCGAAGGACGCAGGGCGAAGTTCATGCATGAATGCATGGACGAGCCCGAGGACGCACGCCCAGCGACGATTTGCAGCCGCATGCAGGGGTGCAGGGGTTTGGGATCGGTCATCTAACCTCAGGCCCGTGACGCGATCGCTCAACGATCCCTGGGTACTGGGAGGACACCGCGTCCCGAACCGGCTCGTGCTGGCGCCGCTCGCCGGCATCGGCAACTGGTTCGTGCGGCTCCAGGCGCGCCGGCACGGGGCCGGGCTCGCGTTCAGCGAGATGGTGTCGAGCTTCGGCCTCAAGTACGGCGACCGTCGGACGCTCTCCGAGTTCCTGCGGATCCACCCGGAGGAGCATCCGGTGCCGATCCAGCTCTTCGGCCACGACCCGGAGGTCATGCGCGAGGGCGCCGCCATCGCGGCCGAGCACGGGGCCGACCTGATCGACATCAACATGGGGTGCCCGGTCCGCAAGGTCGTCAAGACCGGCGCCGGCGCCTCGCTCCTCGACGAGCCGGAACGCGCGGTGGCGCTCGCCCGGGCCGCGGGCGAGGGGAGCGGCCTGCCGGTCACCGTGAAGCTGCGCTCCGGTCTGCGACCCGGGGAGCGAACCGGTATCGAGCTGGCCCGCCGCCTCGCGGCCGAGGCCGGCGTCGCGGCGATCTCGCTGCACCCGAGGCACGCGTCGCAGCAGCACACCGGAGAGCCGGACTACACGCTCGCGGCCGAGCTCGTCGACCGGATCGAGATCCCCGTGCTCCTCTCCGGCGGCCTCAGCTCGGATGAGCGCGCCCTGGCGGCGTACGAACGCACCGGCGCGGCCGCGGTCATGCTCGCCCGCGGTTCGCTCGGGAACCCGTGGAGGTTCCAGCGCCTGCTCGGCCTCCGCGACGGCGAGCCGACCAGGGCGGAGGTCATCGACGAGCTGCGCTGGGTGGTCGACCGCGCCGAGGAGCACCTCGGCACCGAGCGCGCCGGCCGCTACCTGCGCAAGTTCTACCCCTGGTACGCCGTCACCCTGGGGCTGCGCAAGCGGGCGGCCGAACCGCTCGTCACAGCGCCGACGACCGCGCATGCGCGCGCGTTCCTGGACCGTCTGTCGAGTGCCGGCGCGCCCGCTCTAGCGGCCTGATCGCGCGCCGAAAACCCCCGCTGAGCGGGGAGAGGCCGCTGCTACACTCACCCGCCTTTTCAACCTCCGCGGAGGGGATTTCGATGCCGAGGGACGTCATCCTCACCAAGCAGGGCCTTAAGGAGCTCAAGGACAAGATCGAGTTCCTGTCCACCGAGCGACGGCGAGAGGTCGCCGAGCGCATCAAGGAGGCGCGCGACTTCGGCGACATCTCCGAGAACGCCGAGTACGACGACGCCAAGAACGAGCAGGCCATGCTGGAGCGGCAGATCGCGGAGCTCGAGGAGAAGCTGCGGTCGGCGTCGGTGATCGACGAGAAGGCTGTCTCCGGCGACAGCGTGACGGTCGGCGTGACCGTGCACGTCAAGGATCAGAAGACCGACAAGTCGGTCAAGTACAAGATCGTGGGCTCGTCCGAGGCCAACCCCGCGGAGAACAAGCTCTCCAACGAGTCTCCGGTCGGCAAGGCGCTGATCGGCAAGAAGCGTGGCGAGACCGTCTCCGTGCCGGTGCCTCGAGGGCCCGCGCGCAAGCTCAAGATCACGAAGATCGAAGCCAAGTAGGCCCGCTCGGCGCCGCGGGCGCGTCCCGGGCCGTCCATAGGATGACCCGGTGGCGGAGACGCACCCCCGCACCGATGACGACCGCCGTGCGAAGCTCGAGCGGCTGCGCTCCGACGGCGTCGAGCCGTTTCCGCATTCGTTCCCCGGCGCCACGGCCGTTGCGGAGGTGCACGCGGCGCACGGCGACCTCGAGGCCGGCCAGGAGACCGACCGCAGCTACCGCGTGGCAGGTCGTATTGCCGCTCGCCGCGGTCACGGGAGGGCCGCATTCATCGACCTCGTCGATCGGTCCGGCCGGCTGCAGCTCCACGCGCGCGCCGACGTGCTCGGCGAGGAGTCCTTCGACCGGCTCGTGTCGCTCGACCTCGGCGACCTGATCGGCGTCGAAGGCACCGCCTTCAAGTCCCGGCGCGGGGAGCTCTCCCTGCAGCTGACGGCCTGGACGCTGCTGGCGAAGTCCCTGCGAGCGCCGCCGGAGAAGTTCCATGGGCTCGAGGACGTGGAGACCCGATACCGCCATCGCGAGCTCGACCTGATCGCCAACGACGACGTGCGTGAGCTCTTCATCATGCGCTCCAGGGTCATCTCCGCGATCCGCCGCTTCCTCGACGAGCGCGGGTTCCTCGAGGTCGAGACGCCGGTGCTGCAGCCCCTCTACGGCGGAGCGCTGTCGCGCCCCTTCACCACCCACCACAACGCGCTCGACCGGGACCTCTATCTGCGGATAGCGACGGAGCTCTACCTCAAGCGGCTCGTCGTGGGCGGGCTCGAGCGCGTGTACGAGCTCGGCAAGGACTTCCGCAACGAGGGCATCTCCCACAAGCACAACCCCGAGTTCACGATGCTCGAGTGGTACGAGGCCTACGCCGACTACGAGGACGGCGCGCGCCTGCTCGAGGCGCTGGTGTCGCACGTCGCGGCCGAGGCCGGCTACTCGGAGCCCGAGCGCTTCGCCCCGCCGTGGCGGCGCGTGACGCTGCGCGAGGCGATCGAGGCGGAGACCGGCATCGACATCCTCGCCGCGCGCGGCGACGCCAGCGCGCTCGCGGCGGCCGCGCATGATCGCGGCATAGAGCTCGACCGGGGGGAGACCTGGCCGAAGATGGTCGACTCGCTGCTCTCCAAGCACATCGAGCCGACGCTCGAGCAGCCGACCTTCGTGCTCGACTACCCGGTCGAGCTCTCGCCGTTCGCCAAGGAGCACAGGTCGGCGCCCGGCCTCGTCGAGCGCTGGGAGTGCTTCGCCTCGGGCATCGAGATCGCGAACGCGTTCAGCGAGCTCAACGACCCCGACGAGCAGCGTGCCCGCTTCGAGGAGCAGCGCCGGCAGACGGCTGCCGGCGACGACGAGACTCAGCCGTACGACGAGGACTTCGTTCGCGCGCTCGAGCATGGGATGCCTCCGACGAGCGGCGTCGGGCTCGGCATCGACCGCCTCGTGATGGTGCTCACGGGACGCACGTCGATCCGCGAGGTGGTCCTGTTCCCGGCGATGCGCACGTAGTCCTGCACCGGGCGTGCGAGCGCTTTGCACGCGTGCCGACGTGCGCGTCGAACGGCGCCTGGAATCCTTCGCGAGCGCGCTTCTGCAGCCGGTTTCACGGTGGATTCGGCGGGTAGGCCCGTTGCTAGACTCAGCTCTCCGGAGGGCCGGAACCCAAGGGATCTATTCACAGACGGCGAAGCTGCCGATACGGGAATGAGCCTCGGATTCCCACTCCGGAGCACCGCGACAGAAAGACCGGACTGTGTTTGAGCGCTTCACCGAACGGGCCCGCCAAGTGGTCGTCCTCGCCCAAGAGGAAGCCCGGATCCTGAAGCACAACTACATCGGGACCGAGCACATCCTGCTCGGTCTCCTGCGCGAGGAGGAGGGGCTCGCCGCGCGCGTCCTCGAGTCGCTCGACATCACCGTCGAGCGCGTCCGCGCGCAGGTCGTGCGCATCGTCGGATCGGGCGAGGAGGTCACCTCCGGCCAGATCCCCTTCACGCCACGCGCGAAGAAGGTGCTCGAGCTCGCCCTGCGCGAGGCGCTCTCGCTCGGGCACAACTACATCGGGACCGAGCACATCCTGCTCGGCCTGGTCCGTGAGAACGAGGGCGTCGCCGCCCGCATCCTGCTCGACTTCGACGCGGACTCCGAGAAGATCCGGAACGAGGTCATCCGCATGCTGTCCGGACCGGGCGGCCGCCGCCAGCAGGGCGCCGCCGGCCAGCAAGGCGAGGGCAAGAAGTCATCGAAGCTGCTCGACCAGTTCGGCCGCAACCTCACCCGCCTCGCGGCCGAGGGCAAGCTCGACCCCGTGGTCGGCCGCGAGACCGAGATCGAGCGGATCATGCAGATCCTCTCGCGCCGGACCAAGAACAACCCGGTGCTGGTCGGCGAGCCCGGCGTCGGCAAGACGGCCGTCGTCGAGGGCCTCGCGCAGCGGATCACCAACGGCGACGTGCCCGAGCTGCTGAAGGGCAAGCAGATCTACACGCTCGACCTGGCGGCGCTGGTCGCGGGCTCGAAGTACCGGGGAGAGTTCGAGGAGCGCCTCAAGAAGGTGATGAAGGAGATCACCCAGCGCGGCGACATCATCCTGTTCATCGACGAGCTGCACAACCTCGTCGGTGCGGGCGCCGCCGAGGGCGCGATCGACGCGGCCAGCATTTTGAAGCCCGCGCTCGCGCGCGGCGAGCTGCAGACGATCGGCGCGACCACACTCGAGGAATACCGCAAGTACCTCGAGCGTGACTCAGCGCTCGAGCGGCGCTTCCAGAAGATCACCGTCGACCAGCCTTCGACCGAGGAGACCGTGCAGATCCTCAAGGGAC
>JAFAQQ010000196.1 GCA_019246335.1 Actinomycetota bacterium | reverse complement strand
AAGACGTCGCCCGCCAGGCACGACCGGTGCACGCGAGTGAGCACCGGGTCGTCGCCGGCGACCTCCCCCATCACCAGGGCGAGGTGCTCCGACCCCCCCTCGATCCGCGAGCGGTAGACCCGGTAGGTCCAGCGGCCGCTCTCGGTGCTCACCGCGCTCTCGCGCACCCGCTCCACGATCCGCTCGGTCGTGTAGCGGTGGGCGATCAGGTCGGCCACGGTTATCAGCGGGATCCCGTGCTCGTCGGCGAAGGCCTCGAGCTCCGGCATGCGCATCATGGTGCCGTCATCGTTGGTGAGCTCGCCGATGACGCCCGACGGGCGCAGCCCCGCCAGCCGCGCCAGGTCGACGGCGGCCTCGGTGTGCCCGGCTCGCTTCAGCACGCCGCCCTCGCGGTACCGGAGGGGGAAGATGTGGCCGGGGCGAAGGAAGTCCTTCGGCTGCGCGTCGGGGTCGGCGAGCATCGTGACGGTGTGCGCGCGGTCGGCCGCCGACACGCCGGTCGCGGTACCCGCGCGGGCATCGACCGAGACCGTGAACGCCGTCCGCCGCGTCTCGGTGTTGTTCAGCACCATCTGCGGCAGGTCGAGCCGGTCGAGCTGCTCGCCCGTCATCGGCTGGCAGATGATGCCGCTGGTGTGCCGAATCATGAAGGCGAGCTTCTCCGGCGTCGCCCGCTCGGCCGCGAGGATGAGGTCGCCCTCGTTCTCGCGATCCTCGTCGTCGGCGACGATCACGAACTCGCCTGCGGCGACGGCGCGGATGCCTTCCTCGATTGACGAGCGCAAAGCTGCTTCCCAGGTCCCCTCGGGGCGATCCAGTCTACGCGGCGCCGCGAGCAGGGCTATCCGCCTCGCGCCCGCGCCCACTGCGGAGGCAGGCCCTAAGGTGTGACGCCGCGATGGCCGACCTCCCGGCGCTCACCGACGAGTCTCCGGCCGGGACGTTCGAGCTCGGCGGAGAGCTCGAGGTTCGGCGGCTCGGCTTCGGCGCCATGCGCATCACGGGCGACGGGATCTGGGGACCGCCCGACGACCACGATGAGGCGCTCCGCGTGCTGCGCCGCGCCGTGGAGCTTGGCGTGACCCTGATCGATACCGCGGACTCGTACGGTCCCGAGGTCTCCGAGAACCTCATCGCAGAGGCCCTCCATCCGTACCCGGAGGACCTCGTCATCGCCACCAAGGGCGGGCTCACGCGATCCGGGCCGGGCGCCTGGGAGCGCGACGGCCGCCCGGAGCACCTGCGCGAGGCCTGCGAGGGAAGCCTCCGCCGGCTGCGCGTCGAGCGAATCGACGTCTACCAGCTGCACGCGGTGGACCGGAACGTCCCGTTCGAGGAGTCGGTCGGCGAGCTCGTCCGGCTCCGCGACGAGGGCAAGATCCGGCTGGTGGCGCTCTCGAACGTGACCGTGCAACAGCTCGAGCAGGCGCTCGACATGGTCCCGATCGCCTCCGTCCAGAACCGCTACAACCTCGAGGATCGGGACGCCGAGGACGTGCTCGACGCCTGCACCGAGCGGGGCATCGGCTTCATCCCCTGGTTCCCGCTGGCGACCGGCTCGCTTGCGCGGCCGGGCGGACCGCTCGACGAGATCGCATCCAAGCTCGATGCCAAGCCCTCGCAGGTCGCCCTCGCCTGGCTTCTGAAGCGCTCACCCGTGATGCTGCCGATCCCTGGCACGGGCTCGGTCGAGCACCTCGAGGAGAACGTGGAGGCCGGCCAGATGTCGTTGAGCGACGAGGATTTCGCGGCGCTCGGGGGCTGACCCCCGCGGCGCCACCGTTCGTTGGTGCATTTCCCACGCCGGGGCGTGGGAAATCGAACAATGAAGCTCAGGCCGCGGGCGCCCGGACCATGCGGCGCTGGTCGTCCCTGACGGAGGCGCCGAGGCCCGCCTGCTCGAAGGCGGCGCGCAAGCTCGGGTCACGCACGATGACCGTCAGGCCGCCGTCCTGGCGAGCGATGCGCCTGGCGCGGGCGGCGAGCCCCGCGGCCGTGCCGTTCAGGCTCGCGTGCGCGCCCGAGAGGTCGAGGACGACTCGCGTCCCGCCCGTGGCCGCGCGGTCGAGCTGATCGATCAGCTCGCTTACGGCGCCGGAGTCGAGCTCGCCCGTGACGGTGAGCACGATGCGCTGCCCATGCTCGGAGGAATCGGAGATCCCAAACCGAACGGGCATGGACTCAGGATGCCACGAGCGCCGGTCGGCCGCACCGGATCTCGACGGGGATTGGATCTCGTGGCCGGCGCGTCGTTGCGTAGGATGCGCCGCCCGATCCGACCAAGGAGGCCGAGGATGGCGCTAGCGCGTGTCGTCACGTTCGAAGGGGTTGACCAGAGCCGCGTAGATGCGGTTCGCAAGCAGATCACCGAGGGCGGACCGCCGGAGGGATTCCCACAGAACGCCGAGATAATCGTGCTCCACGATGCCGATCAGCAGAAGGCGCTTGCGGTTCTCCTGCTGGAGTCGGAGGAGGACTACCGGAAGGCCCACGAGATCCTGGACGCGATGCCGGGGGACAACACGCCCGGGAACCGCACGTCGGTCGAGAAGTACGAGGTGGCGGTTCGCAATTCCACTTAGCGCCCGGCGCGGGACGCGCCGGTTGGGCGATCCCTCAGAGCCCGAGCGGCGCGCGGCAAGCGGATGTGCACCCGCCATTCCACGGCGCCCGGAAGCCGCGCGCCTTGCGCATCACGTCGGCGCGGTCCGCGGGCAGTAGCCACCCACGGTCGACCTCGTCCTCGCTCCACAGCCGAACGTGGTTGACGTACGAAGCGTGGGTCCGGTACAGCGAGCGGATCTTCGACGCGCTCCACGGGGTGTACGTCCCGTACAGCGGGCAACCGGTGGAGCTGTTGTAGCCGACGGGAACCTGGACGAACACGTGGCGTAGCCCGCCTTCGGCCAGCCCGTTCGCATCGCGCACGATGTTCCCGCTCGAGTCGGTCTTCACCCGCGGCGCGTGCGGCGGGAGCTTCCCCGTCTGCAGAAAGCGCGTGACCCAGTGGCTCAGCGCGCGGGAGCTGTAGTCCACGGAACCGTGGTTGACCGAGCAGGCGTCGTTGATCGCGTCGACGCCGTTCGGCTGCGTCCCGTCGCGCCACTCCTCGCGGATGATGTATCCCCACCACTGATAGGGAGCGTGCGCGGTCCCCGCCTCCTGCCACCCCACGTAGCGCTTGTTGTCCTTCTGCGGGATCGCGTCGTTCTCCTCGTTCAGCTGGAAGATCGGGGTGGAGAACGTGTCGTACGGGCCGCCACCGCGCGTGATCACATACGCGCTGATCTGGTTGCGGTTGTAACCGCCGTTCACGAAGTTCGTCAGGTAGAGCGCCGACTGCGAGGCGCCCGTCGCCACCAACCTGCGCACGGGCATGCCTCCCATGGGGTCCACCCCGGAGTGGTGCGGCCCGCGAAGGGCGCGGATGGCCTGGGAGTAGATGTCGTAGGAGAAGGTGTCGCCGGGGTGGACGAGAGGCGCGTAGCGGACCGGGTCCCAGCCCTTGAGCGTCGTCGGCCCGCAGCAGACGCCGGCGAGCTGCGCCGAGACCCCGACGTAGCCGATACCGTGCTTCATCAGATACTGCGCCTCGACGGGCCAGGCCGTCTCGAGGTCCGACTGACCGGTCACGTTCAGCCACTCCACGAGCACCGTGCCGCTGAAGCGCTTCTGGTTCTTGGGAAGCCGCACCACCATCCGGCTCTCGTAGGGCGCGGTGGCGCCGGTGGAGAGATCGGTCGCGGTCCCCTTGTAGAAGTACTCCTTCTCGCTGTAGTCGTAGCCCTTGGCCTTGAGCGAGAAGAGGCTCTTGTTCCAGGGGTAGCCGCGCACGCCGCCGGTGACCGGGCCGGAGACCGTCGGGTTGGCGACCGACTTCGCGGCGGCGCCCGCGCCCGCCACGGCTCCGCCGGCCACACCGCCGCCGGTCCCGAGGGCGAGCACGCCCGCCGCCGCCACGGCCGCCCCGATGCCGCCGAGCCTGAAGAAGCCCCGTCCGCGCCCGCCCCGCCGCACCGGGGGCGTCACGTGCCGGCGAACCCCTTCTCGCCCTTACGCCATACGCCGAACACCGGGCTGGTCCAGCCGTCGCCGGAGCCGCCAGGCGCGGCGCCGAGCGACCGCCCGCCGTACACCACGTGCGTCCCGGCCGCGTTCTTCTGGTATGTCAGCCACGGGAACGTCCCCTGCTTGGACACGCCGCCGTCGCTCCAGTCGCACACGCCGGTCGGGAACACCTTCTTGAGCGTGCTCCACTCGGAGTCCGTGAACTCGTTCGGGTAGTAGCTCTCCCGGCGGATCTTCTCGAGCTTGCACTTCTCGATGTCGGTGCGGATGTCCTCGCCCGCCACCATCGCCGGCGTGGCATAGCGCGTCTGGACGTTCGCGTTCTGGCAAACCTCGTCGCCATCCGGCAGGGTGATCTGCTGCACCCCGGAGATGTTCGAGCACTGGTCGTGGACGTCGGCCGGCCGGTCCTGCTGGACCTTCGCGGACAGCGAGATGTTGCGGTGGTCGCCCTCGACCGCGGTCAGCCAGCGGTCCTCGGCCATCAGGCCGAGCGTCGTGTAGGTCGGGTCGCCGATCAGCGGCGCCTCCCCGAACCAGATCACGTGGTTGCGAGGGAAGTGCCCCTCCGCGTGCTCGAGCCGCGCCCGGATCGTCCACGAGCGGTACGCGTCGTGGAACGCGCCCGGGTCGGGCCCGCGGAGGTCGATGATCGCGACGCTCGTGAGGTTGTTGGTCTCGTTCACCGCGCCGCTGCGGTAGTCGTTTCGCAATGCTGGCTGGGTGGCATCCGACCTCGCGTGCGTGTAGTTGAGGTCGATGTCGGCGCCGCCGATCTTGTCGTTCAGGTCGACGAACTGAGCGGGGGTGATCTGCCCGGCCTGGAGCGCCTGGAGTCCGAACTGGACGCCGACGTCGCCGATCGGCAGGCCTGCGAACCCGTGACCGATCTTCTTCTCGTTCTTCGTCCACACGCTGGCCGGACGGTGGCCGAAGACGTTGATCATGTAGTCGGCGAGGGTGCAGCGCACACCGCCGGGGTTCGTCTGCGCGTTGTACATCTGCGCGGTGGTGACGCCGGCGCAACCGCCCGACGGGTTGGCGAGCGAGTTCCAGTACACGGTGTCGAAGATGATGGCGTTGCCGTGGTTGGGGTGGCCCTCCACGTCCGCGATCTCGTCCGGCGTCCACGCGATCCCGGGGCCCCACTTCTCCGGGTGCTCGAAATACCCGCGCGTGAAGTGGTAGGCGGCGAGCTGCTGGCCGGTCGACCAGGCATCCGGGAAGGAGCACTGCGGCAGGATCCCCTGGTAGATGCCCGGGTAGGCATTGGCCACCTGCTGCTGCACGAGTGAGCCTCCCGAGCAGCCGGTGCCGATCGTGAAGCGCAGCGTGCCGTAGTGCTCGATCAGGTGCTCCTTGGCCATGATCAGCGACTCGGCCTGGGTCACGAGGTTGCAGTTGTGGCCGGCGTTGTCGAGCGCGGTCGACATCACGGCGAACCCCTCGCCGAGCGCGGTGGTCGGGCTGCTGCTGGAGACCGATGGCGCACCCGGGACGCCGGCGGTGTCACCGGTCACGCTGGGCGCCGTGGAGCTCTGGTGGTCGATTCCGCAGCTCGCCCCGTGCGTGATCAGCAGCTTGTGGTTGAACTGAGCCTGCGGCGACCACGCCGTCCATGGCTTGCCCGCCTGCCAGAGGACGGCGATCTGGTACTGGTCGCGGTCCTGGTAGCCGGTCTCGATCCGGATGATGAACGGCACGGTCACGCCCGTCTGCGTCGTCGTCGATTCCGTGCCGGGGGGCGGGCTGCTCGGGTCGCACGACTGAAAGCCGGTGAGCGTCATGCACTCGTAGCTGAAGGTCGGCTGCTGGTCGCACTTGGGGCTCTTCGAGCCGTTCTTGCAGATCCACGGCTTGACCTGCGGGCCGGAGAGCGTCGGGCCCCCGTTCGCGTGGTTGATCAGCGTGAGGTGGGCGGCGTTCGCCCCGAGCGCCGAGGCGGTGATGGTGTTGTTGCCGACCCTCAGCCCGGTAAGGAGGGCCTCGAAGCGGCCGTTCGGGCGGACCGCGAACTTGCCAGTCACGTTCTTGCCGCGGAGGCGCACGAGGACGTTGGACGGCTGAACGCCGTTCGGGATGCCGATCGCGACCAGGGCGTCCCCGCCCGAGATCACGTCGGCGCGGTTCGAGAGCACGTCTATTCGGAGGGACTTCGAGGTCTTCGCGTCAGCGGACGCGGCAGCGATTAGCGCGACCGCCGCGAGCAAGGCGGCCGCGAAGGCGGCGAGTCCTCTACGCATTAGCTTCCTTCCCCTGCGGCTTCCCTAGAGAGGCCGCCCGGCTGGCACTGGGCCGGCCGAGCGGTCTGCGAGGCAGTATCCCACTTCGCGGCGCGGCGTGCGCCGGTTGCCGGTCCGGTTCGTAGGATCGGTCAGCTCCGTGACTTCGACCGTCCCCGAACACGAGATCGGCCGCTCCGTCGTGACGGAGCCGGTGCGCGACGACGGCCCGCCCGGCGCCGTCAAGGCGCGCGGACTCGTCAAGACCTTCAAGGGCGGCGTCGAGGCCGTCCGCGGCATCGACCTCAGCGTGCGCGCCGGTGAGGTCTTCGGGTTCCTCGGCCCCAACGGCGCGGGGAAGACGACCACGGTCCGGATGCTCTGCACGCTCCTGCCGCCGACCGCCGGGACAGCGCTGGTGGCGGGGCTCGACGTGCTCGCGCGCCCGGCCGAGGTGCGAAAGCGGATCGGCGTGGCGCTGCAGGAGATCGGGCTCGATCCGGTGCAGACCGGGCGGGAGCTGATCGAGCTGCAGTGCGGGCTGTACGGCATCGTCGGCGAGGACGCCCGCCGGCGGGCGCAGGAGCTGCTGGATCTGGTCGGCTTGACGGACGCGGCCGACCGCCGGACGAAGACCTATTCCGGCGGGATGAAACGGAGGCTCGACCTGGCGAGCGCGCTGGTCCATTCGCCGGAGGTCCTGTTTTTGGACGAGCCGACGACCGGGCTGGATCCGGCGTCGCGGTTGACGGTCTGGGACGAGGTGCGGCGGATCAACGCGCTCGGGACGAGCGTCTTCCTGACCACGCAGTACCTGGAGGAGGCGGACCAGCTCTGCGACCGCGTCGCGATCATCGACGCCGGGCGGATCGTGGCGGAGGGGACGCCGGAGGCGCTGAAGGCCGAGATGGGGCACGACGTGGTGACGGTGGCGCTCGACGGGGCGGATGCGGGCGCGACCGCCGCGGCGATCGGGGCGCTGCCGGGGCTCGAGCGGGTGGTGCCGGAGCCGGAGGCGCTCGCTCTCTACGTCGAGGACGGACCCTCGTCGATCGCCGAGATCGTGCGGCGGCTGGACCAGGCCCGGATCAGCGTCGGTGCGATCTCCGTGTCGCGGCCGTCGCTCGACGACGTGTTCCTGTCGGCGACGGGGCGGCGGCTCGAGGGCGCGGACTCAGCCGAATCGCCCCCGGAGTCCGGAGGGGACTCGGCGTGACCACGGCGGTGGCGCTGCTCGGCCGCCGGGCCGTCCGCGAGACCTTCCGGATGCCGGAGGCCACGATCCCGACCCTGTTCATCCCGCTGTTCTTCCTCGCGGTGAACATCGGCCAGGTCTCGAAGACGTTCCCGAGCTCGACCCCGTGGCTTCATGGTCAGGGCTATGTCGCGTTCCAGACGCCGGTGTCGCTGCTGTTCGCGGTGTGCACGGCGACTTCCGGGCTCGCGCTCGTCACCGAGATCGACAACGGATACTTCGACAAGCTGCTGGTGGCGCCGGTGCGGCGCTCGTCGATCATCTTCGGCCGGCTCGCGGCCGACGTCGTGCGCGGGATCGGGACCGCGACCCTCGTCCTGGTGGTGGCGCTGGCGTTCGGCGCGCGGGTCAAGGCGGGAGTGCCGGGCGCCGTGGCGATCGTGGGGCTGTCCGCCCTCTGGGGGGCGGCGTACGCGGGGTTCGCGATCCTGGTGGCGCTCTACACGCGCAACGTCCAGGCGACGAACGCGAGCTTCATCCTGTTCTTCCCGCTCCTGTTCCTCACGCCGAACTTCGTGCCCTTCGACCGGCTGACCGGCCTGATGGAGGCGCTGGCCCGGGCGAACCCGGTGAGCTACGTGATCGAGGGGTTGAGGTCGCTGGTGCTGCAGGGATGGGTGCTCGACAAGCTGGCGATCTGCCTGGGGGTGATCGTGGCGACCGGACTGGTGCTGACGTGGTTGTCCGTGCGGGCGATTGAGGGGTATGACCGCTGACCGAGTTAGCGGACAGGCTCCGGCCATACATCGCGGCCAGTGGGTGGCGACGGTCGCCGATGAGGTCCTCGTCGCATCGGACAGCCCGACGCGGGTGGTCCTCTGGCTGGCGCAGCACGGACGAACCGCTGAGTCGGTGATTGACGTAGCGTGATCGACCACGTCGTCATCGGCGTCTCCGACTACCAGCGGAGCAAGGCCTTCTACGAGGCCGCCCTCAAGCCGCTCGGTTACGGGGTCGCGCGCGAGTTCGGGGACCTCGGCTGCGGTTTCGGTACCGACCGGCCGTACTTCTGGATCGCCGTCCGCGAGCCCACGCACAAGGTCCACGTCGCCATCGCCAGCCCCGAGCGCGCAACCGTCGATGCGTTCCACGAGGCCGCGCTGGCCGCCGGCGGCACCGACGACGGCGCTCCAGGCATCCGCGAGCACTACCACCCCGATTACTACGGCGCCTTCGTCCTCGATCCGGACGGCAACAGCATCGAGGCCGTCTGCCACCGCACCGAGGGCTGACGCGAGCTAGGCCGCCGCAGCCGCCCGTAGCCCGTCGGCGTACCCGAGCGGATCCGCGAAGAACCGATCCGGCAACACCCCCGCGTAGCGGATGCACTCCCCCACGTGCGGCCATCCAACCCGCGCGGCCAGGTCGTACGAGTGCATCGCCTTCTCGATCCGCTCCTCCGTCTTGCTGAAGTCGTGGAACACCAGCCACTCCTTCCGCGGGAAGTAGGAGAAGTGGACGATCGGCCTCAGCACGATCCGCGTCAGGACCGGGCAGTCGAACTTCGAGACCTCCTCCTTCACCTTGGGCCCGACGGTGCTCTCCTGCTCGAAGAGCAGGGACGTCTCGAATACGTCCCGTCGCTCGCCGGCGGTCAACGAGCGCCCGGACCGGGCGGCGTGGTGCACGCGGTTCAGCGCCTCGAGCAGCGCCGGCGCGACGACCGAATCGGCTCCGTCCGCCTCGCCGAACCGCTTCGTGAAGAAGTAGTTCGCGTAGGTGTCCATGAAGACGGAACGGTTCGCCTCCTTGAACCCCTGCGAGAAGACGAACAGCATGTACGCCCGGCGCGCCCGCTCGTCGCGGTCGTAGAAGTACCGGTAGGAGATCATCCGGCTGACGACCCCGCGGCGCTCGTAGAACCCGTACGCCCAGAGCGCACCGTGCAGCGCGACCTCCGGAAACGCGTGGTTGCCGCCGGAATCCCGAAAGATCGAGTGCATTAGGGCCACCCGCTGCGGCATGTCGCCGGGGCCGCCGGCCAGCCGCCGGGCCTCGTCGCGGATCTGCTGCCAGGCGGACTGCAGCTCGGAAGCCTCGCTCGGCGCGGTCTGATCGACCTCGAGCATCACATCGACCCTACCCCCGCCCGGGTGCGCGCGCAAGCGGGATGGCGCCGCACCGCTTTTGCGCCGACAGCGCCGCCCCGCCGCGCCGTTGAGCGACTGCTTCGACCGACGACTACGCCCGGGGGCCCACGCTGAGGCCGCCGTCCACCAGCAGCGCCTGGCCCGTCACGTACGAAGCCTCATCCGAGAGCAGGAAAAGCGCCGCGCAGGCCACCTCCCACGCCGTTCCCTGACGCCCGGCCGGGATCCTCACCTGCTCCCGCAGCGAGCTGATCTGCGAGGCGAGCCGGCCGAGCGGCGTGTCGATCAGGCCGGGATGCAGGACGTTGACCCGCACATCCGGCGCCCCCTCCACGGCGGCCTGCCGGCAGAGCGACTCGAGCGCCGCCTTCGAGGCGCCGTACGCCGGCAGTGGCATCACCTCGCGCGCCGCGACCGACCCGATCAGGACGATCGCGCCGCCTCCCGCGCCTCCGTCCGGTGACATCGCGTCGAGCCCGAACCTGCATCCCAGGAAGTGCGATCGCAGGTTCACGGCCATCACCCGATCCCAGACCTCGACGCTCGTCCCGCGCAGACCGAGCCCCGCCCCGATCCCAAGGTTCATCACCACGCCGTCGAGGCCGCCGAGACGCTCGCGGGCCTCGGAGAACATCTGCGCCGCGCCCTCCTCCGACGCGGCGTCCGCTACCACGACGGCGGGCTCGGACGCTCCGGGTTCGGCGCGGACCAGCTCAGCGGTCGCCTCAGCAGCTCCCGGGTCGATGTCCGCCAAGCAGACGGCGGCGCCCTCGCGCGCGAACAGGACCGACATCGCGCGTCCGTTGCCGACCGGGGGATCCTCGATCCCGTGGTCGTCCTGCCCCGCGCCGACGACCAGCACGCGCCGACCCTCCAGCCGTCCGCGGCCCGGAGTTCGCCCGGATACGACGTCCTCGTCCATCGACGGGCGCGACTCTAAAGCGCCGCGGCCCTAGACGTCAGCCGTCGTTGCCGGCGGGCACGTCGTCGTCCGCCTGCCAGGCCTCGGCCGAGGCGTCACCCGTCCGCTCGTCGACAAGCGGTCCCTTGCCGCAGCGCAGGCACTTGCCGTCACGCATCGCGATCTGGTGCGCGGCTGGGCTCTTCCAAACCGCACCGCATGCCTCGCATCTGAGCGAGCCTTCGAGTTCGCGCATATTCCCCACCCTCCGGTCGCGGTGACGGCTTCCCTGCACACGCACGCCGTGGGCACGCAGTATGCCAACGCGATGCCCGAAATTGCAGCGGTTTTTTTTAGCGGAGCCGCGGAGCCGCGGGGGTCCCGCGACGATCTACGGCCGTGGCACCGCGGCCAGCCAGGCGAACATCTCCACGGCCGCGCCGTGCACCTTGAGCTGGTTCGGCTGGTCCTGACACCCGCCGTGGGCCAGCGGCGAGCTGCCGTCCCAGAAGTTGAGGAAGAGACCGCCCGTCTTCGCGCGGTCGAGCGCCTGCTGCGCGTTCATCGCCGCCCAGTCCCACCAGCGCGGGTTGCGGTCGTACCCGCTCAGCTGCACGAGGAACCGGAACATGATCGTGTCCGTCTGCGGGCACTGATTCGGGTACGGGTACCAGCCCCACCAGTTGATCGCGGCGTTGGCGAGATCTTCCGCGCGGCCGCACGAGCTTTGGCGCCCAGCCTGACAGAGGGCCAGCTGGGCGCCGATCATCGAGCCCTCCACGTAGGTCATGACCGGCTGGGTGTCATTCGAGTAGAGCGGGTAGTCGTGGCGCGCGTTGCTGTCCGCCCACGAGATGTACTTCAGCGCCCGGTCCTTGTAGGTGGTGTTGTGAGGCTTGGTGTAGAGGTAGATGTCGGCCGAGAGCGCCGTGGCCGACGCGAGCGCCTCCAGCGAGTGGGACTGATGCTGGCTCTCCCACCACATGCCGCCGCCTCCATCCCAGCCGCTCGCGTCGACGTAGTCGCTCGCCTTCTTGGCGTCCTTCAGGAAGCGCTTGTTGTGCGTGGCCCGGTACGCGTCGACGAACTGCAGCCCCCACCAGCTGTTGTCGTCGAACCAGACGTGGTCGCTGGCGCCCCGGTCGCCCGGATACGGCGCGTAGCCGCCGTGCGGCGGAAGGTCGCCGTTCCAGTAGCGCTCGGCGTACTTGGCGTGGTCCGCCGCGTACTTCCGGTTCGTCTTCGACGGGTCAGCCAGCGCACGGCCGTCGATGGCCTCCAGCAGCGGCACGACGTCCCACACCGTGGCCAGCGGGTACTGCCGGCCGTCGTTCAGGAAGACGTTGTACCAGTCCTCCCCCGGATTGAAGAAGCCCTTGGTCCGCGCGTTGGCGATGCCCTTGTTGGCGACGTTTAGCCAGTTCGCCTGCTGCGCCGCGGACAGCGCGGGGGCTGCCAGGAACGCGCCGACCGCGAGGGCGGTCGTGGCGAGTAGAAGGGCGAGGCGGGGAATACGGATCACGACGACGGGCTGGAACACATCGGCGACAGGCTTGTTCCGGACCGCTATCGGCGCAGCGGCGGAAAAGCCTTACTACGGCCGCGGGAAAGCGGCCAGGAAGGCGAAGAGCTCGACCGTCGCCGAGTGGGCCTTGAGCTGGCCGTACTGAACGTCGTTCCGGCCGCAGACGCTGGGGGGCGTGCCGTCCCAGCAGTTGAGGTAGAGCGTCCGGTACTTCGAGTCCGGCGCCTTATTCATCGCCTTGTTCGCAACCGTGGAGGCCCAATTCCAGAGGAACGGATCCTTCTCGTACGCCGAGAGCTGGACCAGCCAGCGGAACATGATCGCCGCTTGCGGCGGGAAGTACTCGTCCGAGGTCTGGACGAAGTGGTCGTACGTCTGCCGGCCGAGGTCACGCGCCTTGGCGCATGAGGCCTGGTCGCCGTGCCCCTTGTGGCCCCTGCACAGCGAGAGCAGAGCGCCAGCGAACGAGCCCTCGACGTAGGTGAGAGGCGCCTGGCCGCCCTCGTTCGCGGGGAGGCGGAAGAGGGTCTCGTAGAGGCCGTCGCTCTGGTTGTAGGCGTTCGTGTTCGCCCACTTGAAGTACTTGTTCGCGCGGTTGCGGTACTTCGTGCTGCCGGTCTGCTCGTAGATCCCCGCGGCCAGCGCGCTCGCCGCGGCCAGCGCCTCCATCGCGTACGTACGCGGGCACTGGTCGGGGGACCCCTTCCAGGTGTTCCACCTCATGCCCTTCCGCAGTCCGCCACCCTTCCAGCCACGCGCGTCGACGAAGTTGTTCGTCCGCTTCGCGTCCTTCAGGAAGCGCCCGTTGTGCGTGACGCGGTACGCGTCGAGGAACCCGAGCCCCCACCAGCTGTTGTCGTCGAAGAACGTGCAGGCGTCGACCCCGCGGTCACCGGGATAGGGCGAGAAGCCGCCGTGTGGCTTGAGGTCGGGGTTCCAGTACTTCCTGTCGGCGTACTTGGCGAACCTGGCCGCCGCCCTCTTGTTGGCCTTCGTCGGACTGGCCAGGGCGACTCCGTCGAAGGCCTCGAACAGCGGCGCTGCGTTCCAGACGTCCGCGAGCGGGATGGGGACGCCGTTGGGAGCAATGTGTGACCCGGGGTTCAGGTCATCGTTCCACCACTTCAGGCTTGAGTTCCAGTAGTACTTGTGCGCCTGCTTGAGCCCCTGCGTGGCGAGGCTGAGGTAGTTCGGCGTGGCAGCCGACGCGACGGCCGGCGCGCAGACGGCGAGTGCCAGGACGGCCAGGGCCAGGACGAGGCGGCGCATCGGCGACCGACCCTAGCCGAGCCCCGGCGATTTGGCCACCGCGGACGTCAAGCAGGCGCCGAAGGCGTCCGCTGGCCGGCGGACGCGACGGCGGGCGGGCGGGTCAATCCTTGTCCCGCCGCGGGCACCACGGGTTTGCGGGGACGCCCTTGCACGGGTTCGGCATCGACGCCAGGTGTCGCGGAACCGGGTGCATCACGACCGTCGTCTTGCGCGGGTAGTAGGAACCCGGCTGGCACGGCGTGGAGTTGACACCGGGGGCGAGCCCGGCGAACGCCTGCGAGTCGCAGATGACGTCGTTCGTCATCACCAGGTTGCCGTTGGCTGGCACGGTGTGCCGATCGCAGACGGGCTTCGACTGCTCGAGGCCGGCAGGCGACGTGGTGACCGTTCCCCCTCCCTGCTCGACGTCGTAGTGGTAGCAGTTGGTCGGCCCGCTGGTGCTCGTGATCTCGCCGATGTCGGCGTTGCTCGAGTTGTTTCCGGTCGGCGACGCCATCTGCTTGAACCAGCCGTTGTTGTGGAAGGTGTTGTAGAGCACGGCGTTGCCCCAGTCGTCGTAGACGCACGCGTTGCTCGGAGGCCCGGCATTGACGCCGCCGCGGCAGTCGTCCCCGGCGGCGATCACGTCGTCAGGCGGGGTCTCCGTGTCCGGGTAGGTGAGGAACACGACCGCCCACGCGCCGTTGTTCGAGAAGCGGTTGTGCATGACGGTGTCGTCGCGGCCGCCGTAGAGGAGCAGCCCGGTGCCGACCGGCGCGACCGCGGCGATCCCCACGCCCAGGACGTTGGGGTTGTTGTTGTCGTGCACGTAGTTGTCCATGAACACCCAGAACGAGTACGTGTGGGTGATCGGACTCGTGTTGCCGCCCGGGCAGGCGCCCTCCTGGGGCGAGGGCCAGTCGTCGTTGTTGAGGGCGCCGGCGGTGAAGCCGCTCTGGTTGTTGTCGAACTCGGAGTGCTTGATCACGACCTTACCGCCGGCGTTCGTGCCCGAGTACCCCTGCGAGGAGTACTCCGACCACACGTGGTCGACGACCTGATTGCACACCTGCTGGCAGGCGCCGACGTAGTAGTTCGAGTCGCTCATGTTGCTCGCGTACATGTGGCTCCAGCTGCCACCGCTGGCGTCACTCGAGAAGATCCCGTACGAGGCGGCGTTGGTCCCATCGCCGTAGAAGGTCGAGGTGGCGGTGAGGTACCGGCCCTCGAAGTTGTGCAGGTTGATCTTCCCGCCGCCGTCGCCGCCGTTCCACCAGATCTCGTTGCCGGTGCTGCCGGAGCCGCTCAGGAAGTTGCAGGCGCTGAGGTTGTCGACGCTCACGCGATTCGACTTCCACACGAGGATCCCGTTGCGGCCGAGACGGTCTCCGTTGGAGTCCTTCGGGCCGAGGTCCTGGTTCTTCTGATTCGAGCTGCAGCGCGGCGACCCCGGCTTCGTGCCGTCGACGACCACCTTCCTGCGATTCATCCCGCGCAGATGGATCCTGGGCTTGGCGATGATGACCGCGGCGGGGGTGTGGGAAGGCTGCGGCCCGCGGCGCGCCGCCTTCTTTCGGTGGTCCGCCCGCTCGTGGTAGTCGCCCGGGCCGACGAGGATCCAGTCGCCGGGCCGGGCGGCGTCGACGGCGGCCTGGATCGATCGGAACTGGCCCTTGATGCCCTTCCAACTGCCGACGCGGAGCACCCGCGGGTGGTGATGGTGGTGCTTCTTGCTCCCCGTCGCGCTTTCGCGCAGCGGGCGGCTCTGGTGGGCCGCCTGGCTGGCCGGGACGTACACGGCCAGCGCCACCGCCAGCAGCAGAGCTGCCAGCACGACGACCGCGCGTCCCTCCCCGCGCGGGCCCCGGTTTTGGGCTGCGACTGGGCTCAAGCGATCTACCGGCTCGAAGCATCTCACATGGGGGCCGCCCGCGGGACGGCGCCACGCCTACTCCGGCTCGACCAGGTAATGCGTTACCCGCGGCTCGAAGCGTCGCCGGGCCTCGTCGACCAGGCCCTCCTCGAGCCAGTTGCCGCGGGACTCCGGGTGGACGAACAGCACGATCTCGTCGGCGGGGAAGGTGGCCAGGGCGTCCTGGATCGCGAGCAGCGGGTCGGACTCTCCGGTCTGCCCCGCCGCGTCGATGCCCCCCTCCCCCATGCGCTCGACGGTCTCCTCCTCGACCCCCTCGGCGCGGTCGATCGCCGGGTCCGGATCCGCAAGGAAGAAGTGCCGCTTCGTGTTCAGGGCCGGCGCGACGACCAGCACCTCGGGATCCTCCTCCGCCTCCGCCCCGAGCGCAGAACGAAGGTGCTCGGATGAGACCGGCTCGGAGACGACGGCCAGGATCTTCTTCGCCACGGCGGCCTATATAGCGGACGCGGGCGCGGCGCGGCCGTCCGCGGGCGCGGCCTCGGGCCGGTCCGCGGCATCCCCCGGGCGCGACGCCAGCGTCGGTGCGAGCGCCGCGGCCGCTGCGGCGACAAGCGCGAACGCGGCTAGGTGAAGCGCGGCCAGGCCGGTGGTGGAACCGAGCGGGTCTCCGAACACCACGAATCCTCCCAGGACCGAGAGGACCGTCGTCGCGGCCGTCATCAACACGATCGCCGGGACCGCCTCGCCGCTCTGAAGCGCGCGCTGGAAGCTGAAGAACGCGCCCGCCGTCGCCACGGCTGCCGCCACGAGCCACGGAGACAGCAGCGCGCTCGCAACGCCGTGCGCGCTCGCGACTCCCGTCATCGCCTTGATCGCGACGTCCGCGGTGCCGTACAGCATCCCGCCGGCCAGCCCCAGCGCGCGGGCCCTCCACTCCACGCGAAGGACCGCGAAGACCACGGCGATCGCCCCGGAGCCCGCCAGGAAGAGACTGAGGCGAACCGCACGCACGTGACCGTGGACTCCCGGATCGCCGAGACCCACGCAGAGAAGGGCCAGCCCCGCCACGACGGCGCCGACCGCGACGCGCTCGACTGGCGCAAGCGGCTCGCCCAGCACTCGGGAGGCGATCGGCGCCATCAGGCCGAGCCCCCCGGCGACGAACGCCTGGACCAGCGACAGCGGCGCGTGCGACAGGGCCACGATGTGAAGCCCCCACCCCGTCATTCCGAGCACGCCGCCGATCAGCCACGCGCGCGAGGACAGCAGGCCTCGCAACGTGGCGATCGGGCGGCGGATGTCCACGGGCGGGGCGCTCGCCGACCCCACATGCTGGATCACGTAGCAGGAGTTCAGCGCCACAGAGGCGAGCACCGCCAGGCCGAGACCCAGGACGAGCGAGCTCACGCCCCGGCCCCGAAGGTGCGGCTCGTGTACTCGAGCGACGTCGGCATCATCCGCCGCCACAGCGACCAGTCGTGGCCGCCGCGCACGAACGAGAACTTGACGAACGCGCCGGCGGCGCGCAGCCTCACGGCGAACGCGTACACGCCCGGCTCGGTTGGATCGCGCCTGCCCATGTAGATGAACGCGTGGAGCGGCCACCGTTTCAACTCCGGGCCCATGGAGCCAACGTAGCCCGCCGGGCTGTTCGCGGCGACCACCGCCGGGGAGGCGTGGCGGAAGGGACCGGTTCGCAACTGGCGGAAGTAGCCCGACCAGCTCTCGGCGATGCCGAAGGTGCGGAGGTTTCGCAGCGCGACGTTCATCGAGCCATAGGCGCCCTCGGATAGTCCCGCGATCGCGCGCCAGCGGCGCCGCGGGATCGTGGGGAACCGTGCGTCCACGTCGCGCACCACGTCGAGCACGAACCCCTCGTACCGGCCATGCGGGGTGTCCGCCCACTCGGTGTCGCTGATGAAGCTCTTGTCGCGACCGTTCGGCATCACAGCCAGAAACGGCCGGATCGAGTGGTCCGCGAGCAGCCGGTCCTCGTCGACGCCCATGTTGGCGGCGTCTGAGAACAGCGACGGCCCGCCCGGGCTCCCGTGCAGCAGGTACACGACCGGGAACCTCGCGCCCCTGGCGGCGAGGCGCGCATACCCTGGCGGCAGGTAGACCTCGTACAGCCGCCGCTGGCGGAGCGACGTCGAATAGAAGTGGACAGTGATGGTCCTGCCGACGGGCACGCCGCGAGCGTCCTTCGGCGGGGAGAAGCCCCGGTACTTGATGTAGGCGTGGCCGTACGAGACCAGACCGTGTACTCCGACACCGATCCACAGCCCCACGAGGAGCGCAGAGGCCGCGACCAGGAGGGACCTGGCCGGGCGGCTCGCCGGCTCCTGAAGGTGCTCGGGTGGGCGGCCGCCGTCGTGGCGATCGCGGCCGGGGTCGGCTGGCTTTATCTCCTCGACGGCGCGCACCTCTTCGCCCTCGGTCCGAATCAGCGCGGTGCGCTGCCGCTCGAGGAGCTGGCGCGTCGCGGCGCGCAGCCGCTCGCACGGATGGTGGTGGCGTGGGTCCCGACCGGAGCCGCGGCCGCGATCGCTCTCGTCCGCGTCGCCCGCACGCGCTCCAGGACGGCGGTCGTGGCGGTCGGCGTCCTCGCCTTCGCGATCCTCTTCCCCACCACGGCCGGCTCCGAGGCGCTCGAGCGCAACGAGCGGTTGTCGGCGCACGTCGGGCACGCCCTGGGCCGCCCGGGCGTGTGGGTCGCCGTGGTGTTCGCGGTCATTGGCTCGCTTGCGGTCGCGGCAGCTGAATCTTGGCGTCGATCGGATAGGGGAAGGGCTGCCACCGCGCCTCCAGCTGACGGGAGCGAGGCGGCCTGACGTACGCCTCGGCCTGCAGCACCCTGAGCGCCGCGAGCGGGAGCTGGGTACGACCCTGATAGGCGAGGTAGCGTGGCCGCCAGTCCGGCTTGAACTTGTCGTTGAAGCGCGCGAGGCGCTCGAGCTGGAAGCGGCCGTGCGCATGGATGAGCAGGAAGCGGAGGACGCGCTGGCCGCGGGTCAGGCCGTCGCTCCCGCGCATCACGTGCGCGAACCCGGCGAAGTTCAGGCTCACGGCCCCGAGCTCGCGCTCGGCGGCCCAGCCGAGGACGTTGGCGATCATCGCCTCGTACAGGCCGTTCGGCTCGTCGCCGGAGCGGCGCATCGTGTCGAGCGAGAGCCCCGCGCCGCAGCGGACGAACCGGATGAAGGCCTGTAGCGCCCCGCTCGGGTCTCGGCCCAGCACGTACACGGCGCCGGCATCCTCGGGCGCGCCCCACAGGCGGCCGAGGCACATGGCGAATCCGTAGAGGCGCGGGTGGGCGGCGCGCCACGCGCGCTCCACCCGATCGAGCTCCCCGAACGTGGATTCGCGCATCTCGACGGCGTCGACGACCTCGACCGACCACCCGCGCCGCTCGACCCGGTGAACCGACTGGCGGATCTTCCGCATCGAACGCCCCTCGAGCGAGAAGTGAGCGGGTCGCACGACGGCCTCCTGCCCGATGCAGAGCGTCCGCAGGCCGAGCGAGCGCAGGTCGCGGAGGTGGCGTTCGGATGCGGCGGTGAACGCGACCTGCCATCCCTGGGCCGCCGCGAAGTCCATGAAGTCGGCGGCGATCGCGCCGGCGCTGCCGGGCGGGCCGACCGGGTCGGCCGACACCACCGCTGTGCCGCGCAGGGTCCGGTAGGCGAGGAAGCCGCCGCGGGCGAAGTGGAAGCTCTTGTCGTCGCGCAGGGCGAAGGGATCGAGGGAGTCCGCGCCGTGCAGCGCGACGATCTCCGCGGCGCGGGCGTGGTCGGCGGCGGTGTGCCCCTCGCGGGCGGCGACCGGACTGATCAACGCACGAA
>JAFAQQ010000086.1 GCA_019246335.1 Actinomycetota bacterium | reverse complement strand
GCTCGTTCGGGGCCGACAGGTCGATGTGGCAGCGCCAGATCCAGTGCTGCGCGCGCTCGGTCACGTGGCGGCGGATGGCGAGCGGCTGCGGGTCGTGGACGATGATCACGTCCCAGTCGCCCGTCACCTGCTTCGCGTTGATCTCGTTGAAGCGCTCGTAGACGTGCCAATCCTCGGCTGAGAGGTCCACGGGGTTCCCCTGGAGCGCATTGTGCATCAGCTTGGTCGCGTGAAAGAACTCCTCACGACCGATCATCACCTGCCACTCGGCCTCGAGGCCCACGTCGTGCATCAGGGGCACGAGCGTGTAGAGGATCTCCGAGACGCCCCCGCCGAAGGCGGTCGCCGAGAGGTGGAGGATGCGAAGCCCCTTCAGATCGTCGGAGAGCGTCCTGATCTCCTCTATTAACGGACGCCCGACGAGATGCGTGTAGTCAGCCAGGGACTTGTGCCCGACCCCTACCGGCTGCAGCAAGCGGCGCTCCTTCTAGGTGGTGATCCAGGTGTGTTGCGGATCGGCGCGCGGAGCCTACCCGGCTACCCGGCTGGGAGACCGAGGCGCTTGGTCAGGCGCATCGTCCCGTCCTCGTAGCTGCACCGGTCGGCCGTGGCGTCGATGATCGCCCGCGAGAGCTCGCGCTCCTCCTCCGAGATGGTCGGGAGCGGCTCGCCGCTCACCTCGACCACGATCTCGTCGTCGGCGAGGTCGAACCGGAACGTCATCTGGGGCGCGCCGCCCTCGCCGCGGGCGCTCGACCGGCGGTCGCCGCCCATCAGGAACGTAGCGGCCTCGGTGATGGCCAGCTTGAGGTCCGCCGCCGCCTCGAGCTCGAGCGGAGCCAGGCGGCAGACGGCGGAGAGGGCGAGCCTGGCGAGCACGACGTAGTCCGGTTTCGCCGGGATCGTGAGCGAAACGGTCCTCTCCGCCAGGCTCGACTCCATCGCCGAGAACCCTACCCCAGGTCAGTGACCGCTCGATGCCCGGTTTGGCGCGGTCGCGCGGGCGGCGATCCGCTCGGCCCCGGCGCTCACTGACGCCAGGATCCGCTCGTGCAGCGCCGCGTTCGCGCTCGCCACGATCGACATCTGGTAGTCGGGCCCGGAACCGAGAAGGGGGCGCTCATCCAGCGGCTCGCCGCGCGCATCGCTGACGATCGCGCCCGCCTCCGTCGCGCAGAGGACCGCCGCGGCGAGGTCGTATGGGGAGTTGTTCAGGACCGACCCCTGGCCGACCCGCTCGAACTCCGCGCGCAACCCGGGAGTCTCGAGGAGCAGGGGGCCCGGTTCGACGTACGCGTCGAGCTGACCGGTGATCACGCGCGTCACGTCGAAGCAGGCGGACCCGAGGTCGAACGTCCCGCCTCGCACCGAGGAGCGGTCGATCAGGTCCCCCAGGACCTCGACCAGCGGCCGCGCCGGCCGTCCGCGGAAGCCGAAGGTCCAGAACATCCGGTCGAGGTCGCGGTTGCCGGAGAGCGCCACCGGCGGCGACTCGAGCAGGCCGCGGCCCCGCTCGGCCAGGAAGACCGCCCCGGACGGGATCTCCACGACGCATCCGATCCGCACGTCTCCCATTCGCACGCCGTCCGCCAGGGGCGCCGCCGCCACCGAAACGCAGCACGACTCGAACCCGGCGAGCGCCGGTCGGGTGCCGTCCACCGGATCGACCACCAGCACCTCACGCGCCCCGTCCGGGATGGCGAGACCGCGGTCCTCCGAGTAGCACGCCACCGACGGCGCACGCGCCTCGAGGAAGGCTTCGAGCGCGCGCTCCGCCGCCTCGTCGATGGCGAACGTCACATCGCCGCCGGCCGCGCGGGCATCGCCGGCCAGCTCGCGCCCGGCGTGCGCGCCGTGCATCGGCAGAGCCGCGGAGCGGAGCTCGAGGGCGAGCTCGCGAACCAGCTCTGCGCCAACCGTCGACGGCACCGGCTAGATGACCCTCTCCAAGCCCGCGCACCCCGGTGCGCGGCTGGATCCGGACCCGACCATCTACGGACTGAGCGAGCTCGGCGCGGGCCTGCGCGGCCGGCTGCCGAGCGTGACCGTCACCGTGCGCCTGGCCTTCCCCCGCAGGAGGTCGATGCGAACCCGGTCGCCCACGCGATAGCGCAGGATCTGGTCGCCGACGTCGCTCGACTGGTTGACCGGCTGCCCGTTGATCGCCAGGATCACGTCGCCGCCCGACGGCACGCCGGGGACGCCCTCGAACGTGATCTTGCTCGAGCCGGCGCTCAGCCCGGCTTTCTCGGCCGGTCCGCCGGGCTCGACGTGCGCCACGAGCGCCCCACGCCCGACCGGCAGGCCAAGGCGCTGCGCGAGCTGCGGGAAAAGGTCCTCGGACGTGATGCCGAGGTACGGGTACGAGACGAAGTGCCGCGTCCGGAGCTGCTCCAGCGAGCGCCGGACGATGTCGATGGATACGGCGAACCCGACCCCCTCGCCGCCGCCGCCCGTCGACTGGATCTGCGAGTTGATCCCGAGCACGCGGCCGTGCGCATCGAGCAGCGGGCCCCCGGAGTTGCCGTGGTTGATGGCGGCGTCCGTCTGGATCGCGTCCTGGATCATGAAGTTGGTGAGGGAGGCGATCGTCCGATGGAGGCCCGAGACGACGCCGACCGACAGCGACTGCTCCTCGCCGAACGGGCTGCCGATCGCGGCGACGGGCGATCCGACGTCGACCCCCTTCGTGTCGCCGAGCGGCAAGGGAGTCAGGGACAGCCCCCTCGGATCGACCTTGAGCAGCGCGACGTCGCTGAAGATGTCCGTCCCGACGACCCTTGCCGGGACTCGGTTGTCGTCCGAGAAGCGGATGTAGACGGCCTTCGCCTGCTGGAGCCTCGGCGGGTCGCCCAGCACCACGTGCGCGTTGGTCGCGATGTAGCCCCGACCGTCGAGCACGAAGCCGGATCCGAGCGCGGCGCCCGCCCCCGAGACCGCGCCCGCGGGATACTGCGAGACGACCGTGACCACGCCCGGCGCGAGCTCCTTGTAGATGCGGCGGGCGTCGAACCCGCCGCCCTGGCCCAGTCCCTCGACGACACGCACGCGCGTCCGCTCCGGAGGCGGCGCGGAGCCGGCGCCGGACGCGCCGGAGCCACCCGACGAACCTCCACCGCAACCCCCCACGACCGCGCCGGCGACGGCGACGGCGGTCGCCGCCGCCAGTCCGCGGCGAAGCGCGCGCCTCACGCCGAGCCGTCTACGTCCGGCGTCGGCAGGGCCAGCGTGAAGACCGTTCGTCCCGGCCGCGACAGCAGGTCGATGTGCCCGTCCATCCGCTCCGCAAGCTCCCGGGCGATCGCCAGGCCCAGGCCCGAGCCCCGCGCGGCGTCCGCCGTGTAGAAGCGCTCGAAAACCTGGGGGCGGGCCGTCGGGTCCACTCCCGGGCCGCTGTCCGCGACCGCGAACTCGGCCGCGCCGTTGTTTCGATTCGCGCTCACGGTGACGTTGGTGCCCTCCGGCGTGTGCCGCAGGGCGTTGTCGAGCAGGATACGCATGATCTGGGCCACCCTTTCCCGGTCGCAGATCGCCTCCACGTGGTCGTGGGGCAGCCGGAGATCAAGCTTGGTTCGGTGCTGCGCGAGGGCGGGACGAAACTCGTTCGTGACCCCGACTGCGAGCTCGCCCAGGTCCACCTCCTCGCAGTCGAGCTGCAACGAGCCGGCGTCGAGACGCGAGAGGTCGAGGAGGTCCACCGAGAGCTTCTGCAGGCGCTCCACCTGCTCGCGCATCGTTTCCAGGAACTCATCGCGCGTCGCCCGGTCGAGCCGCTCGTTCTGTAGCAGCTCGACGAAGCCCGCCAGCGAGAAGATCGGCGTGCGGAGCTCGTGCGACGCGTTCGCGATGAACTCCTTGCGCGCGCGGTCGACGCGCGCCAGCTGCGCCTGCATCTCGTTGAAGGCCTTGGTCAGCCGGCCAAGCTCGTCGGCGCTCTCCACCGGAAGCGGAGAAACCGGGCGCCCGGCGGCGAGGTTGCGCGCGGCGCGCTCCAGGCGGGTCACGCTTCGGGTGAGGACCCGGGCGACGACGAAGCCCGAGATGAGCGCCACGACCAGAGCCGCCGCGCTGGCCACGAGCAGGCGGTCTCGCACAAGCGTCACGACCTCGCTCGCGTCGCTGAAGCTCCGCGAGTAGATGACGATCCATGCCGGGCGGCCCAGGTAGAAGAGCGGCTTCGCGACCTCCCCCGTCTGGCCCCTGCGCCGGGCGGCCGAGTCGCGCGTGCTCCTGAGCGCGAAGGCGCGCGCGGCGAGCCCCGTGTCCGGCTGCACCGAACGCTCGGCGTTCGAGTCGGAGATCACGTAGAACTGCGCGGGGACTCCCGACGATTCCTGCACCCCGAGCAGCGTCACGCGTGCATTGGCGGCATCCGCGACCGCTCTCACGAGCTGGTCGAGCTGCGGTCCAGTGACGTTGCGTCCGATCACCGCCTCGAGCCGCGGGGCCGACGTCGAGGCCGTGCGGTCGAGGTCCTGGAGGCGCTGCTGCTCGAGGCGCGACTGGAGCTGTGGCAGGAAGAAGAAGATGACCGCGGCGAACCCGAGCGCGGTGATCGCCAGGAACAGCAGGGCAAGCCGGTTCTGCAGCGATGTGGGCCGCAGAAGCGCGCGCCTCATCTGTCTCGGAAGTGATAGCCCACGCCGCGCACCGTGAAGATGAGCGCCGGTTCCTTGGGATCGGCCTCGAGCTTCTCGCGCAGGTGGCGGATGTGGACGTCGATGGTGCGCGGGTCACGATACGCCGAGTCGCCCCAGAGCCGCTCCAGCAGCATGCTCCGGCTGAATACCCGGCCCGGGCTCCGCGCCAGGGCGGCGAGGATCTCGAACTCCACGTACGTGAGCTTCACCGGCTCGCCGTGGAGCTCTACCGACCGCTTCGCGAAGTCGATTCGGAGGTCCCCCTCCTCCAGCGGCTCCTCGGCCGAGTCGCCGTTGCGCGCCAGGCCGGCCCGCCGCAGCACCGCCTTCACGCGGCTCCGGAACTCCCGCATCGAGAACGGCTTGGTGATGTAGTCGTCTGCGCCGAGCTCCAGACCGAGCACCTTGTCGAACTCCTCGGTCTTCGCGGTGAGCATGATGATCGGCACCGAGCTCCGGGCGCGCAGCTCGCGGCAGACCGCGAAGCCATCGGTCTGCGGAAGCATCACGTCCAGCACGACGAGGTCGAACGCCCCGTCGCGAAACCGTTCGAGGGCCTCCTGGCCCGTGCTCGCCGTTACGACGTCGTATCCGTCCTTGCGGAGGGGGTAGGTGAGCAGCGTCTGAACCGACCGTTCGTCGTCGACCAAAAGGATGCGCGGCTGCTCAGTCGACATCTCGCAGGCCTTAACAACCGAGATTGTAGGTTGGAGCGAAGTTGGGACTGACGCTCATTCGAAAGCCTCGCGTGTGATCCAGCCCCGCCTGTACCGGGCGGCCTTCGTGCCGGCGGTCCTCGCGGTCGTCATCGCGGCGTTCTCCCTTGAACACGCCCCGCCGGCCGCGCCCCAGGGCCTTCCGGCCGACATCTTGTTCGAGAGCGCGTCGGCCTCCTCGACGGTGCACGCGATCTTGCAGGACGCGCCGGACCGACGCGCGGGGCACGCGGGCGACGAACGCGTTGCCGATCGAGTCGCCACGCAGCTGCGCGGATTCGGCTTCCAGGTGGCGCACGACCGGTGGACGGACGACGGCACGGCGCTCGACAACGTGGTCGCCCGGCGGCCTGGGCTCTCGGAGCGCGAGCTCATCGTCCTCGCCGGCCGCGACGCGCTGTCGGTCCCCGACGCGACCGGAAGCGCGGCCGACACGGCCGCCCTGGTCGAGGTCGGCCGCGCCCTCGGCGCCCGCGACGTAAGCCACACGATCGTCCTCGCCTCGGCCGACGGCGGCGCGCTGGGGGATGCCGGGGCCCGCCGGTTCGGGGCCGCCGAGGCCGCGACCGGCCACCCGATCGACGCGGTGGTCGTGGTCTCGAACAGCGGAGCGCGCCGCGCGCGAGGCCCGATGGTGCTCGATTGGTCGACCGACGCGAGCCGCGGCGGGATCGGCCTCCACAAGACAGCCGTGGCCTCGCTCCAGGCGGAGATCGGCAACTCCGGCGGCGGTGGGCAGAGCGGCCTCGCGCAGGTCGCGCGGCTTGCCTTTCCCGTCGGCATCGGAGCGCAGGGACCGCTTCTGGCGCAGGGGCTTCCGGCCGTCCGCTTGAGCGGTAGCGGGGAGCTGGCGCCGCCGCCCGACCGCCGGCGCGTCTCGGATTTCGACTCGAGCCGTTATGGCGCGATCGGGCGGGGGGTGCTGCGGATCGTGTCCGCGCTCGACGGCGCGTCCCGGCAGCCGGGGCATGGGCCGCGCTCGTACCTCACAGCGGGCAAGCAGGTGCTGCCGAGCTGGGCGGTCGCGCTCCTCGCCGGCACGCTGATCCTCCCTGCGCTCGTCGGCTCCGTCGACGCCCTCGCGCGCGCGCGCCGGCGCGGCCACCCGATCGTGCGATGGTTCGCGTGGGTCGGCGCCGGCATCTTGCCGTTCCTCGCGGGCCTCGGCGCCGCAAAGCTGCTCGTGCTGACGGGCTCGGCGCGCGATGCCCCGGCTCCGCTCGACCCGACTGAGGCGACCGTCTCGGGCGCCGCGGCTGCGGACGTCGCAGGTGTGGTGGTCGTGATCGTCCTGGCGTGGGTGCTCGTCCGGTCACCGCTCCTGCGCCGGGCTCGGCCCCTGCCAAGCCCCGCGGCGCCGGGCGCGGCCGTCGCCCTGTCGACCGCCTTCGTGGCCGTCTCGATCGCGCTGTGGGCCGTCAATCCGTTCGCCGGGCTGCTCGTCGCCGTGTCGCTGAACCTATGGATGCTCGCCGGCCTGCGCGAGACGACGGTGCTGCGCCGCGCGGTCCTCGTCGCGCTCGGGTTGCTGCCGGCCATCCTGGTGGTGGCCGTCTACATGCGCGAGCTCGAGCTCGGGTTCCTCGACGCGGCGTGGTACCTGTTCCTGCTCGTCACGGGTGGGTCCCCCGGCCTCCTTCCGACCCTGCTGGGCTGCGCTGTTGTCGGCATCCTCGCGTCGACCGTCGCGATCGTCGTCGCGCACGCGCGCGGCGGCTCGATGGAGCCGCCGGCCCCGAAGCCGCGGCCGCCGGCCCGGCCTCCCGCGGTCACGCCCCGCCCGGGCGGCCGGGCGGTTCGCAGGGACCGATCGCCGCTCGCCGGCTGACCGCGAAGCTTCCAGCCAAGCCATCCGTCTGCGATCGGTGTCCTCGGATGGTCGCGGATCCCGTTGACGTCGATTACAGTCGAGCCATGCGCGCCGAACTGGAGGAGCTCAAGCGCCGCATCGAGAGCGGCGAGTACGACGTCGATCCGCAGGCGATCGCCGGCGCGATCCTCCGCCGGCGCGGCTCGGGGCAGAGCGTCTCAGACGTGCTCGTACCCGCTCAGGTCGACCGTGGCGCCATCCCGCCCGATCAGGCGGAGCCCCCCGCCCGGCGAGACCTCCCCTAACCAGGTGACCTGCGCACCGGCCGAGCCGGCCGCCCGCTCGACGGCCGTCCGCGCGTCCGGCGGCGCCGTGAACAGCAGCTCGTAGTCGTCGCCCGCGGTCGCCGCAAGCTCGAGCGGATCGCGCTCGACCGCGCGCGCGACCTCCTCGACGCCGGGCGCCAGCGGCAGGTCGGCGAGGCGCACCACGACGGCCGAGCCGCTGCGCTCGGCGATGTGCCGCGCGTCCGTCGCGATGCCGTCGCTCACGTCGATCATCGCGCCGGCGCCCGCGGAGGCGAGCGCACGGCCGGCGTCGAGCCGCGGCTCCGGTCGCCGGTGGCGACGTAGCAACCCGGCACGCGCCTCGTCGCTCAAGTCGGCCTCGATGCCACCCAGCAGCAGGAGGCCTGCGCCGGACCCGCCGAGCTGGCCCGTCACGCCGACCAGGTCGCCGGGCCGAGCCCCGTCGCGTCCGACCAGCTCGCTCTCGTCCGCGGCCCAACCGACGACCGTCACGGCGACGACCAGCGCCGGTGCGGCGCTCACGTCGCCGCCCGCGACGGTCACTCCGGCTCGATGGCCAAGCGCGACGATCCCGTCGACGAGCTCCAGCGCGGCGCCCTCGCCAAAGCCATCGGGCAGCCCGAGCGCGACGTACGCCTCGCCCGCCCCGGCCCCCATCGCCGCGAGGTCGGACAGCGCCGAGGCGAGCGCCTTGTGTCCGACGTCCGCCGGTGAGTGCGTCGCGAGCTCGAAGTGCACGCCCTCCACCGCCACGTCGACCGACGTGACCGCCACCCCGCTCGCCCGCACGACGGCCGCATCGTCGCCGCTCGCCCGCAGCACGCGGTCGTCACCGACGCGGAGGCGCTCCTGGATGCGAGCGATCAGGTCGAGCTCGCGCATCCCGTAGCTAATAGCCGAACCGCCCGAGCGGCACGGCGATCGGCAGCATCCACGCACAGAGCGCGACCGTGAGCCAGCGCAACCTGCGGTCTGCGGCGAGCGCCGCGAGCGGGAGCAGCCACAGGATGTACCAGGGCACGAGCCACGCGGACGCGACGAGCACCGCGAGCGTCGCCCAGCCGGCCATCCGCAGAGCGTCGTCGCCGCGCCAGGTGCGCACGAGCGTCCAGGCCACCGTTACGGCGAGGCCCGCGGCGTAGACCGCGCGCACCGGGTCACGGTAGTCGAGCCTCCCGCCGGGGAGGACCGCACCGAGCAGCTGCGCCGTCTTGTACGGGAAGCTCCAGCGCGAGGTACGGCCCTGGTTCGAGGAGATGATCCCGACGGCGTCGAGGGCGTGGGTCCCGAAGCCCGCCAGGGCGATCCCCGCCACGACGACACCCGCCAGCACCGCCGCGAGAAGGGCCATTCGCGCGCGCGGGCGTGACGCGAGGACGAGGTACGGCGCCACGATCGCGCCCGACGCCTTGATGCCCGACGCGGCGGCGGCAACCGCCGCGCCCGCAGCGCGCCGGCCGGAGAGGAACGTGACGATGCCCGCCGTCGTGACCAGCACAACCATCGTCTCGTTGTGCGCCCCCGCCACGGCGTGGACGAGGAGGAGCGGGTTGAGGCCGACGAATGCGGCGGCAGGGGCCGGGTCGCGTCCGAGCAGCCGTGCGGCGCGCCAGACCAGCGCGACCACGCCGAGGGACGCGGCCGCGGCCGCGACCTTCAGCAGCCAGAAGGCGCCGGCCACGCCCAGCCCGGCCAGCGGGTAGGTGAGCAGCGTGAACACCGGCCCGTACACCGACCTCGCGCCGTGCGAGCCGGCGTAGCGGAAGACCGGATCGCCCGCGATCGCCAGGGGGGTGTGCGTGTACGGGTCGAGGCCGTGCGTGGCGCCCAGGCGCGCGTAGGCGATGTACGAGAAGACGTCCTGCGAAAGCAGCGGCGGCGCCAGGAGGAACAGGACGTGCAGGGCGACGATCGCACCGACCCAGGCGCGCGCCGGAAGGTCATGCGACCGGCAGACCGCGACGGCGTAGAGGGCCAATGCGGCCGCCATGCCCGCATAGAACAGGGGCCCCGCCAGCGGGCCGCTGGCCGCCGAGGTGCCGGCGAACCGCAGCGGGCCGAGCAGCCAGCCGGGCGATCCGCCGGCGGTCGCGAGCACGAGGTTGGACCCGCGCGCCGCCGGCAGGACGGCGAGGAGCACGTAGAGCGCGCACAGCCCGGCAAGCGCGAAGGCCCCCGGGGCGGGGAGCGCTACGCCGCGCCGGCCGCCCGCCAGGGTGGAGGTACTACGGGTGCGCGCCCGTGCCTCCGCCGCCTATGCCCGCCGGCCCCCCGGCGCCGCCACCGCCGGCCCCGCCCCCGGCGCCTCCACCAGTCGGCGGAGCGACGGTCGGCGGCGGCCCCTGCGGCGGCGCGGCGTAGAACTGCGGGTTGTAGCCGTTGGCGCCGCCGCCCGGGTAGTAGTTGCCGCCACCCGCTCCGCCACCCGGGTAGATGTTGGACGGGGACGATCCCCCGCTCTGGCCGACGCTGTGGGCGCCCTGGAAGTCCTGGTACTGGATGTGGTGCTTCGGCTTCGGGAAGTTGGTGCACGTGGAGTCCCCGACCGACATGTAGTCGTGCCAGATCTGCGCCGGGAAGGTTCCGCCCGCGACCTCGATGCCGTGGACGTCGCGCATCTCGGTCTGGGCGTTCGGATAACCGACCCAGACCGCGCTCGACATCGTGGGGGTGTAGCCGACGAACCACGCGTCGTTGTAGTTGTCGGTGGTGCCCGTCTTGCCGGCCGCCGGGCAGCCGTAGTTGGCGGCCTTCCCGGTGCCGCGCTGCACGTTCATCTCGAGTATGTGCGTGACCTCGTACGCGACGGAGTCGGGGATCACGCGCTTGCGACTGGGCTGCCCCAGATCGTCGGTCTTCCCGTCCGGGAACACGACCTTCGTGATCGCCTTCGGCTCGCTGTAGACGCCGCCGGCCGCGAGCGTGGCGTAAGCGCTCGCCATCTCCAGCGGCGAGACCCCGAGGCGGAGGCCGCCCAGGCCCTCGGCGGGAATCCCGTCGAGGTGCGTGCGGATGCCGAGCAGGTGCGCGGTCTGCGCGACGCTCTTCGGGCCCACGTCGAGGTCGAGCTGCGCGTAGACGGTGTTGTCCGACTTAAGCGTCGCGTCGACGATGTTCATCGGGCCGCCGTAGGTGCCGTCGTACGTCTTGACGTTCCAGCGCTGCCCGCCCACGTTGAGCGAGAGCGGCTTCGAGACGTAGATCGTGGTGTTCGGGTCGACGCCCTGGCGCAGCGCAGTCGTCAGCACGAAGGTCTTGAACGACGATCCGGGCTGGCGGTGGCCCTGGGCGGCGAGGTTGAATGCGCGGTCCTGGTAGGTGCCGCTCGACGCCATCGCCTTGATGTATCCGGTCTGCGGGTCGATCGAGACGATCGCCGAGGCCGGGTCACTGCGATATGGCAGCGTCGACGCGATCGCCTGCCGGCCCTCGTCCTGCAGCTTGGGATCGACCGTCGTGTACACCTTCAGCCCGCCACGGCGAAAGACGTTGACGCCGTAGCGCGTGATCAGCTGGTCCTGGACGTAGTCGAAGAAGTACGGCTCGCGGCGATTGTCGTACCGCGTCGTGTGGCGGAGCCCGAGCGGCTGCTGCTCGGCGGCGCTCGCGTCGGCCTGGCTGATGAAGTGCTGCGCCGCCATCGCGCGCAGGACGTCGTTGCGGCGCTGCATGGCCGCCGCCGGGTTGCGGAAGGGGTTGTATTCGGATGGCGCCTGGGGAAGGCCTGCGAGCAGCGCGGCCTGGACGAGGTTCAAGCTCTGGGCCGGAGCATCGAAGAAGATCTCCGATGCCGCCTCGATCCCGATGGCGGTCCGGCCGCCGACGGTCCCGTACGGCACGTCGTTCAGGTACTCGTGGAGGATCCAGCGCTTGGAGTGGCTCTTCTCGAGCTCGTCGGCCATCTTCGCCTCGCGGATCTTTCGCGCGAGGTCGCGCTTCGGGTCCTTGATGTAGAGCTCGCGCACGAGCTGCTGTGTGATCGTCGAGCCGCCCTGGACGGTCTTGCCGGAGGTGACGTTCTTGATGCCGGCACGGAGGATGCCGTTGAAGTCGACGCCGCCGTGGTGGTAGAAGCGCTTGTCCTCGATCGCGACGGTCGCCTGGCGCAGCACGTCGGGCATGTCACCCCACGCTATGGGCGTCCGGATGATGTCCGAGGACACGAAGCCGAGCTGCGAGCCGTCGCCCGCGTATACGACCGACGTGGCGCCCTTGTCGATCGGCTTCAGCTCGGAGATGTTGGGAGCGGAGTCGGCGATCGCGAAGACGTAACCCACCACCGAAAGCGCCGCGATCAGCGCGACGCAGACGAGCAGCCCCAGCGCCAGCAGGATGATGCGCCCGGGGCGGCGCTGGTGACGTCGCTTGCGAAGCTGTCGCTGGCGGTGGGACACGGGGCTCGCGGCGCGGGCCGCGCTCGCCGGCGGACCCGCTGGCCTGAGGATAGTCCGATCCCCTATTCGGGCGGGGCGTCCGGGTCCCTGTCCCGCGACTCCTCGTCGAGCTGGCGGAGCCGCGCGAGGCAACCCGCCCGCAGCCCGGCCTCGACCGCTCCGCGCTCCGGCGCGTTGCGCGCCCAGGCGCTCGCGGTGATGCGCACCCCGTCCTTGTCCACGTCCGCGATCTTCGCGTCGACGCCCTCGTCGCGGCCGAGCAGCGCGACTGCGCGCACGGGATCGGTGTCCGCCGGCACCCACAGCGACACCTCCACGCGCACGCGCGAGTCCGCAAGCGTGTGGTTCTGAACCGAGCTCTGGGCCAGCCGCTCGTTCGGTACGACGTAACGCTCTCCGGTGCCGGTGGCGATGTACGTGTACGTCAGCCGGATGTCGTCGACCGTGCCGGTCGTGCCCTCGAACGTCACGAGGTCGCCGATGCGGATCGGCTGCGTGACCGCGAGCAGGATCCCCGCCACCGCGTTGGCGAGCGTCTGGCGGGCGGCGAAGCCCACGACGATGCCGAGCACCGCGGAGGAGGCCAGGACGCCGGTGGCAAGCCGCTTGACCGCGGCGAACTGGGCTAGCGCCAGGGCCACGCCCAGCACGACGATCGCGGCGTACAGGAGGCGGCGCACGAGACGGAGGCGGGTGCTCGCGACCTGAG
>JAFAQQ010000197.1 GCA_019246335.1 Actinomycetota bacterium | reverse complement strand
GCGGCGTCGTCGTGTACGAGGACAGCTCCCACGATCGCCTCCCGGTGCGCGGCGCAGACCTGGTCCGAGCGTCGAATTGACCGATCCCACGCCTCACCTCTTCTGGATCACGAGCCGCGCGGCCGGCTCGGTGGCGCTGGTGCTCACGAGCCTCTCGGTGTCGCTCGGGCTGGTCATGGCCATCCGGCTGAAGCTGCGAAGTAGGGGACCGGAGCTCCGCGCGCTGCACGAGGTGCTGGCCCTGACCGGCCTGACCGCCGTCGCCGTCCACGGGATCTCGCTGATCGGCGATCACTACCTGCATCCGAGCCTCGTCGACATCGCGGTCCCGTTCGCGAGCCACTACCGGACGTGGTGGACCTCGGCCGGCATCGTGGCTGGCTGGTCGCTCGCCGCGCTCGGGCTGTCGTACTACGCGCGCGGCCGGATCGGCGCCGCTCGCTGGCGAGCCCTGCACCGGCTCTCGTCGGTCGCGTGGGGGCTCGGAATCGCGCATTCGCTCGGCGAGGGGACGGACGCGGGACAGATCTGGTTCGTCGCCGCCCTGGTGGTGGTCGCGGCGCCGGCGCTGCTGCTGCTCGGATTCCGAACGGTGCGCTCGGTGCAGCTGGACGCAGCTAGTGCTAGTGCGGGTGCCGCCGCGGTCGCGGACGCACCCGAACCGTGACCGTCTGCGCACCGGGCTTGTTCCGCAGCTTCAGGATCGCGGCGTTCCGGCGGGACGTCACGCGCGCGCCGGTGACCTTCACCTTGTAGCCGTGCCGGTAGTGATAGGCGAGGGGAATCGAGATGAGGGTCGGCGCGTGCACGGACGGGTCGACCGTGTACGTGAAGTCGAATGCCTGCGTGCCGGGATCGAACGACTGCGACGTGGGCGTACCGGCGGTCGCCAGCGGATACACGCGCGCGAGCACGCGCGCTCGGGCCCTGTCGGGCCGGTGGGTGCGCGGATTCAGCAGGCCCTCGTACGGCCCGCCGGTTGGATCGTGGAGCTGCAGCGCCGACCAGTAGGTCCACGAGAGCAGGTTGGAGTCCGCGAGAGCAGCCACGTGGCTGATGTCGGGGACGTACTTCTCGGCGCCGAACTCCGATAGGAGCCAGGCGGGCCCGCCGGGCTGCGAGGTCTGCGTCGCCGGACGCTCCGACGTGAAATTGGACATCGTCGTGTCCTCCTGCGTCGAGCAGTTCGGCTGGCTGCATTCGAACGTGGACTGACCGGGGACGCCGCCGTAGTCGTGGAAGCTGATAGCGAGGCGCGGGAAATGCAGCGGCTCGGCTATCCCGATCGTCTCCGGCGAGCCGAAGTCCGTCAGCACCGGCGCCTCGTAGAACACGAGGTGGTGGGAGTCCGCGGACTGGATCGCGGGTATCAGCCCGGCGGGAGGCGCCTGCGAGCCGGAGGACGCGCAGGAGGCGGGCGCGTATGACGACCCGGCGTAGAAGCACTGCAGCTGCCGGTCGAACTGCGCCGGCGAGACCGCCTCGGGACCCGAGGGCTCGTTGAAGAGCTCGTAGCCGATCACGCTCCTGTTGTGGGCGTAGTGGCTGGCGATCCCCTTCCACACGCGGATGAACTGGCCCTGGAGGTCCACCGCGACGTCGTTCTCCCAGAGATGGTCGAGCGCCGCGTTGACCGCGGGGTCGGTGTACGCGCCCTGCCAGTGGTCGGGCTTCTGGAAGGGGAAGCCCATCGTGCAGGTGGCCCACGCCGGCGCACCCTCGGACATCCAGGGCGGTGAGCCGTCCGGGTTCGCAAATGGGCGGCCCCATCCATCCTGGTGCATGTCGATCACCACGCGGATGTGGGCGCGCGCAAGCAGCCCGACGATCCGATCGACCTTGTCCAGGTACGCCTCGAGCTTCGTCTGGCTGTAGGGGTCGCGGTTGCCGAGGTTCGGGAACGGCGTCCCGGGCAGGTGCTGCGCGCAGTAAGTCGAGTCATTTTCGTGCGCGGCCTTCGGCCCCGGCTCGAGACCGGCCCAGATGACGCCGAGCCTCACGAGCGTGAACCCGAGCCGGTGAAGCGCGGTCGCGTCGCGCGCGGTGAACCGCCAGCCAGGGTCGCGCGCGTCGGGAGTCAGCACGTAGTTCGGATGCCCGTGACCGCCCGGAAGGCAGGGTGATCCGGCGACCGTCGACGGATGGGTGTCGGAGCCGCACTTGGCCACCAGGTTGGCCCCGTGGAGCTCGAGCCGCCGTCCCTGACCGTCCACCATGAAAGGTCCGCCCGGGGCGCGGACGTACGCGGGCCGGGCCTGCGCGGTGGCCGGCATGACGAGGTGGAGCGTCTGGAGGGCGACGGCCACCGCCGGGGCGACCACCAGCGCGTATCGCCTCGCCTCGCGGAGGATGCGGCGAGCTGCCACGGCCGCGAATTCTCTCTGACTTGGCCGGTCGAGGCGTCAGCGCTCGCCCGGTCGAAGCGTCAGCCCGTTCGGGGCTGCGCCACTGCCCCGCCGCCTTTCCCAAGTCGCGCCGGGGCAGCCGCCCATCCTCGTTCGGTGCGCACCCCCCGCCCCCCCACCCCCACCTTCCTGTAGAGCCTCGTTCTAGAACGATGTTCCCGCAGCCGTCCGCGGGGCGCCTCGGCCCGTCCGTGGACCCTCGAGCCCATGAGAGCCCACGAGTCACCATCGAGCACGGGGGCGAACGAAAATCTAGAGCAGCGTTCTAGGGGGTAGGTAGGACCGCCGTCGCGCGCCTCCCCGGGATCGCCCAACGCCTTCGCCCCTGACGCCAGGAACGAGCTCTGGTCTAATCCGCGCCCGCGATGCCTGGCAAGCGGGTCCTGATAACCGGCGCCAACGGGCTTCTGGGCAAGGCGGTCGCCGACGCCTTGCACGACCGGGGAGACTCGGTCATGGGCCTCGACCTCAACGACGGACCGAATGTGCTCGCGGCCGACCTGCGCGACATGGCCTCGACGACCGCCGGCGTGCGCGAGGCCGTCAAGCGGCTCGGCGGGCTTGACGTGCTTGTCAACAACGCCGGACTCGGCGGCTCGACCGATCCCGCCCAGCCGCCCGACGATCGTGCGCTGGCCACCATCGACGTCAATCTGCTCGGCACGTGGCGAGCGACAGCGGCCGCGCTGCCCGCGCTGCTCGAATCGGCCGGCCGCGTCGTGAACGTCTCGTCGGGCCTCGCCTTCGTCGCCCTTCCGCACACCGCCGCTTATTCCGTCACGAAGCGCGGACTCGTCGCCTATTCCGACGTTCTGCGCGCGCAGCTCGGGGACCGCCTCGAGGTCGTCACGATCTTCCCCGGCTACATCAAGGGCCCGATCCACGAGGACGTGGAGGCCGAGGGGCGCTCGCTCGAGGGCCTTATCCGCGAGGAGTCGCTCGAGGACGCCGTCCAGGCGTTCGTCTCCGCCATTCATGGCCCCGCGCGACGCATGCGAGCCACCACGAGGCGCGGACGGGTCGAGCTCGCGCTGGCCCACAAGTTCCCGGGCATCGTCAACGCGATGATCGCTCGAAGGATCCGGGGGCTCCGCACCCGCGACAGCGACGGCCGTCCCGTCGCCTAGCCTCTGGTTCGCGCACATGCCGCCCGTCTCCGAACTCGAGCCACTCGAGATGCTGCCCGAGGGGACCGCTCCGCCGGAGGACATCCCGGAGGACATCTTCGGCGCGGCCCTCGGGACGTTCCTCGAGTGCCGCAGGCTCGACATGCGAGCGCTCTCCGCCGAGCTCGGCATCTCGCGCGCCACGCTCTACCGGCGCGTCGCCGGGCGCGACCACCTCCTCGGCGAGGTGATCTGGTACCTGACTCGGATCGCGCTTCATCGGGCGCTGACGCGCGCGGAGCGACGGCGCGGTCACCGCCGGGTCGTCGCCGTCATCGAGTCGTTCATGCGCGACGTGCACGAACGCCCTGCCCTGCGGCGGCTGCTCGAATCCGAGCCCGAGGCCGCCCTTCGGATCCTGACCTCCAAGGAGGGACCGGTCCAGATCGGCATCGTCGACACCCTTCGCCGCGTGCTTGAGCACGAGGAGGCGCGCGGGACCGTCGAGCTCGGCATCGACGCGGAGACGATGGCCTACGCGATCGTGCGCCTCGGCGAGAGCTTCCTCTACGCGGACGTCATCGCGGACAACCGGCCGGACGTAGGCGAGGCGGTCGAGCTGATCTCGCGCCTGCTGCGGCGCTGAGCGAACTGCTGATACATATCCGATAGGGTCTCAGAAATGGCTTTGGGAGGGCCGAACCACCGTATGGCTAGCGAAGGAAGACGCGGCCGGGGCGCGATCCGGCTTGCCGGGATCGCGCTGGCGATCACCCTGGCGTCGGTCCCGTGCGCTTCGGCCCTCGCCGGCACGACGCAGGCGCGAGAGCATCGGCAGCTGGCGCGCAGCCTCCCCTCGGCGCGCACCTGCAAGGGATCGCGCTTCTACGTGCGGCTGCACGCCCCGGTGGGCGACCCCCTGAAGTCCGCGACGGTATGGGTCAATCGCAAGCGGGTCGCGCACCTGACCGGCGAGGCCCTGACCCGCCGGTTCCGAGTGCACGGCCTTCCCAGCACCGGGAGGTTCAGAGTGCGCATCGTCGCCCGCACGCAGAGCGGCCGCCGGCTGGTGGTCGCCCGCCACTTCCGGCGCTGCGCCCCGGGCATCCCGAAGTGGGCGCAGGCTCCAATGCCGGGCTGCGCGAGTCTCGGGCCTTCGCTCGCCAGGGGTGACTGGCCGATGCTCAACCACGACCTGTCCGGGACGAGGGACCAGCCCCGCGAGCGAGCGCTGACGCCGTCGGTCGTCCCGAGCCTCTCCCCGCGATTCCTGGTGGCCGTGTCGAAGCACGGCATGAGCGGGATCTTCGAGGCCACACCGAGCGAGTCGAACGGATGCGTGTACATGGGAACCTCGGATGGCTGGCTGTTCGCGGCGAACGCCGACACCGGCAAGATCGCGTGGAAGACCAAGCTCCCGGTGGGAGCGGCCGGCCTGCTCGGCACCGGCATCGTGGGCGCGCCGACGATCGATCGCGGGCGGGTGATCGTGGCGGTCAGCCAGGCCGGCAGCCCGTACGCCGCGGCGGTCGACCAGCGAACGGGCAAGCCGCTCTGGATCAGGACGCTCGAGACGCAGACGGGCGCGTACAACGACGCCAGCCCGGTCGTCTTCGACGGTCTCGTGTTCATGGGGTTCAACGGCGACGAGTCCACGCCCGCGGCGCATGGCGGATTCGACGTCCTCGACGAGCGGACCGGGCATCTCCTGGTCAAGACCTACACCGTCCCTCCGGACGAGTTCAAGAAGGGCTACAACGGCGGATCGATCTGGGCAACCGCTGCGATCGATCCGGCGCGCCGCTTCGCGTACGTCGGAACCGGCAACCCGCAGGGGCCGAACCAGTGGAAGTACGACAACGCGATCATCAAGGTCGACCTGGACAGGCGGCACGGGACCTTCGGGAAGATCGTCAACTCCTACAGCGGAGACCCCGACGCCGCGATCCCGGTCGAGCAGCAGCCGACCTGCCAGGCCACGCGGGGCCAGATCATCTACGTCGTCAGCGTCGGCTGCACGCACGAGGACGTGGACTTCGGCGCCTCGCCTCAGCTCTTCCGCGACGGGAGCGGCCGTCAGGTGGTCGGCGAGCTGCAGAAGTCCGGCATCTACCACGTGGCGCACACCGACGACATGGCGCGCGCGTGGACCACGAAGGTCGGCAGCCCGGGGGTGATCACCAACGGCGGCACGGGCGCTACCGACGGCCGCGACGTCTACGTGGAGGGCACGCCGCCAGGGGTCATGTTCAAGCTCGACGGCTTCACCGGCGCCTCGATGTGGCAGCAGCCCGTCGGGGACCAGGTGCACTTCCAGGGCACGACGGTGGCCGCCGGCGTGGTCTACACCGTGGACAGCGCGAACAACTTCCGGGCGTGGGACGCCGCCGCCGGCACCCCGCTGATCGTCCGAGCGCTCGGCCCCGACACCGGCGGCGACACGAGCGGCAGCGGCAACGGGACCGGCGGCACCTCCACCGGCGGAACCGGCCCCAGCGACAGCGCCGCGTCGGTGTCGGTCGCGCGCGGGACCGTCTACCTCGCGACGGGCGGGGACCTGCTCGCGTACCGGCCGTAGCCGTCCGGCGCCGTACTACTTAAGCGCTCATCGCCCGTTGGCGCCGGCGCCCGAGCTGATCGTCCCGTAGTTCAGCGGCCCGTGGTGGTGGGTCGGCACGATCGGCCATTGGCGCCGCCACGAGACGAGCTCCGAAGACGGCAGCACCTGCCTCCAGCGCGGGTCCTTCTTCGAGGGGTCCGCCAGCGTCTTCTCCTTGACCATCGAGTCGTACTGGTCAATCGAATCCTCCAGCGTGTTCGCGTTCGGGCAGACCTCGCGGCGCTGCTTCTCGGCGTACTCGCGCACCCCCGGGATCTTCGAGAGCTCCGGCTGCCAGTTGTCGGAGGCGATGCCGTTCTCGGAGGAGACCCAGACGCCGTCCGGCGTGTTCAGCGCGAGCGAGTGGTTGCCGTCGGTATGCCCCGGCGTCCAGACGATCGACACGCCCTTCCCGAGCTCGACGTCGCCCCTCGTCAGAATGATGCGGTCTTCGGAGATGCCGTCGAGCCCGCCCTCGACGTACCAGTACCACTGCATCGGGTGCATCGAGTCGAGCGTCCCGACCTCCTTCTCGTGGACGATCAGCTTGGCGTTCGGGAAGTGCGGCAGGATCAGCCGCGGATCCTGGACGTGCAGGTGGTCGAAGCTGATGAAGTCGACGTCCTCGGCGCGGATCCCGGCGGTCTCGAGCGCCTGCTCGGGCGTCGTGTACTGCTGGTAGGTGAAGCGCTCGAGGGCCTTGGCCACCCGGCTTCGCTCGCTGCGCTCGGTCATCTGCGCGTAGAACGGCGCCTCGGCCGACCCCTCCGGCTCGGTGGGCTCCCAGATCAGCGTGCGCACCGCGCCCTCGAAGTCCTCGTACTGAACGACCACCATCCGGTTCGTCATCGAGAGGTAGGGATTGAGCGCCCTGGCGGCGCCGTGAAAGGCGTACTTGGTGATGTACGGCGCGGTGGCGAGGTCGATCGACCGCACCCCGAGCACGACGCCCTGCCCCTTGAAGCGCTCCCTGTACCGCTCCGCCGCCGAGCGGATCGCCTCTAGCCGGCGGCCCCGCGGCCAGATGTCGAACACGCCGTCGAACTCCTCGATCGGGCGGAACCCGAGCGTGCGCGGATCGGTCTCAGTGGTGGCCATGCGTCTCCTTTCGGTCTCCGGTGGATTATCAGGCGTTGGCGCGGGGCGGCCGCCCGCCCTGGCCGAACCGGCCGCAGCCTGTACCGCGGCGCACGATCACAACCCGCTTCCCGCCGGCGGTGTGGACCACCAACCGCACCCTGAACCGCCCATGCCCGCTGCGCCTGAACGTGACCGTGCCGATTTTGAACCGGTGCACCGTCTTCACGTACCGGCCGTTCGAGTAGACCTCTGCCCGCACGTAGCGCTTGCCGCGCGGGGCGAGGCCGATCTTCATGAGGCACGGGTGCGCGACGCGCAGCGGATGCGTCCCGCACCTGGAGAAGTACGGCAGGACAGCGACCGGCGCCTGCACCACGTGATCTCCGGGTCCGGTGAAGCTCTGCCCGGAGCCCGGTCGCTGCCAGCAGCCCCGTGGGAAGTACACGGCGCGGGACGTCGCGCCCTGCACCACGACCGGCGCCACGAGCAGGTCCGGCCCGATCATCCACTCCTGATCCTGCACGGCGGCGCCCCTGTCGCCGGGAGCGGCGAGCCACAACGGCGCGGTGGGCGGCAGCCCGGTGGACGGGAAGCGGGCCCACAGGCGGCGGATGAGCGGCAGCGCGCGGTCGTGCAGCCGGGCGAGCCCGCGCCACACGGCCTCGACCTTGGGCCCGAACGACCAAGGCATCTTCGTGGTGTCGCTCGAATCGTTGTGGATGCGCAGGAAGGGCGTGAGCGCAGACCACTCGCTCCAGCGCAGGAAGAGCTCCTCGTTCGTCGGCCCGGACAGGGAGTCGATGTAGCCGCCGATGTCGGTCGTGAAGCCCAGCGCGCCAAAGATCGCGCGGTTGAGCATGTCCGACGCGAGCGACTGCAGGCCCGATCCGTGGAACCAGTCCGCGGTCTCGTCCCCCGGGAAGTTCGCCCCCTCGAACGCGGCCGCCC
>JAFAQQ010000179.1 GCA_019246335.1 Actinomycetota bacterium | reverse complement strand
ATCCTCACCATGAAGCTCGACCGGAGCGTCCAGCCGCTCCCGATCGACTCGACCATCATCGTCCGGTCGCGCTCGGCGCTCGGGCTGAAGTACGTCCAGATAACGCCCGGCACGTCGTCGGTCGGCTTCCGTGCCGGAGACACGCTGCCCCTGAGCCACGCGACCCCGCGTCCGGTCGAGCTCGACGAGGTGCTGAACATGTTCGACGCGCGCACGCGCGCCGGAATTCGCGGGGGCCTCGTGGGGTACGGCAACGGCCTCGCCGGCAGGGGACTCGACCTGAACGCCGTGATCCAGGAGCTGCCGACGCTCTTCTCGAACCTGCAGCCGGTCACCGCCAACCTCGCCGACCGGCGCACCCGGCTGGGCAACCTGTTCCCGGCGCTCGAGCGGGCGGCGCGAATCGTGGCGCCGGTGGCGGGGACGCAGGCGCAGCTCTTCGCGAACCTCGACACGACCTTCCGGGCGCTCGCGAGCGTCGCCCGGCCGTCGATCCAGAACGCGATCTCCAACACCCCGCCCGCGCTCGACGCCGGGATCCGCGGGTTCCCCGTGCAGCAGGCGTTCCTAGCCAACACCGCGGCCTTCGCCGACGAGCTGCGGCCCGGGGTCGCGGTCCTGCCCTCCACGATGCCGGACCTGGCGGACGCGCTGCAGCTCGGCGTGCCCGCCCTGCAGCAGTCGCCCGCGCTGAACGCGCGGCTGACGAAGGTGTTCCGGGCGCTGCGCCGGTTCGCAGACGATCCGAACGTCACGCTCGGGCTGCGCCGGCTGATCGACACGGTCACGTCGCTGCACCCCACGCTCCGGTTCCTGGCGCCGACGCAGACCGTCTGCAACTACGTGACGCTGTGGTTCCGGAACATCTCGAGCCTCCTCTCGGAAGGCGACCACAACGGGACGTGGCAGCGATTCATCATCGTCGCCACGCCCGCCGGGCCGAACAGCGAGGGCACCCCCTCGAGCGCGCCGGCGAACGGGCCCGGGCTCAACAACTACCTCCACTCCAACACGTATCCCAACACCGCGGCGCCGGGCCAGACCCGGGAATGCGAGGCCGGTAACGAGGACTTCTTCCGCAACCGGAAGTTCCTGGGCAACCAGCCCGGCAACCAGGGAACGCTGACCGACGGCCAGGTGAAGGGGCAGCGGTGAGGGGCGAGGCGCGCGCATGACGCCCTTCAAGGCGGGCCTCCTGTTCGTGACGGTCGTCTTCGTCGCCGTCTTCTTCGTGTTCGGGAAGCAGAACCCGTTCGAGCACGAGTTCGTCCTCAAGGCTGCCTTCCAGAACGCGGCGAACATCGCCGAGACCTCGCCGGTGCGGATCGCCGGCGTCGACGTCGGGCGGGTGAGCGGCATCTCGCGCAGCCCCGACTCGACCGCCGCGGTCGTGACGATGAAGATCCGCCGCGACGGCCTGCCGATCCACCGCGACGCCCAGTTGAAGATCCGGCCGCGAATCTTCCTCGAGGGGAACTTCTTCGTGGACCTCCAGCCGGGTACGCCGCAGGCCGGCAACCTGCGCTCGGGGGCGACGATCCCGGTGGCGCAGACCGCGTCGCCGGTCCAGCTGGACCAGGTCCTCGGCGCGCTCCAGGCGGATACGCGAAAGAACCTGCAGACGCTGATCCAGGGCTACGGCGATGCGCTGTACGGCCAGCCGTCTGCATCCGAAGACGCCGCGGCCGACCCCTCGACCCGCGGGAAGCGCGCGTCGCAGTCGCTGAACGACTCGCTGCGGTACGCGCCGCAGGCGCTTCGCGGCGTCGCGACCGTCAACGGGGCCCTCCTCGGTACCGAGCTGCACGACCTCTCGCGCTTCATCGCGGGGCAGGCGAGGATCTCCGGCGCGCTGGCCTCCAACGAGGGCGATCTGAAGGACCTGATCACGAACTTCAACCGCACCGCCGGCGCCTTCGCGTCGGAGGAGGCCAACCTGCGCTCGACGATCCACCTGCTGCCCGGGGTCCTCCAGCGCGCCAACCCGGCATTCGCGGCGCTCAACGCGGCATTTCCGCCCACGCGCGCGTTCGCGCGCGAGATCCTGCCCGGGATCCGCGAGCTGCCGGCGACTATCGACGCCGCGTTCCCGTGGATCGACCAGACGCGCCAGCTCCTGTCCCCGGCCGAGCTCCAGGGACTCGTGTCCGACCTGCGGCCGACGGTCCCCAACCTCGCCGAGCTCGTGAACGGCACCGTGCGCCTCCTGCCGAAGGTCGACCTGGTCGCGAAGTGCATGACCCGCGTGATCCTCCCAACCGGCGACGTGAAGCTGAACGATCCGCCGCTCTCGACCGGGGTCGAGAACTACAAGGAGTTCTTCCAGGCGCTGACCGGGCTCTCCGGCGAGTCCCAGAACTTTGACGGCAACGGGCAGTACACGCGGTTCGCGACAGGCGGCGGCACGCAGTCGATCTCCACCGGGTCGCTGCCCGGCCAGGGGCCGCTCTTCGGGAACGCCGCAACGAAGCCGCTCGGAACCCGCCCCGCTCGCCCGGCGGGGAAGCCCCCGTACAACCGGACCTATCCCTGCTACAAGAACCCGCGCCCCAACCTCAACGCCGCGCAGACCGGAGCGGGGCCGTGAGACGGGCGGTCCGCAAGCACGCACGCGCGTTCGCCGCCCTGTCGGCGCTGGTGCTCATCGCCCTCGCCGTCTCGGCGTACATCCTCGGCAACGAGCGCCTCACGGCGCCCTCCTGGGTGCCCTTCATCGGCAGGAGCTTCTACACGGTGAACGCCGAGTTCACCACCGCGCAGGCGGTCGTCCCGGGACAGGGGCAGACGGTGGACATCGCGGGGGTGCCGGTCGGCGAGATCGGCGGGGTGCAGCTGCACGACGGAGTGGCTAGCGTGAAGCTCCAGATCCGTACGAAGTACGCGCCGATCTACCGGGACGCCCGCCTGCTCCTGCGCCCGAAGACCGCCCTGAAGGACATGGTCATCGAGCTGGACCCCGGGACGCGCTCCGCCGGCGCCGTCCCGAGCGGGGCCACGCTGCCGGTGGCGAACACCGCGCCGGACGTGAACACCGACGAGATCCTTTCGGCGCTCGACGCGGACACCCGCGCGTACCTCGAGATCCTCGTGAACTCGGGCGCGCAGGCGTTCGCGCACAGGACGAACGCGGCGGACCTGCGTCAGACCTTCAAGCGCTTCGACCCGACGAACCGCGACTTCGCGCAGATCACCGGCGAGCTCTCGAAGCGCCGGGCGAACGTCGCCCACGTGGTCCACGACCTCCAGCTCCTGACCGGCGAGCTCGGCAAGCGTGACCGGCAGATCTCGTCGCTGGTCACAGCGGCGAACACGAACTTCCGCGCCATCGCGTCGCAGGACACGAACCTCCGCGCCTCGCTCCGCCTCCTTCCCGGCACCCTCTCGACGGCGCAGACGACGCTGGGGAAGGTGCAGACGTTCGCGGGCCAGCTCGGCCCGACTCTGCAGGACCTGCGCCCCACCGCAAGGGCGCTGGGGCCGGCGCTCGCCGCCACCCGCCCGTTTCTCGTAGACACGACGCCGATCATCCAGAACCACCTCCGGCCGTTCGCTCGGATCGCGCGCCAGCCGGTCCGAGCCCTGCGGCGCGCCGCGGTGAACCTCGGGCCGCTGACGCCGAACCTCGTGCGCGTCTATCGGGTCGTCAACTACCTACTCGACGAGCTGGCGTACAAGCCGAAGGGGCCGCAGCAGGCCTATCTGTTCTGGGCCAGCTGGGTGAACCACGCCGGCGCGACGATCTTCAACACCCAGGACGCCCACGGGCCGATCCGGCGCGGACTGGTGGTGGCGTCCTGCACGTCGCTCCAGCTGCTGGAGCAGGCGATCCTGGGCGACCCGCAGCTCAAGACGCTGTACGAGCTGCTCGCGCCGCCGGCGTCGTCGAAGGTGTGCCCGAGCGGGCCCGCGCCGCTCAAGGGACATCCGGCGGCAAAGGCTGGGCGGAAGGCGCCCGGGTCGAAGTCAGCCGGGACGCGTCCTTCGACCAAGCCGGCGCCGTTTGCGCCGCTCTTGCGGCAGCTGCCGAACCTCGGCCTGCCCCAGGTGCTCGAGTCGCGCTCGCGGACGTTCGGAGCCATTCTCTGATGCCGCGTCAGGTGACGACACCGGGGCGGGCGCTGGCGATGGTCGCATTCGCGCTGGCGACCGTCGGCATCCTGCTCTACCTCTGGCTGACGTTCGGCGGCCCGATTCCGCTCGAGCCGAAGGGGTACCGCCTCGGCGTTCGATTCCCCGAGGCCGCGACCCTCGCGGAGCAGGCCGACGTACGCATCTCCGGGGTCAAGGTGGGCAGGGTGGCCAAGCTTGCGCGCGACGGCCGCTACACGCGGGCCACGCTCGAGATCGACTCGCGCTTCGCGCCGCTCCGGCGGGACACGCACGCGATCCTGAGGCAGAAGACCCTGCTCGGCGAGACGTACGTCGAGCTCACGCCTGGGCTGCGCTCGGCGGGGACGCTCCGCGACGGCTCGACGCTTCCGGCCGCCCATGTCTCGCCGACGGTCCAGCTCGACGAGATCTTCCGGACCTTCGACCCGACGACCCGCGAGGCCTTCCGGACGTGGATGGACCAGCAGGGCCGGGCGCTGAGCCCGCACGGCGCCGACCTGAACGACGCCCTTGGCAACCTGGAGCCGTTCGCCCACGACGCCAACCAGGTGCTCGCCGTGCTGCACCAGCAGGGTGCGGACACGCGCGAGCTGGTCAGCGACACGGGGGCGGTGTTCGACGCGCTGACGGCGAGGGACGGCCAGCTGGCGGACCTCATCTCGAGCTCGAACCGCGTTTTCCAGACGACCGCCGCGCGCAACGCCGACCTCCGGCAGACGATGCAGATCCTGCCCGTCTTCCTGACCGAGGCGAGGGCCACGACCGATCGCCTGACCCAGTTCGCGACGAATGCGAACCCGCTCATCACCCAGCTGCGCCCGGCGGCGCGCGAGCTCTCGCCCACCCTGATCGACCTCCACGCCCTGGCGCCGGACCTGAAGGGCCTGTTCCAGGACCTCCCGGTGCTGATCAGGGCCTCGAAGCGCGGGTTCCCGGCCCTGAGGCGGGTGCTCGACAACGCCAAGCCTCTGCTCGGCCAGCTCGACCCGTTCCTGAGGAACCTGAACCCGGTCCTCGACTGGATCGGGCTCTACAAGCACGAGATCGCGGCCTTCTTCGCGCTCGACAGCGCGGCCTCGCAGGCCACCGACTTCCCGGCCGGCGCGGCGGCTCCGATCCATTACCTGCGGACGACGAATCCGCTGAGTCCCGAGAGCCTGGCCGTGTACCCGTACCGGATCTCCACGAACCGCTCGAACCCGTACGTCGATCCGCTCGGGTACAGGAACTTCCCGCTCCACGTGTTCGGCACCTACCTGTGCACGGCGAACCCCGTGCCCACCCTCGAGCCCACCGCCCTGATCCCGCCGGCGATCAAGAGCCAGCTGCCGCCGGACTTCTTCAGCCTCATCCAGCAGCACGCGTTCGGGCCGGGGAACCCCGCCCCGCCGTGCACGCCGCAGCTGCCGCTCGGGCGGTACATCGGTCAGAGCCGGCTCTACCCGCACGTCTTCCGCCAGGCGCACCCGAAGGCGAAGTAGGTCGGGGGCGCTCGCGGCGCCTTGGCAGCCGCCGCCCAACCGGAGCCAACCGCCGGCGCCACCCCCTAAGCTGAAGCCGTGCTCAGAGGGCTGTTGGGGCGCCGGCGGGCGCGGGTTGCGGGTCCCCGCCGGGGCGCCGCTGACCGGTTTGCCGCGCTGGCTCGGACGGTGACCGAGCACCCGGTCGCCACGGTCGCGGTCGTCGGGGCGCTGGCGCTGATCGGCTGCGGGCTGGCGCTCCGCCTCGAGCCGAGCGCGTCCACCGACACGCTCGTCGGGAAGAACACAGAGGCGTCGCGGGCGACCACCGCCCTCCACCGGCAATTCGGGGACGAGTCGGTGGTGGTCATGGTGTACGGAAACCTCCAGAACACGGTCCTGACTGCCGACCTCGGCAAGCTGATCGGGCTCGAGGGCTGCCTCTCGGGCAACGAGCCCAAGGCCGCCCTTCCGCGGCTGCCCGGCGAATGCACGGAGTTCTCGCGCGGGCGGCCGGCGAAGGTCGTGTACGGGCCGGGGACCTTCATCAACACCGCGGTGGCCCAGATCCAGGACGGATTCCAGGCGCAGAGCCAGCAGGCGGCGCAACGGGGGGACGCGGCGGCGAAGGCCGCAAAGGAGCTCGCGGCGAGGCAGGGCCTCCCAAAGGCGAGGCAGGACCAGCTGGCGAAGGAGGCCCGCCAGCTCGCCTACTCGCAGTTCGTCAACTCCTCGCTCAAGACGGCGCTGCAGTACGGGCTCACGAGCGTCCCGTCGGTCGACAACCCCCAGTTCGTCAACCAGCTCGTGTTCGACCCCGACCTCGGGCTCGGCGTGCCGAAGCCGCGGTTCGCCTACCTCTTCCCGAGCCCCAACGCCGCGCTGATCCAGGTCCGGCTCCGCCCGGACCTCACCGACTCGCAGCGGCGGAGCGCGATCTCGCTCATCCAGCGCACGGTCCGCGACCCCGTCTACCACCTGAACCACGGGGGCAGGTACGTGGTGACGGGCATCCCGGTGGTGGTCGACGCCTTGGCGTCGGCGGTCCAGCGCTCCATCTTCATCCTGCTGGGGGCGGCGCTGCTAGTGATGGCCGCCACGCTGGCGATCGTCTTCCGGACCCGGATGCGGCTGCTGCCGCTCGGTCTCGCGCTTGCGGCGGCGGCGATCACCTACGGCTGCATCTCACTCGCGGGATACGGGCTGACGATGGCGTCGATCGCGGCGCTCCCGGTCCTGATCGGCCTCGCCGTGGACTACGCGATCCAGCTTCAGGCCCGCTTCGACGAGGCGACGGCGGAGGGCCGGGAGCCCGTGTCCGCGGCGCGAGCGGCTGGGGTGCGCGGCGGTCCGCTCGTGGCGGGCGCCGGGCTCGCGACCGCCGCCGGGTTCGTGGTCCTCCTGCTCTCCCCGGTGCCGATGGTGCACGGGTTCGCCGTTGTGGTCATCGCCGGCATCGTCGTCGGGCTCGCCTGCGCGGCCACCGCCGGGCTCGCCACGCTCTCGCGCTGGTCGGTCCGGCTCGCGGGTGTCTCGGAGGTCCCCCCGATCCTCCCGCGCGCCCGAGCTCGGCTGCGCGGCTGGTGGGAGGCGGTCGCCTACAGCCGCCCCGGCGACTTCGTGGCGGACCACTCCGTGATCGCCGCCGATTGGTGCCGCCAGCGCGGCCGCGCGGCGCTCGACTTCGCGGTGTCGCGGCCCCAGAACGTGCTCGTGGCGGCGCTCGCCCTGGCGGCGCTCGGCTGGGCCGCGGACACCCAGACCCAGGTGGTCTCGGACGTTCGCAAGCTCGTGCCGCAGAACCTCCAGGCCCTGCGCGACGTCAACCTCCTGCAGAAGGAGACGGGGCTCTCCGGGGAGATCGACGTGCTCGTCCACGGCCCCGACCTGGCGTCGCCGGGCGCCATCGCGTGGATGACGAGCTTCCAGCAGAGCATCCTCACGACGCACGGCTGGAAGCAGGGCGAGACCTGCCTGCAGCGCAAGCACCCGCCCGAGATCTGCCCCGCGCTGTCTCTCACCGACCTCTTCAGGAGCACCCCCGGCTCGGAGGCGGACGCCTCGACCCTGCTGGCCGCCGTCCCGCCCTACTTCTCGCAGGCGGTCATCTCACGCGACCACACCACCGCCAACCTGGCCTTCGGCATCAGGCTGATGCCGCTCGACCGCCAGAAGCAGGTCGTGGACGACATCCGGGCCAACCTCCATCCGCCCGCCGGCGTGACGGCCCAGGTCGCGGGCCTACCCGTGCTGGTCGCGGACGCCAACGGGCGGCTGTCCTCGCCCGGGAGGCGCTTCCTGACGCTGCTGGCCGGGCTGGCCGCCGTGTTCCTCGTGCTGCTGGCGCTGCGCCGGCGGACCTCCGCCGCCGTGGTGCCGCTGATCCCGATCGCGTTCGCCACTGGCTGGTCCGCGCTGATCCTCTTCGTGCTCGGCATCCCGCTCAACCCGATGTCGGCAACGCTCGGCGCGCTCGTCATCGCGATCTCGACCGAGTTCAGCGTCCTCCTGTCCGCGCGGTACGAGGAGGAGCGCCGCTCGGCCACCGGCCCCGCCGACGCGCTCGACCGCACGTTCCAGTCGACGGGGTCGGCCGTCCTCGCCTCCGGCGTCACCGCGATCGCCGGCTTCGCCGCCCTGATCGCCTCGGACATCAAGATGCTGCGCGACTTCGGGATCGTCACTGTGGTCGACCTCACCGTCTCGCTGCTCGGCGTCATGGTCGTCCTCCCGGCGGCGCTCGTCTGGGCCGAGCGCCGCGGGGGCCTCAGCATCCGCGACCTCGATCCACGGCCCGCGGTGGCCGCGGGCCGGGCCGCGCTCGCCGGCGCGGTGTCCGAGATGAGCATGCCGCATGCCCGCCGTCCGACCTTCCGGCCGCGCCGGCCGCGCCTTCGGCCGGGGCGCCTGGGTGGCGGCTGAGCCACCCGAGGATCGCTTCTCCGACCTCGGTCGCGGGCGGCCCGACCGCCGGGCCGGGGCCGGCGCCGAGGGCGAGTCCGGGGACCGGCGGAGCGCCGCCGAGCGCCTGGCGGAGCTGGATGAGCGGGAGCCCGAGCAGCCGGCGGCGGAGCGGCCTCCCGCCGGTCAACGCCCGTCGGGCCGGTACACCTGGGTCGTGGGGATCGCGTTCGTCCTGGCGCTCATCGTCGCCGGTGCGAACGCGCTGCGGCACGCGGGCCAGGGGAGCCGCGGCATCCTCCCCGGAAAGCACCTGCCGGTCTTCGCCGCTCCGCTGGCCACGAGCGGTCGGAACAAGGACGTGAACCTGAAGCTCAGCCGTGCCGGCAAGGTCCCCCCGGCGTGCGACGTGCGCCTGTCGGGGGTGGTGACGCTGTGCGTGCTGCGCCGTAAGCCGATCGTCATGACGTTCGTGGCGACCGGCGGCGCGGGATGCGCTTCCCAGCTCGACCGCGTCGACCGCGTGGCGCGCGCCTTCCCGCAGGTCAACTTCCTCGGCGTGGTGAGCAAGACCTCGCTCGGCGACGCCGCGCGCCTGGTGCGCGCTCACCACCTGCGCGTCCCGGTCGCCTTCGACCGCAACGCCGACCTCTTCAACACCTACGCGATCGGCGACTGCCCCACGACGGTCTTCGCGCACGCGGGGGGCGTATCTGCCGGGACGCGTCTCGGAAACCTCACCGAGGCCCAGCTCGCGCGGTATGCCCGCGCTCTCGTCCGGTATCCGCGGCGTGCGCTCCCGCTGTGATCGAGCCTGACCTCGAGGTCGGGTGGGTCGCTGAGGACCTGGCGCTCGAGTTCCCGGAGCTCCGGCTCGTCTACATGACGATCGAGGCGCGTCCGCGGGCGAGCCCGCCTGAGGTCCGCAGCCGGCTTCGCACGCTCGCCGACCGCTACACCGGCGGCAAGGCCGTGACGCTGCGCCAGCAGGCGGTGCCGTGGGCATACCGCGTGTTCTTCCGCCAGGTGGGGATCGACCCGGACGACAACCGGACGCCGGTGGAGGCGATCGCGCTCGAGCGCATGCGGGCCGGCGGGTTCCCGAGCAGGAACATCCTTGACGACGCGCTGCTGATCGCGACCGTCGAGACGCACGTCCCGATCCTGGCGTTCGACGAGGACCGCCTCGACGGACCGCTGGGCCTGCGGCTCGCGGGCGACGACGAGCGCCTCGGCGGGAGCGGGCGACCGCTCTCCTCCCGCCAGGTCGTGGTGGCGGACGCGGACAGGGCGGTGGCCGTGCTGTTCCTCGACACCGCCGAGGGCCGCGGCGTGCACGCACGCACGGAGCGGATCCGGCTCGCTTCGGTGCAGGTCAAGGGCGTGCCCGACGTGAGTGTCGAGGAGGCGCTCTGGATCGCCCGCGAGACGCTCCTCGGAGAGGTCTGACGACCGCCGAAAAAGGGACGCCGCGGCACCGATCCGGTGGTACCATCGAGGCTCAGCGAATCGCGAGGAGGGACCGATGGCGGAGGTGATGGAGCGGCGCTACTCGGGCACACCCGTGAGGGCCCCGCGCGTTCCCGTCCGGCCCGACGAGGCTGCGGCAAGGCGTTCGCTCCGCGAGCAGATCGCCCATCTGGAGACCGAGCTCGGCGCCCTGTTCTGCAGCGCCTATCCCCGCACCGGATTCGACTGGCACGTTAGCTCCCGCGGCGGCCCGCGGGTGCTCTCGCTGGTCGAGCTCGAGGAGCTGCGCGACGAGCTCGCCAACCGCCTGTCGCACAACCGGCGGATCCTCGGGGACCGCACCTACGTCGAGGAGCTGAACCGCTGCCGCATCGAGGAGATGCTGCTCGCCCCGGAGGAGCACAAGTGGGTCGTCATCCGCAACGAGGACATCGGCGAGCGCGGCTGCAAGTCGTGGCACGTGCGCCCGCGGTTCGGCCTGCTCGGAATGCTGATGAACTGGTGGCGGGTCCGGATCTCCTCCGGCTGTCCGTTATCCAGGGGGCGCGGGCCCGCTCCGCGACCCCTGACCGTCCGAACCACGTGAGGCGCCCCGCAGGCGATGGGTAAGCGCAGCCGCAAGCGCGGGGCCGTCTCCGCGGGCGGCAGCGGCCCGGTCTCGCCCGCCGGCACGTCCCGCGCGGAGCGCGACGCCGCCCGGCAGCGGCGCACGCGAGCAGCCGCACGCGGCGCGCCGCTCGAGGGCCGCCCCGCAGCGGCCAGCGGCGAGCGCCCGCGCCGGCGCCGGAGCATCGACGAGCGGCCGCCCGCTCCCTGGGGAAAGTTCCCGCTCGTCGAGCTGGTCGTCCTGCTCGCGCTCGGACTCTTCGTGGCCGGCCTGATCGTCGGAGGCACGCGCGAGCCCATCATGTTCATGGCCGCGCTCGTCCTGGGCTCGCTCGCCGGCCTCGAGCTCGTGATCCGCGAGCACTTTGGCGGGTTTCGCTCGCACACCTCGCTGCTGGCCTTCTTCGCCGCCTGCGTCGCCGGAACGATCACGTACTTCGCCACGGGCGGCGGCACGCTCGCGCGCGCGATCCTCATCCCGGTCGCGGGCGTGGTCTTCCTCGTCGCCTTCTGGCTGCTGCGCCAGGTCTTCAAGCGACGCTCCGGCGGGCTCAGCTTCAGGTAGGCGGTTCCGTGCGGAGGCTCCTGCGGGCCGGGTCGAGCACGCTGCTGTTCCTCGCGATGATGTTCGTCGGGAGCCTCGTCCTGTGGGTCGGGCTCCCGCTCGGCTGCCTGTACCTGGGCTCGCGGGTGCAGGGGGCCACGCAGTCGCTCGGGGCGGCGCTGCTCGCGATGGTGGGCGCGCTCGTCCTCGGCATCGTGATCCTCGTGCCGCTGCTCGGCTGGCTCAACCGCAAGCATTCCGAGCTGCGCGCAGCGCGCGGGCTCGAGGCCTACGGCGATGTGACGCTCGAGGGGGTCATGGTCGTCAGCGCCACGCTCGCCATCGTCGCCTTCGGGGTGTGGTTCTTCTTCCTGTCCGGCTCCGCGCCGATCCCCGTACTCTCCGGTACGTGACCGCGGAGCCGAGCCCGTCCGAGCCGCGACGGCTCCAGATCCGCGGCATCCACCACGTCACGGTGATCTGCGCCAACCTGGACAGATCGGTTGCGTTCTACCGGGACGTCCTGGGGTTGCGTCTCGTGAAGCAGACGGTGAACGCTGACGACCGCAGCGCGCGCCACTTCTACTTCGGCGACGCGACGGGCGCGCCGGGCACCGTGATCACGTGCATGGAGTATCCGCAGATGGAGATCGGGGCCGTGGGTCGCGGCTCGACGCACCACTTCGCCTTGCTCGTGGAGTCCACCGAGGAGCTCGAGGGCTGGCGTAGCTATCTGCAGTCGCGCGGGATCGGATGCACCGAGGCGCTCGACCGCACCTACTCCAGGTCGGTCTACCTGCGGGACCCCGACGGGCACATAATCGAGCTGGCCACGCGCGAGCCGGGCTTCACCGTGGACGAGCCCGCCGAGCAGCTCGGGAGCCGGTTCGTGTCGTAGATGCATTCGTTGGTGGATTCACCGTGCTGTGGCACGGTCGATTCACCAACGAACCGTCAGGGGCTTGGGCGGAGGGGGGTAAGCCGCCCGTGCCGCGGGCGGGACGGGCGCAGGGCGCCGGCCCCCCTTGGGCGGACGGCCGACCGCGGCGGCGAGGGGTCCGCCGCGGCCGGATCGTCCGTCAGGCGGTAACTAGCGCCTCGTCAGGCAGGATGCGAGGCGCAGCCTTCGCCGTGAGCACTGCGACCAGCGCGCGGCGCTGGCGGACCGTCAGGGTGCCGATCTGCTTGTTCTCAGCGAGACCGAGGGAGACGAGCAGGCGGCGGCAGCGGGCGCGCCCCCACCGGCGTTGGCTCATCAGGAGGTCGCTGATCTCCATGCTGGCGGACTCCCATGGGCAGTTCAGGATGACCTCAGCCGCCGAGATCTCGTCGGCCGCGACCTTGCGCTTCAGCTCCGCTCGGGCCAGTCGCACGCGGTTCGCATGCTGAAGCGCCAGCAGGTGTTGCGGCGCAGCACTCGACATGGCTCGTTCGCCCATTCGATCCTCCCCAGATCAGTGGTCGTGTCCCAGGTGCCCGTCCGACGACCCGTAAGCCAGCGGCTGATCGACTGAGTCTCCTCCGCCTGTCACTCGCTGACGGCTCGTGGTGCGACGCTCGAAAACCTAAGCGGAGTCATCCCCGATGGTCAATGCCCGGAAACGGGGGCGCCTCGCTAAGAGCGGCCTTTTCGTCGCTCGCCGCGTTTGTCCAGAAATGGACAATCTCGCGGCGCCTCGCGAGGCGCCGCGCCGCGACCGCAGACGCGCCCGGGAGCAGTCCCCGGCGCGGTGTATACCTCCGCGGATGCGGTCCACCAAGATCGTCGCGACGATCGGACCGGCCTCCCGCGACCCGGACGTGCTCGAGCGCATGGTCGGCGCGGGGATGGACGTGGCGCGGCTGAACTTCGCGCACGGCTCGGCCGACGAGCACGCCGAGACGGTCCGGCGGGTCCGGGCCGCGGCGGAGGCCGCCGGTAGGGAGGTGGCGGTCCTTCAGGACATACCGGGCCCGAAGCTGAGGCTCGGCCCGGTGGCCGGGGAGCTGACGCTGCTCGAGACGGGCTCGCATCTCGTGCTCACGCCGGAACAGGTCGAGGGTGACGCCACCCGCCTGCCCGTCGCCTGGCCGGGGTTTGCCGAGCTCGTGGGCGACGGGGACGTGGTCTACCTGGCCGACGGGGCGATCCGGCTACGGGTGCGCCAGGTCCGAAATCCCGACGTCGAGGTGGAGGTCGAGGTCGGCGGGGCCGTGGCGTCGCGTCAGGGGCTGAACCTCCCGAACGTCACGATGTCCCTCCCCGCCGTGAGCGACGAGGACCTCCGGATGATCGACGCCGGCGTCGAGATGGGAGTGGACCTGATGGCGCTGTCGTTCATCCGCCGCGGCGACGACCTCCGCCCGGTGCGGGAGCGCCTGGCGGCGCACGGCAGCGACATCCCGGTGATAGCGAAGATCGAGAAGCCGCAGGCGGCCGCGAACGCGGAGGAGGTCGTGGAGGCCGCGGACGGGATCATGGTCGCCCGGGGCGACCTGGGGATCGAGCTGCCGATCGAGCAGGTGCCCCTGGTCCAGAAGCGCCTGCTGCACGTGGCGGGCCAGAAGGCGAAGCCGTGCATCACCGCGACGCAGATGCTCGAGTCGATGGTCAGCTCCACGCGGCCGACGCGCGCCGAGGTGGCGGACGTCGCGAACGCGATCTTCGACGGGACCGACGCCGTGATGCTCTCGCAGGAGACCGCGATCGGCCGCGACCCCCCGGGCGCCGTCGAGATGATGGCGGCGATTGCGCGGGCAACCGAGGACGAGCTGCCGTACTGGCGCCTGCTGACCGAGCGCGGGCTGCGCGGGGGTGACGACCCAGCGTCGATCGCGTTCGGCGCCGTCGGGGCCGTCTACCAGCTCGGGCTCAAGGTCCTGGTCTGCCCGACGCAGACGGGCAAGACCGCGCGGTTGATCTCCTCTCACCGCCCTCAGGTTCCGACGCTGGCGCTGTCCCCCCGCATCGAGGTGGTTCGGCGCTGCTCCATCTACTGGGGCGTGTGCGCGCTGCGCATGGACGAGCCCCACGACACGACCGAGCTCCTGGCGGCGTGCGAGCACGCGGCCGTCGAGGCGGGCCTCTGCTCGAGCGGGGACAAGATCGGAATCACGGCCGGCCTGCCCGCCGGCGTCGCCGGGGGGACCAACCTGTTCAAGGTGCAGCAGGTGGCTTAGGGCGCCCTCTTCTCAAAGACTCGGGCTTAGCGCATAGTTCCGGGGTGTGAGCCGGTGGCGGGACGAGGCCCGCGGGCGACCAGGGGGAGCGCTACCCAGCCGCGGCCTCGGCCAGTCCACGCACCCCGTCGAACGCCTCGAGCGCCCGATCCAGATGGTCGCGGTCGTGCGTGGCCATCACGCTCGTCCGCAGCAACGCGCCACCGCGCTCCACCGCCGGGTAGAGCGCCACGTTCACGTAGACCCCTGCGTCCCACAGCGCCTTCCAGACCAGCGCCGCCTGCCAGTCGTCCCCGATCAGGACGGGCACCACCGGCGTCACGACGGCATCGCCGTCGGCCCCGACGGTGCCCGTCTCGATCACCCGGAAACCGAGGTCGGACAATCCCCGCTCCAGGTAGAGCGCGTTCGCACGAAGCCGATCCAACAGCTCCGGCCCCTCCGCCGAGCGGCAGATCCGAACGGCCTCCAGCGCGGCGCCCAGAGCCGCCGGGACCGACGCGGCGGTGAACATGTAGGTCCGGGACTGGGTCCGCAGGAAGTCGATGACGTCCGCGGCCCCCGCGATGAACCCCCCGCAGCTGGCCAGCGACTTCGAGAACGTCCCCATCCGCAGATCGACCTCCGCCTCGGCGCCCAGCGCCTCGCACGCGCCGGCGCCGCGCGCGCCGAGCACGCCGACCCCGTGCGCCTCGTCGACCATCAGCCGCGCACCGTGCTGGCGCGCCAGCGACGCCACGGCGGGCACGTCGCACACGTCGCCCTCCATGGAGAAGACCCCGTCGACGACGACCAGCACGCCGCCGCCGTCGCTCTCGGCGCGCTCGAGCATGGTGGCGAGCTTGTCGAGCCGGTTGTGGCGGAATGGCCGCACCTTGGCGTGCGACATCGCCACGCCGTCCATGATCGAGGCGTGGTCACCGGAGTCGCAGATCACCGTGTCGGTGGGCCCGAGCAGGGTGCCGATCGCCCCCAGGTTGGCCTGGTAGCCGGTGGTGAACACGAGCGCATCCTCGGTGCCCATCCAGTCGGCGATCTCCCGCTCGAGCTCGACGTGCAGCGGGATGGTCCCGTTCAGGAATCGCGAGCCGGTCAGCGCCGTGCCGTACCGCTCCATGGCGTCCATGGCCGCGCGCTTCACCCGGGGGTCGCGCGTGAGCCCGAGGTAGTTGTTCGAACCGAGCATGACCCTGTCGGCGCCCTCCATGCGCACGACCGGTCCCGCCTCGCCCTCGAGGACGCGGTAGTACGGGATCACACCCTGCTCGCGCGCGGCCCGTAGGATCTCGACGCGCTCGTGCGAGCGCGCCTTTTCGAACAGATCGGTGACGGTCTGGGCCATCCGGAGTAGGTTCTGCCGCGACGTGCCGCTCGAGATCCACCCAGTCAGCTCAAGCCGCGACCTGATGCGGTTCATCCGCCTTCCGTGGCGGATCTATCGTAACCACCCGCTCTGGGTGCCCCCGCTCGTCTACGAGCGCAAGCGGTTCCTGGACCGCAGGAAGAACCCGTTCTTCACGCACGGCGAGGCCGAGTACTTCCTGGCGCTGCGCGACGGCGACCCCGTCGGCCGCGTCACCGCCCAGATCGACCACGACTTCAACGACTTCCACCAGAACGGGTGGGGCATGTTCGGGTTCTTCGAGTCCGATGACGACCCGGAGGTCGCCGGCGCCCTGCTCGACGCGGCGAGCGGGTGGCTCCGCGACCGGGGCCGCGACCGCATGGTTGGGCCCATGGACTTCACGATGAACGACGAGTCGGGGGTCGTCGTCGAGGGACACGACCTTCCCCCGATGATCAAGCAGCCGTACCACCCGACCTACTACCAGGGGCTCGTCGAGGGCGCAGGCCTGACCAAGGCCATGGACCTCTTCATGTGGAACCTCGAGGTGGAGGACCGTGACTCGGTGCTGCCAGTCATCTGGGAGCTCGACGAGAAGCTCGAGCCCGAGCATGGCATCCGCCTCCGTCACATGCGCAAGAAGGATCTCCAGGCCGAGCTCGACCGCTTTCTCGAGATCTACAACATCGCGTGGTCGAAGAACTGGGGCTTCGTCCCCATCCGCCGCGAGGAGATGGAGCACACGGCGAAGGAGATGAAGCCGATCCTCGACGAGGACTGGATGATGGCCTGCGAGACCGCCGACGGAGAGACGGTCGGGATCGCCCTCAGCATTCCCGACGTCAACCAGGTGCTGAAGCGCATGAACGGCCGGCTCCTGCCGCTTGGATGGCTCAAGTTCCTCACCGGCCGCCGCAAGATCGACCGGCTCCGGGTGGGGTTCCTCGGCGTCAAGCCGGAGTACCAGCACACCGGGGTGGCCGCCGCGATGTGGGCGGAGCACTTCCGGGTCGCCACCCACAAGCCGCAGTCGGGCGGCGAGATGGGCTGGATCCTGGAGACCAACACCGCGATGAATCGCGCGATGGAGGGGATGGGGGGGAGGATCGTCAAGCGGTACCGGGTGTACGAGCGGTTGCTCTGAGCCGGGGTGCCCGTGCAGGCAACGATCCGACGGCGCCCGGCGCCGGACGCCGAGCCCAGGGCTACACTCGCCCAGCCCATGGACGAGGATCGGACCGCGCCGCCCGAGGACGACCCGGCCGCCGACGCCGGTCGAAACCTGCCCGTCCTGGCCTCCGAGGCGCGGCCGATTGAGCCCGCCGCCGAGACGGCGCTTGCCGCGCCGGCGGTGGCCGCGGCGGGCGGCTTCCTCGCCGGGCTCGTGACCCTGGTCATCGTGCGCGCCCTTCGCGCCCGCCCCCGGCGCGGCCTGGTCCTGCGTCGCCGCCGCCGTCAGAACCCGGCCGAGCGCGCACTTGAGATCGCGGCCTCGCGGTCGTTCCTGGTCGACGTCCACGTCGTCAAGCGCTGATTCCTTGAGCGCGGTCGTCGAGGTCGACGTCCGCCCGCCCGGCCCGTACCGCCTGCCGCCGGCGGGGCGTGACGGGATCCTGCGCCGGAGGGGGCGGTCGCTCGTCCGCGTCTTGCACCACGCCGGCGAGCCGGTGACCGTCGCCGTGTGGCCCACCGCGGCGGCCGTCCGATTCCGGGCCGAGGGACCCACCCGTGAGGCGTCCGCCTGGGCCGTCGAACGGATGCGGTTCGCGCTCGGCGTCGACCACGACCTCGCTCCGTTCCAGCGGCGGTTCCGCAGAGACCCGCTGATCGGCCGCGTGATCCGGCGGAAGCCGTGGGTGCGGCCGCAGCGCCGGCCGGAGCCGTTCGAGGCGCTCGCGTGGGCGATCACGGAGCAGCTGATCGAGGCCGAGCACGCGTGGCGGATCCAGCGGACGCTGACCTGGCGCTTCGGCCGCCGAAGCCCTTGCGGTGGCCTCCGAGACGCGCCCGCGGCGCGTGCGCTGGCCGGGCGCTCTCAGCCGGAGCTTCAGGCGTGCGACCTCTCCGCGGGCCGCTCGCGGGCGTTGATCCGCGCGAGCCGTGAGATCGCCGCCGGCCGCGTCGACCTCCGCGAGCATGAGGCCGCCTGGCGCCGGTTGCGCGCGATCGACGGGATCGGCCCCTGGACGCTCGAGAAGCTCGCGTTCCACGGCCAGGGCCGTGACGACCAGCTGCCGGCGGGCGACCTCGCCTACCTCAAGCTCGTGGGCCGCGTCGCGCACCTGGGTCGCCGCGCAACCGTCGAGGAGGTTCGGGAGTTCTTCTGCAGCTACGAGCCCCACGCCGCGCTGGCCGGCCTGTACATGCTGCATGGCCGGGGCCTGCTTGCCGCCGGCGCCGCCGCTGTCAGGGGCCCTGTCCCGGCAGCAGCGCGTTGGTGAAGGCGCCGCGCGCGGTGGACGCGGAGATCAGCCCCGCTCTCTGCATGAACGCGGCGAACGCGTTCCAGTCGTTCGGGTCCTGATAGCCGAAGGGCCGTCCCTTCGGGGGGTCGAACAGGTGCTGCTGCAGCAGTACCTTGACCGATGCGCGCTGGAGCTTCGCGTCGAGGTCCGGGTTGTCGCGCAGGAGCGCGCTCAGGTTGCGCGGGTGACGGGCGAGGTCCCGCGTTCCGCGCGCCACGGCCGCGAGGAAGCTGCGGATGACGCCCGCGTTGCGTTTGGCGCCCTCCTCGCTCGTGACGAAGACGAGCTCGTCGTAGGTCGGAACCCCGGCACGGTTGACGGGGATGATCCGGGGGTGCTTCTTGCGCTGCCGCAGGTCCACGCCCTCGTAGTTGAAGTAGCCGCCGAGGATCGCGTCGACCTTCCCGCTGAGGAGCGCGGGGACGAGGTTGAATCCCACGTTCTGCTCCTTCACCGAGCCGGGGTCGGCCCCCGCCTGCTTGAGGATCGCCTGCAGGAAGGCGTGCTGGTAGTCGATGCCGGCGGTGCCCACCCGCTTCCCGGCGAGGTCCGCCGGACGCCCGATGCGAGCAGGCGGGAGGGAGATGATCGACGTCAGCGGCTTCTGGACGAGGGCCCCCACCGAGACCACCTTCAGCCCGCGGTCGCGCGCGCGGAGCACCTCCGGCTCGTACGAGATGGCGAGCGTCGTGCGGCCCGCGGCCGCCTGACGAAGCGGGGCGGCCGGATCGCTCGGGGTCCGGATCTTGACGTTGAGGCCGACCTGGCGGAAGCGGCCGTTCGCCTGAGCCGCGTAGATGCCGGCGTGGTCCGCGTTCGGGAAGAAGTCGAGCATCAGCTGGACCTGCTGGGGGTGGCCCGGGGCGACCCGCTCCTTGCGCTCGCCGCAGCCCGCGGCGAGCGCCGCCGCGCCGCAGCAGAGCAGGGCCACCGCGAGCCGCCTCACGCTGGGAGCTCCGCGCGGCTCCAGGGAGCCGCGATCCGCTGCAGGAGCGATGCCGCCGCGAACAGGAGGAGTGCCATCGCCATCAGGATGACGACCCCGGCGTAGACGCGCGGGGTCTGCAGCTGGTTGATGCCGAGCAGCACGAGGCGGCCGAGGCCCCGGTCCGCGCCCGCCCACTCGCCGAACACCGCGCCGATGACCGACACGGTCGCCGCCACCCGCAGCCCGCTGAAGAGGTAGGGCAGCGCCGAGGGAAGCTCGACCTTCCGCAGGATTGCGAGCCGGGACGCGCCGAAGCTCCGCATGAGCTTCACGAGCTCGGGCTCGACCGACCGCAGGCCGTCGATCAGGTTCACGGTCACGGGAAAGAAGCAGATCAGCGCCACGATCGCGAGCTTCGGGCCGATTCCGTAGTCGAAGGCAAGGACGAACAGGGGCGCGACGACCACCACCGGGATCGCCTGCGAGCCGATCAGGAGGGGGTAGGCGGCGTCCCGGAGCGGCCGGAACAGGTGCATCCCGATGGCGGCGGCGGCGCCGAGACCCACGGCGATCGCGAGCCCGAGCACGACCTCGAGCAGCGTCGTGGCGGCGTTCGAGAAGAGCAGGTGAGAGTCGTCTCTCAGCGCCCGCCACGTCTCCCCGGGGGAGGCGAGCGTCAGGTGGTCGACGCCCGGCAGGCTCGCGACGGCCTGCCAGATCCCGAGGATCGCGAGGAGCAGCAAGCCGCTCAGGAGGTACCTGCGCCTCAGCATCCGAGCGCCTCCATGGCGCGCTGCTCGAGCGCGGCGAAGACGGGATCGGCCGCCACCTCGCGCCGCCGGCGCGGCCGTGCCTCGGGCACGTCGAGCTCCGCGACCACGCGGCCCGGGCGCGCCGAGAGCACCGCCACCCGGTCGGCGAGGATCAGCGCCTCCCGCACGTCGTGGGTGACGATGACGGCCGTGCGCGGCTCGTCCGCCAGCGCGCCCGCGAGCCACTCCTGCATCTCCGCGCGGGTGATCGCGTCGAGCGCCGCGAACGGCTCGTCGAGGAGGAGGACCGGACGGCCGGCGAGCAGCGTCCGCAAGAAGGCCACGCGCTGGCGCATGCCCCCGGAGAGCTCAGCCGGGCGCGCGCGCTCGAAGCGCGCGAGCCCGAAGCGCTCGAAAAGCGGTGCCGCGCGCCGGCAGGCCTGGGCGCGCGGCACACCCCTGCATTCGAGGGCCAGCGCGGCGTTCCCGAGCGCGTCTCGCCATGGCAGCAGGAGGTCGCGCTGAGGCATGTACGCGCATACGCGCCGCCGGCCCTGGGCGTCCGCGGCCCCGAGGGCCGAGACGACCCCTTCGTCGGCATCCTGGAGCCCGGCCACGACCTCGAGCAGCGTCGACTTGCCGCAACCGGATGGCCCGACCAGGGCGAGGACCTCGCGCTCGCGAACCTCGAGGTCGACGCCTTCGAGAGCGGCCACGGGCTCGTCCCTTCGCCGTCGCGCCGGATACCGGCGAGCCACACCCTCCAGCACGATCGTGGCCTTGCTCGAAGAAAGAGGCTCCTTCGCGGGAGCCTCGAGGCTGCTCGTCATCGCTCCCTCCGCGGGCATTACCCCACAGGTTCGAAGGGTCAGCGCCGGGCGACCGTGTCGAGGGCGCTATCTCAGCCCGCCTGCCCGCGAGCCCCCCTGTTGTCCTACGTGATGTTATCCCCCCATGGAGGCTGCGAGGCTCGACGCTGACGTGGCCGTCGTGGGAGCCGGCTTCGCGGGGCTCGCCGCCGCGCGCGAGCTGGCGGCGGGCGGGCTCGAGCCGCTGTTGCTCGACGCGCGCGATCGCGTGGGCGGCCGGGTCTTCGACAGGCCGATCGGCGACGGAGCCGTGATGGAGCTCGGGGCCGGCTTCGTGGGTCCGGGGCAGGATCGAATGCTGGCACTGACCGAGGCCGTCGGTGTGGAGACCTTCCAAACGCATACCGGCGGGCGCAACCTGCTCGAGTCCGGCGGGCGCTACATCCGCTACCGCGGCACGATCCCGCGGCTGCGCCCGCTGGCGCTGCTCGACGCCGGCCAGACCATGTTCCGGCTCGACCGGCTGGCGCGCCGCGTCGAGCGCGAGGAGCCCTGGCGGACGCGGCGGGCCGAGGAGCTCGACGGCCAGACGTTCTCGGACTGGATCGAGCGGCACGTGCGCACGAAGCAGGTGCGCGGCCTGCTCGCGGTGCCCTGCAAGACGCTGTGGGGGGCCGAGCCCGACGAGCTCTCCTTCCTGTACACGGGTGCGTACGTGCGCGCCGCGGGAGGGCTCAACCGCCTCCTCGACACGCCAGGCGGCGCGCAGGAGTCGAGGTTCGTCGGGGGCCCGCACCTCGTCGCGAGGCGGGTGGCGGCCGAGCTCGGGGACCGGGTCCGGCTCGAGTCGGCGGTCGTACGGATCGAGCAGGCCGAGCACACGGCCCGGGTCCGCACGCCGCGGCGCGACTTGATCGTCCGGCGGGTGATCGTCGCAGTGCCGCCGCCGCTCGCAGCGCAGATCGAGTTCGAGCCGCCGCCCCCGCCGCCCCGGGCCGAGCTCTGCCGCCTGATGCGCATGGGGGCGCTGATGAAGTGCTTCGCGGTGTACCCGGAGCCGTTCTGGCGCGAGGACGGGCTCACCGGAGAGGCGCTGAGCGACCGCGGGCCGGCGACGATCACGTTCGACACCTCGCCGCCGTCCGGTTCGCCAGGCGTCCTGCTCGGTTTCGTGGGCGGAGGCGAGGCCAGGGCGCTGAGCGCGCGGCCGGAGGCCGAGCGCGGAGCCGCCGTGATCGAGGGGTTCGCCCGTCTCTTCGGCGAGCGCGCGCGCCGCCCCGACGAATGGGTGATCCAGGACTGGCCATCCGAGCCGTGGAGCGGCGGCGGCCCCGTGGCCTACATGCCGCCTGGCACGATGGCCCGCGTCGGGCCGGCGCTGCGTAAGCCGCACGGGCTGGTCCACTGGGCGGGCACCGAGACGGCCACGCGATGGACCGGGTACATGGACGGCGCGGTGCGCTCCGGCGAGCGCGCCGCTGCGGAGGTGCTGGCGACGGCCGGGTCGGTCAGCGGGTGACCACCGGAGGCGCTGCGCGACCGCCGGCGAGAGCGTTCACGAACACCTCGAGCTGCTTCGTGGTCCAGCACTCGAAGACCCCGTCGCAGTACGGCTCGTAGGCGGAGATGACCGAGTCGCCGTAGTTCCAGTAGAGGCGCGGCTCGGGGTTGAGCCAGAGCGTCCGGCCGGCGCGCTCCGAGATCCGCGCGAAGGCCTGAGCGTGGGGCTCGCGGCCGTTGGTGCGGGCGTCGCCCAGCACGATCACGCTGGAGCGCGGATCGAGGTCGTCCATGACCTCGGTGAGGAACTCGAGCCAGACCCGTCCGTAGTCGGTGTAGCCCGAGACGTCCGCCACCCCCGCGTCCGTCGCGATCGCGCGGGAGATCGCGGCGAATGAGCGCTCGCGCTCGAAGACGTCCGTCACCTCCGAGATCCGCTCGACGAAGACGAACGAGCGGAGCTTTCGAAACGAGTCGTGGAGGGCGTGCAGGACGCTCAGGAAGAACACCGAAGCGCTGGTGACGCTCGTCGAGACGTCGCAGAGCACGTAGAGCTCGGGGCGCCGCGGGCGGCGTGGGCGGTAGCGCAGTCGCATCGGGACGCCGCCCGTCTCGAGCGAGGCGCGCATCGTCCGCCGCACGTCGACCGCGGCGGATCGACGGCGCCCGCCCACCGCATGGCTGCGAGTGGCCAGGCGCCGCTTTAGCTGTGCGACCACCCGGTGCACGGCCGCCAGGTCCTGCAGCGGCCCGCTGGGCAGGGCGCGATCGAACTCGCGCAGCGGCTTGGCGGGCGGGAGCGACTGGGTGCGTTCGATCAGGGCGCGCTCGAGCTCCCTCCGGAGGTGGCGCTCGAACTCGCGGAGCCGGTCCTGGGGGACCGCGTCCGGGTCGGGCAGCTCACGCCCGCCGGCTTCGCCGCGCAGATCGAGCGAGCGGCGGATCCGCTGGACGTCCACGCCGATCACGCCCGACCCCTCGCCCTGGCGCCCGAAGGCGGCGATCGCGAGCCGCGCCATGTCCCTCATCTCGCCGTCCGACCCCCCGCGAACCGCCTCACGGATGCGCTCGCGCAGGTCGTCGAGGTCGAACGGCAGGCGGTCGCCATCCCCGCCGAAGCGCTCCTCTCTCAGGCCGCGCTCCACCGCCTCCCGCTCGACCGCGCGGAAGAAGAACCGGTCGAAGACGAGCTCGAAGACCCGGCGGTCCTCCTGCGACTTCGCGAGCGTGGCGGCAAGGGCCTCCCGGAAGCCCTCCTCGCTGGTCCAGGAGAGCTCGCGCAACGCCTGGAAGGCGTCGAGGAGCTCCGAGGTCCCGATCGCCAGCCCCTCGCGCCGCAGCTCGTCGGCTAGCTCCAGGACGCGCGGCGCGAAGCCGGGCGGGCCCGGCTCGGGGAGCCCTCCGTACAGCGCCCGGCCGGCCGCTCGCGGCCTGCCGCCCGAGGGTGCAGGCGTTCGGCCGCCCCCAGCCCGACGGCCGTCAGCCGGTCGTGCCGAGCCGTCCGAGGACGCCATCGTCGAGCTTCACCCCGACCCGCTCCGCAACCACGTCGAGGTCGGTGCGGTGCTTCACGATGATGCTCATGGTGCGCTGGAAGACCGAGCTGTCGATGTCGTCGGCGCCGAGCATGAGCAGCGCGCGGGCCCAGTCGATCGACTCCGCGATCGAGGGCGGCTTCTTCAGGTCGAGCCCGCGGACCATGTGTACCACCTCCACGAGCTTGCGCGCGACCGTCTCCGCAAGCTCGGGCGCGTGCAGACGGACGATCTCCAGCTCGCGCTCGACCTCGGGGTAGTCCAGCCAGAGGTAGAGGCAGCGCCGCTTGAGAGCCTCGGTGAGCTCGCGTGAATTGTTCGAGGTGAGGAGCACCAGCGGGCGGCTCCTCGCCTCCATCACACCCAGCTCGGGGATCGAGATCTGGAAGTCCGACAGCACCTCGAGCAGCATCGCCTCGAACTCCTGGTCGGTCTTGTCGATCTCGTCGATCAGCAGCACCACGGGCTCGGGGCTCGCGATTGCCTGCATCAGGGGGCGCTCGAGCAGGAACTCCTGGGCGAAGATGTCGTCGTGGACTCCGGACCAGCCCTCGTCGCCGGTCTCACCGGCGCCGGCGCCCGCCTGGATGCGGAGCAATTGCTTGCGGTAGTTCCACTCGTAGAGCGCCTTCGCCTCGTCGAGGCCCTCGTAGCACTGCAGGCGGATCAGCTTCCGGCTCGTGGCACGCGCCAGGGCCTTTGCCAGCTCAGTCTTCCCGACACCTGCCGGGCCCTCGACCAGGACCGGCTTCCCGAGCTTCGCCGCGAGGAAGGAGACGAGCGCCGTGGACTCGGCCGCGAGGTACCCGACGGCCTCGAGGCCGTCCCGCATGGCCTCGACGCTCTCGGCGGGATCCGGCACCCGCTGAAGGATACTTTCGGCATGCTGGCTCGGCTCGCGCTCGTCCTGGCCCAGCTGCCGAGCAATCCCGACGAGCGCTACCGGACCGATCCGGCGCCCTACATCGCGCTGTTCGCGGTCGGCTTCCTGCTCGGCGTGTTCGGGCACATCCTGAAGGTCCGGCTGATGGTGGCGGTCGGCGTGCTGCTGATCTTCCTTGCGACCGTGCTGCTGCCGGTCCTCCAGCACCTGCGGTACTGAGCTCGCCGGGATGACCTTCCCTCGAGGCGCGTAGGGCGGTCGTTACCGCTCAGACCGAGGCGCCGCTAGAGCAGGGCGGCGACGCCGACCCCGTCGCCCACCGGCAGCACGCATCCGAGCCAGCCGCGGCCGGCGATGAGCTCCGAGTTGAGGGCCCGCGCCGAATCCAGGCTGTCGTCCGGCCACCTCGTGGACGTGCCCGGCGGAGCCGCCACGTCGCCCCCCATGAGCAGGTTGTCGACAACCAGCAGCGCGCGATCCCGCAGCTTCGGCCGGGCGAGCTCTACGTACTCGCGGTACTCCGTCTTCGTCGCGTCGACGAAGAGGAGGTCGAACGGGCCCTCGACCGCCGGGATCGTCTCCCGCGCGTCACCCTCGACGATCTCCACGCGATCCGCCACCCCGGCGCGCGCGAGGTAGTCGCGCGCCTGCGCCGCCCGAGCGGCGTCGCGCTCGAGCGTGACCACCCGGCCGCGCCGCACCTGCTCGGCCATGTGGAGCGTCGAGTAGCCGATCGCGGTCCCGACCTCGAGCACGACCGGGTCCATGGCGCGGCAGATCGCCGCCAGCAGGCGCCCGGTCTCCCAGTGGACGATGGGCACTCCGTCGCACTCGGCGATCGCCTCCATCTCCGCCATCACCGGCCCCCGGTGCGGCCGGAGGTCCTTGAGGTAGCGCTCGACGTCCTCGCCCAGGATCGGCACGCACCCGGAGGCTATAGGGACGGGACGAGAGGCGACCGCGCGTGCGGGTCGCGGATATTCTGAGCCGCTGGTCCCCCGTCCACAGGAGGCGCGCTTGCCGGACGTCATTGAGGTCCCGTCGGGGCTCGAGGGAGTCGTCGCGTTCAGGACCGAGATCGCGGAGCCGGACAAGGAGGGCAGCGCGCTCCGCTACCGCGGCGTGGACATCGAGGACCTCGTGGGGAAGGTTCCGTTCGAGAAGGTGTGGGGCCTGCTCGTCGACGGCGCGTTCGAGCCCGGCATGCCGCCGGCCGTCCCCTACCCGCTCCCGATGCGCACGGGCGACACGCGCGTTGACGTCCAGGCCGCGCTCGCGCAGCTCGCGCCTCACTGGGGCTTCCGCCAGCTGCTCGACATCGACGACGCCGAGGCCCGCGACAACCTGGCGCTCGCGTCGGTCATGGCGCTCTCGTTCGTGGCGCAGTCCGCGCGCGGGGACGGCCAGCCGCCGGTCCCGCAGGAGGAGATCGACCAGGCGGGCTCGATCCCCGAGCGGTTCCTGATCCGCTGGCGCGGCGAGGCCGACCCGCGGCACGTGAAGGCGATCGACGCCTACTGGATCTCCGCCGCGGAGCACGGGATGAACGCCTCGACCTTCGTGGCCCGGATCGTGGCCTCCTCGGGCGCCGACGTGGCCGCGGCGCTCTCGGCCGCCGTCGGAGCGCTGTCGGGCCCCCTTCACGGCGGCGCGCCCTCGCGCGTGCTCAACATGCTCGAGGACGTCGAACGCACCGGCGACGCGAGCTCGTACGTCAAGCAGGTGCTGGATCGCGGCGATCGCCTGATGGGCTTCGGGCATCGCGTCTACCGTGCGGAGGACCCCCGCGCGCGCGTTCTGCGCCGGACGGCGCGCGAGATCGGCGCCCCGCGGCTCGAGGTCGCCGAGCGGCTCGAGGAGGCCGCGCTGGCCGAGCTCGCCGAACGGCACCCCGAGCGCGTCCTCGCGACGAACGTCGAGTTCTGGTCCGCCGTGGTCCTCGACTACGCGCACGTGCCCCCGGACCTCTTCACCCCGATGTTCACGTGCGCGCGGGTGGCTGGCTGGTCGGCGCACATCCTCGAGCAGAAGCGCGAGGGGCGGCTGATCCGGCCCACGGCCGAGTACGTCGGGCCGGGGCCGCGTTCGCCGGACGAGGTCTGAGCGCGAGCGCCCGCCCGAGTCAGGCGCTCGGCGGGCCCTCGTATGCCGGCGGCTCCTCGAGGTCGGCCTCGGTGGGCGGCGGCGGGAGCACCTTCGCCGGGGTCACCGGCCGCTCGCCGGCGCCGCGGCCGGCCCTGGCCGAGAGCGGAAGCGTCTCGTCGCGGTACCGCGCCCGCTCGGCCGGGGGCTCGGTCCGCGGGCCGGGCGCCTCTCGGCCCCGTTCGGGGACCGGAGCGGCCGCTGTCACGCGCGGACCGCCCGGATCTTCGGCAACCGGCGCCGTCTCCGCCTCGGCCACGTCGTCGGGCGGACGCTTCGCACGCTCCCGAAGCCCCGCCAGGATCAGCAGCGCGGCGCACGCCAGCGCGAGCAACCCCTGGCCGAGCGGGCGGTCGAACAGCCGCACGAAGATCAGCACGCCTGCCCATGCTCCCGCCGCCGCGACGATCGTCCCGTCGCCGAACGGGATGTGAAAGCGGCGCCCCTCCGCGCGCTTGCGAAGCAGCAGGAGCACGCCGCCGGCGAGGAGGAGGATCGCGCCCTCGACGAACGAGAACGGTCCGAGCGTGCTGACGATCAACAGCAGCGCGCCCACGGCCGCGACCCGCTGCTCGAAGCCGAGCCGCCGCCACGTCCCGGCGACGCTCAGCCGCGGCCGCGGCCGCCCCTCAGAGCGGGCGGCGTCCGCCATAGCCCGCTTCGAGCTCGTGCCAGAACCCGACCTCGTCCTCGCCCTCCTCCCAGCAGAGGAAGACCTCCTCGCCGCCGCGGATCGACGGGAAGTCGACCAGCCCGCGGTCCAGGTCGCGCAGCACGACCTCCATCTCCTGGAGCTCGGCGAGCGCGGAGCGCATCTCCAGGAACGCCTCGGACACGACCCGGCCGGGCGCGCCGCCGCCGTTTGACGGCCCGGCGTCGGAGAGGGCGGCGCGAGCGTCCTCGTCGTTCAGGCCCTCGCGCGCGGCGCGGAGCCGGTCGATCCGCTCCGTGACCCAGAGGAGCGCGGCGTTCGCCTGCTCCACCGTGTAGTGGCGGCTCGCGATCACAGGCGGAGGGTAAACCCGCGGCCTGCGCCCTCGCCCGCGCGCCTACTCGATCGGGATGTCCTCCACCTGGGGCTCTAGCTCCGGCTTGTCGAGCCGCTCGAGGTACCAGTCGATCAGGGCCCGGACCGTGAGCAGCAGCTCGCGCTGGAGGGCGGTCAGCTGGTCCTGGAGCTCGTGCGGGACCACGCGCCGCAGCGCGTCCAGGACCGCGAGCAGCGCGGAGAGGTCCGGCACGCGCGGGCCGGCCGCCCCCGCGGCGCGCGGTCCCGACCCGGCCCCGGCCTCGTGCCAACCCTCGAATCGGGGCGGGCTCTGCTGCCCCTGCTCGGCGTGCTGGCGCACCCAGTCAGTCCGCTCGTCCATCGCGCCCCCTCTCGAATTGGACGCTCAGCGCGCCGTCCTCGAACCGGGCCGACCTGGGGCTGTACGACGCCAGCGTCGGCGGCAGGATGATCGTCCGCTTCTGGCCGCCCACGCGCACGACCACCTCCGGGCCGATCTTCTTCAGGTCGATCTCGCCCTTTGCCGCGAACGGGAGCGGGAGACGGAGCGTGGCCGT
>JAFAQQ010000055.1 GCA_019246335.1 Actinomycetota bacterium | reverse complement strand
TGAGCACGATGAACAGGTACCGGCTGCCCATCTCTCTGATTCCGAGCTTGGACTCGCCGACCATCCGGTTCCGCCACGAGATCGGCACGACCGCGTAGCTGAAACCGCGCACGAACGCCTTCAGCGGCAGCTCCACCGTGAGGTTGAAGTGGTTTGACAAGAGGGGTTGCGCGTTCTCGATCACCTCCCGGCGGTACGCCTTGAACGCGTTGGTGGTGTCGTTGTAGCCGTGCCTGAAGAGCAGGCGGATGACGCCATTCGCCACGCGGTTGAGGACGAGCTTCACCCACGGGTAGTCGCGCACGCTGCTTCCGCGCATGAACCGCGACCCGAAGGCGCAGTCGTAGCCCTCGTCGAGCAGGCGGTAGTAGGTGATGAGGTCCTCCGGGTCATCCGAGCCGTCGCCCATGACGAGCGCCACCGCGTCGCCGTCGAACTGCTCCAGCCCGGCGCGCACGGCGAAGCCAAACCCGTTTCGATAGCGCGACTGCAGGCAGCGGATCCGGTTGTCCGTTCGCGCAAGCTCATCCGCGGCGCGCTTCGTTCCGTCAGTGCTCGAGTCGTCGATGACGAGGACCTCGTAGTCGATGCCCGCCCGCTGCAGCACATCGGTCACGCCGAGGACGGTCTCCTGGATCGTGCCGACCTCGTTGCGCGCCGGAATGACGACCGAGAGCTTCACAGGCGAACGCTCCAGCGATCGACGTTGCGCTCGTAGATCTCCGCCAGGATCGCGTGCACGTCATAGCGAAGGGTCCAGCGGGGATAGTCGGCCTCGAACTCGCTCACGTCGCTGACCCACCAGCGATGGTCCCCGACGCGGGCCGCATCCGACAGCTCCCAGTCGAGCTCACGCGCGGCGATGCGCTCGCACATCTCGATCGCCTCGAGCATCGAGCAGTTGCTGAACCGCCCACCGCCCATGTTGTAGACCGCGGCCGCGCGAGGCGAGCGGTGAAACTCGGAGATCGCCGCCACGAAGTCAGCGCTGTGAATGTTGTCGCGGACCTGCTTTCCGCCATAGCCGAGCACGGTGTAGGGCTCGCCGGTCACGGTGCACTTCATGAGGTACGCGAGGAATCCGTGGAGCTGCGTGCCCGCGTGGTTCGGCCCCGTCAGGCAACCGCCCCTGAAGCAGACCGTCGGTATGTCGAAGTAGCGGCCGTACTCCTGGACCATCAGGTCGGCGGCCGCCTTCGAGACCCCGAAGAGCGAGTGGGTCGAGTGGTCGATCGACATCGAGGTGTCGATCCCCTGCCACCAGCGATGGTCGGTCGGGAGCTCCAGGCGTGTCTCGTGTTCCTCCAGGGGCAGGTGGTTGGGCAGATCGCCGTAGACCTTGTTGGTCGAGCAGAAGGCGAATGTCGCGTCGGGGCAGTTGTGCCGGACAGCCTCGAGCAGGTTGAGCGTTCCAAGGGCGTTGACGGCGAAGTCGGTGTGCGGGTCGGAGGCCGCCCAGTCGTGCGAGGGCTGCGCGGCGGTATGGATCACGAGCTCGACGCGGGAGCGCTCTGCGCCGAAGAGCCGTGTGATCGATTCGCGGTCACGGATGTCGGCCTCGATCCACCGGAACTCGTCGGCGTATCGAGCGGCCAGGTCCTCGGACACCCCTCGGGTCGACGCGTCTTCGCCGAAGAAGCTCGCGCGCATGTCGTTCTCGATGCCGATCACCTCGTGACCGGACTCGGCGAAGCGGCGGACGCACTCCGATCCGATCAAACCGCCGGACCCCGTTACGACGACCACGCCCACGGTTCAGCCCAGGGCCGTCTTCAGTGCGCGCTCGTTGTCTGTGACCCAGCGGTGGATGTCTTCCATGATCCGCTTCGCCCCGCGCTGGGGACGCCAGTCGGTGCGACCGTAGAGCCGCGTGCAATCGGAGAGGTAGATACGGACGTCCCCCGGTCGATTCTCTGGCTCGGATCGGAAGGGGACGGTGGTTCCGGTGAGCTCGACACAGATGTCCGTGGCCTCGCGCAGAGAGAGGCTGCAGTCCTTCCCGCCGCCGACATTAAGGGTAGCGCCGGCCCAGTCGCCAGGCGCGGCCAGCTGGGCGTCGACGAGGTCGACGAGGTCGTCCGGGTGGAGCAGGTCGCGGACCTGCTTTCCCCGCCCGCCATAGCCGATGTAGGCCAGCTCCCGGTTGAAGTGGTGGCTCACGACCCAGTGCGTGAAGACTCCCTGGTCGACCTTTCCCATCTGCCACGGCCCGGCGATCACGCCGCAGCGGTTGATCACGGCGCGGACCCCGAACGCCGCCGCGTACTCGTGGACAAGCAGCTCCGCTCCGAGCTTGGTTGCGCCGTACAGCGTGCGGTCCCCTTCGAGGGGGAACTCCTCGGCGATCCCGCGCGCGGACGCGCCGGGATACGGCTGGTCGTCAGCAAGCTCGAAGCGGGTCTCGCCCTCCAGGTAATGGAGGGCGTTGAGCGGGCCGGTCGGGTAGACGCGGCTCGTGGAGAGGAAGACGAGCGACGCGTCGTGGCGGCGCGCGAGCTCCAGGCAGTTGTACGCGCCGACCAGGTTCGTGTGCACGACGAACTCTGTCCCGCCGTGGACGCCCGCCAGCACCGACGGCTCCGCCGAGCACTCGACGATCGCGTCGACGGGGCCCGCGGCTTCGAGGTCCGCAGGCAATCGGACGTCGCCGTGGACGAAGCGCACGCCCGCGTCGTGCAGACGGGGAAGGTTGAGCTCGCTACCCCGCCGCTTCAGGCTGTCCAGCGCCACCACCCGGTGACCCGCTTCGCGCCCGGCGAGGGCGAGCGAGAGGTTGGCGCCGACGAACCCGGCGCCGCCGGTCACGAGCACGTTCACGGTAAGCGCAAGCTAGTGGACGCGGGGCGGCAGCCCGAACGACGCCTCGGCGCGGTCGGCCACGAGCCGAGCGATGGCCAGCGACGAGGTGGCGGCCGGCGACGGGGCGTTGCGCACGTGGAGGGCTCGCTCTGTCTCCGAGAAGGTGAAGTCCTCGAGGAGCGCACCGTTCCGGGCGATTGCCTGAGCCCGGACCCCCGCGGGACCGGGTACGGTGTCCTCGCGCCGGAGCTCGGGGACGAACCGGGACGCCGACTCGACAAGGGCGGCAGGCCGCGCGGCCATGCGCATCTCCTCGATGCCGGTGCGCCAGAAGCGGGCTGCCATGCGCCACGTGCCGGCCCACGCGACGGTCTGGGCGACATCGCGCCACCGCACCTGGACGTGTCGGCCGTACGCGTCGCGGCGGGCGACCAGCCGGGCAGTTGGGCCCACGAGGACCTGCCCGTGCGGATCGCGGCTCAGGTGCGCGCCCAGGAATGGAAGGCGCGCATCGGGGACCGGATAGATGAGTGACCGCACGAGGTCGCGACGGTCCGGCCGAAGCCGGAGGTAAGCGCCTCGGAAGGGAACGATCCGGGGATCGGGATCGCCGCCGCACGCCAGCGCCAGCCTGTCGGCCCAAAGTCCTGCGCAGAAGATGGCGTGCTTCGCGCGCACCTCGCCCTTGGGGGTACTCAGGACCAGGCGCCGCCGCGCGGGCTGAGCGCGGGTGACCGGACAGCCGGGCGCGATCGCGGCCCCTTCCCGCGCCAACTCAGCCGCTAGCGATCGCGCAACGTCGGCGAAATCGACGATCCCCGTCCGCGGCGAGTGAAGGGCGGCAACGCCAGCGCAGTGCGGCTCGAGCTCTCGCAGGCCGCCGGGGCCGACGCGCCGCAGTCCGGGGACACCGTTGATCCGCGCGCGACGCTCCAACTCGTCCAGCGCCGGAAGCTCGCGGTCGGAGGTGGCGACGATCACCTTACCCGATGCCACAGCCCGTATGCCGTGCTGCTCGCAGTACTCGTAGAGCAGACGTGCACCGTCGACACAGAGGCGCGCCTTGAGCGACCCCGGCGCGTAATAGATGCCGGCGTGGATTACGCCGCTGTTGTGAGACGTCTGATGTGCACCGACCTCTTCCTCCTTCTCGAGGACGCGGAGATCGATATCCGGATGGCGCCTCTGGAGCTCGCGCGCCAACGCGAGCCCGACGATCCCGGCACCGATGACCGCCAGATCGCACTCACCCGAGGGATCGACGCCCAAAATCAAGAGCGAGGCATAACCGGGTGCCGAAACCGAGGGTGACAGCGACGCCCAGACAAAGCCGGCACGACCAGTTGAGCGCGAAAAGCGAGGCTGGCTAGGACGCAGGGGTCGGACAATGCTCGGCATTGCCGACCCCGAGGACAACGCCAGGCGAAGCTTTGCAGCCGCTCAACCGCAGCCGGTGTTGTTGCCGCAGGACGAACACGTGTAGCACGAGCCCGTCCGCTGCATCATCCCGCCGCACTGGCCGCAAGCCGGTCCGAGGTCGAGCCCCTGCAGCTTCGCGGGTATCACCGGCGGCTCGTCGGTGAACGCCGCGGCGGCCGGCCTCGATTCGCCACCCCCGGCCTGCGGAGCCGGTGAGCCACCAGCTCCGCCGTTGCCGCCGGCATGGCCGTTGGCGCCCTCGGCCTCGACGACGGGCGCCGCCGTGTCACCCCGCATCAGCGCCTCCTGCGCCGCCTTCCGCGCCCGCACCTCCGGGGTCATGATTCCGAGCTCCTCCTGGGTATCGACGTCGAGAAAGCGCGAGGCGAGCCAACGCATGATGTAGTCCGGCATCGACTTGGCGAAGGGGATCTCGGGATTGCCGGTCGCGCCCTCGGGATCGAAGCGCATGTAGCTGAACTTCCGCACCAGCGTCTCGAGCGGAACGCCGTACTGCAGCGCGATCGACACCGAGGTGGCGAAGGCGTTCATCATCCCGCGCAGGGTCGAGCCCTCCTTGCCGATGTCGGTCAGGAAGATCTCCCCGACCGTGCCGTCCTCGTACATGCCGGCTGTGATGTAGCCCTCGTGCCCCGCGATCGAGAACTTGTGGGTGATCGACTGGCGCTCCTTGGGCATGCGCCGCCGGACCGGGCGCGGGACGTCGTCGGCGGCCCCGCCGGCCGGCTGCTCCTTCTTCTCGCCCGCGTCGGTGCGCAGCGCCTGCGCAGTCTTCGAGCCATCGCGGTAGATCGCGAGCGCCTTGATGCCGAGCCGCCAGGCCTGGGTGTACGCGTCCGAGATGTCCTCGACCGTCGCGTCGGCGGGCATGTTCACGGTCTTCGAGATCGCCCCGGAGATAAAGGGCTGCGCCGCGGCCATCATCTTGATGTGACCGATGTGAGAGATCGCACGTTCACCGACCGCGACGTCGAACACCTGCAGGTGCTCCTCGCGGAGGGCCGGCGCCCCGACGATCGTGCCACGCTCGTTGACGTAGGCGACGATCTGCTCGATCTCGGTCTGGGGATAGCCCAGCGTCTCGAGCGCCAGTGGAACGGTGCGGTTCACGATCGTCATCTGGCCGCCGCCGACGAGCTCCTTGAACTTGACGAGCGAGAAGTCCGGCTCGATGCCGGTGGTGTCGCAGTCCATCAGGAACGAGATCGTGCCGGTCGGCGCGAGCACCGTTGCCTGGGCGTTTCGGTAGCCGTTGCGCTCGCCTAGCTCGACCGCCTCGTCCCATGAGCGACGAGCCGCGGAGAGCAGGCCGGCGTCCGTGCAAGCGTCGTCCGCAATCTCGTATGCGGCATCCCGGTGCTTACGCATGACCCGCAGGTGCGGCTCGCGGTTCTTCGCGTAACGCGAGTACGGTCCGATCGCCTCGGCGACCTCCGCCGACTTGCGGTACGCGCGCCCGGTCATGAGCGCCGTGATGGCCGCCGCGCTGGCGCGCCCCTCACCCGAGTCGTAGGCGAGTCCGTTCGCCATCAGCAGCGCCCCCAGGTTCGCGTAGCCGAGCCCGAGCTGCCGGAAGTCGCGGGCGTTGCGTCCGATCTCGTCGGTCGGATAGCTCGACGGACCCACGACGATCTCCTGCGCGAGGATCATCACGTCGACGGCGTGCTCGAACGCCTCGACGTCGAAGGTGCCGTCGGCGCGGCGGAACTTCATGAGGTTGAGCGACGCGAGGTTGCATGCCGAGTCGTCGACGTGCATGTACTCCGAGCAGGGATTGGAAGCGTTGATACGCCCAGAGCTCGGACAGGTGTGCCAGTCGTTGATCGTCGTGTCGTACTGCACGCCCGGGTCGGCGCACTGCCACGCGGCCTGCGCGATCTGCCGCATGAGCTCGCGCGCGTCGATCGGGTCGCCGATCGGCTCTCCCGAGGTCCGGGCGGTGAGCCGCCACTCGTCACCGTTCTCGACCGCCGTCATGAACTCGTCGGTCACGCGGACCGAGTTGTTCGCGTTCTGGTACTGGATCGAGGTGAAGCCCTCGCCGTCGATGCGCATGTCGAAGCCGGCGTCGCGCAGGGCGGCGGCCTTCTCCTCCTCGCGCGCCTTGCACCAGATGAAGTCGACGACGTCC
>JAFAQQ010000050.1 GCA_019246335.1 Actinomycetota bacterium | reverse complement strand
AGGTCCTGACGCTGATAACGGGCGGCTCCGTGGGACGTGCGGAGCCGCCCGCGCGCTCGCGCGTCACGAGCACCCGCTCCACCCCGCGGAGGCTGGCCGGAATGGCGGCGGCGGCGCCTCCCGCGCGCGTGGCCGCGAACAGCGCGCCCGCGGGCCGGACCGCGCCGCGGGCCTCCAGCCAAACCTCATAGACGCGGCCGCCGTGCAGTACGGGCAGCCCGCTGGCCCGGAGGGTCGCGTACCCGTGGGCGGGGATCTCGAGCCGCGCAGCCGCGGCCGGTATCGCACGCCTGTCCACCGTCGCGGTGAGCGTGCGCGTGCGAGGTGAGCCGTTCGTGAGCCGGTCCATCCCGAAGCCGGCGGCGGCACCGGCAACCAGGACCGCGCAGGCGATGCCGGCCGCCGTCAGAGGCCGCTCGGGCACGAGGGCGGAGAGCCAGCGCCGCCGGCGCGCGCTCCGAGGACGCGCCGCCGGCCCTTCCGCGGGCGCCGCGTCTTGCACCGCGGCCATCAGCGAGCCCTTGAGCGATGGCGGGGCCTCGTATTGCTCCACCGAGTGGGGAAGCGCGTCGGCCGCCGGCCGCAGGTGCTCGAGCTCCTCCCGGCACCGATCGCAGGCCACGAGGTGGCCCTCGAGCGCGGCGGCCTCGGCGTCCGGCAACGCGCCCAGCAGGTAGGCGCCGAGGTCGTCGGCGTGGCGGTCGTGCCCCGTGGTCTCCATCACGCCACCTGCGGCCCCAGCGTCCGGCGGAGCTTCTCGAGCCCCAACCGCATCCTGCCCTTGACCGTGCCCACCGGCATCTCGAGCATCTCGGCGATCTGCGTGTGGGTGAACCCACCGAAGTAAGCCAGTTCGATCACCTGGCCCTGCCCGTCGGGAAGCTCCTCGAGGGCGCGCCGCACGGTCCGGGCCTCGTCGCGGCGAACGGCCTCGACATCCGTCCGCTCCGGCGCTTCCTGCCGGTCCTCGATGCCGTCGGCGCTCGTCCTCCTCCGCTCATGGACGAGGTTCCGGCGAAGCGCGTCGATGCCCCGGTGATGAACGATGCCGAGGATCCAGGTGCGAACGCTGCCCCGCTCGCGCCGGTAACGAAGGCGGCTCCGCCAGATCGAGAGGAACGCCTCCTGGACGATGTCCTCGGCCATCGCTCGGTTGCCCACCATCCGGTAGGCGACGGAGAACGCCGCCCCGCCATGACGGTCGTATATGGCCTCGAACGCGCCGGCGTCGCCACCGGCCACGAGGTCCATGAGCTCCTCGTCGGCGAGGCGCTGTATCTCGGGCTGCCGTCTCACTGCGGAGGTTGGTGTCGGCCTCGACTACGCGCCGCGGGCCGTCGCGGATCAGCGGCGCAGCCGGCGGCGGACGTCGGCCGAGACCTCGCGAAGGCCACGCTCGAGCGCGCGGAGGCCCTGCGCCTCGCGGCGTCTTTCGTGCTGTCGCGCGCGGACGAGGACGAGGGCGCCGCCGGCTGTGCCGGCGACCACACCGGCAGCCACGAGCCGCGCCCAGCGGCGCGGATCGCGAAGCGCGCTCGGATCGAACTCCGCGAGCTCCCCCACCGCGGCGCCCGTCAATGAGGAGAGCCGGCGCTCGAGCCGCTCGCCAAGCGCGATCGACGGCTCGACCGGGACGAGGGCGCCGCGAAGCAGCCGTTCGACCTCGCTGCTCATCGCGAGCCTCTCCGCGATCGTCTTCCGACCTCGCTACTCATCGCCGGACCGCGCTTCCCTATCTCGACCTCCCTACTCATCCAGCCCCTCCCCGCGCTCGGCCAGCTCGCCCTCGAGCTGCCGCAGCGCGCGATGGATCAGCACCTTGGTCGCACCCTCGGAACGTCCGAGCGCGCGCGCGATCTCGCGGTTGTCCATGCCGATGGCGAACCTCATGATCAGCGCCTCGCGGCGGTCGTCCGGCAGGCTGGCCACCCCGCGCAGGACCGACGCCACCTGCTCGCGTCCGGCGACGAGCTCCTCCGTCTCGTGCGGCGCGGAGATGACCGCGGCGTCCTCCAGGTGCGTCTGCGGCCGCCGCGAGCGGTCGCGGTGGTAGTTCGCCGCGAGGTTGTGCGCGATCCGGATGAGCCACGGCCGCAGCGGACGGCCGTTCGACTCCGCCCTCGCGCGGGCGAGGTGCCGGTAGGCCTGCAGGAAGGTCTGCTCCGTCAGGTCCTCGGCGTCGTGGTGGTTGCCGATCCTGTAGTAGCTGTAGCTGTAGACGTCGCGCAGATGCGTGCGGTAGAGCTCGGTGAAGTCCCGGTCGAGATCCGCCTTCTCGTCGACCTCGGCCACTCATCGAGACTACCCCCCGGAACCGGCTCAGGCGACCCGCCGCGCCGGCTCGGGCAGGGTCGGTGCGGGCGCCAGCTCCAGCTCCGCGGCGCCGAGCACAGCCTCGAGCTGCCGCCGGCGGTCCGGGTTCTCGCAGACCAGCTCGACCCTTCCGGCTCGGCTTACGAGCGACCGGGCGCCGCCCGGCACCCCAAGCAGCGCGACCGACGACGCGCGCGTCCGCTCCATCACGTAGCGAGCCGGCAGCTCGGCGTGCGAGCGAATCTCGCCCCGCGCCGGAATCAGGACGGTGGCACGCTCGCCGATCGCCGGGCCGATCCTCGCGACGAGCGCCGGCAACGCCCGCAGCGGAACAGCGATGACGACGAGGTCGACGCCGGCGAACTCGATGTCCGCCACCGTGCACGGGGTGACGTGATTCGCGAGCTCCAGGCGATCTCCGTCGCGCGTCGTGACCTCCGAGGACGCGGCCAGGCGCTCGGCCTGCCTTGCGCTGCGGCATCCCAACTGGACGTCGAGCCCGGCGCGCCCGAGTACGACGGCGAGCGCAGTTCCGGCCTCTCCCGCCCCCAGCACCGCCGCCTTCTGGAGCGGCGTGAGGCCGCCGAGCCACTCCCACTGGAGCTCGACGCACGGCCAGATGCGCTCCGTGACCTCCGCCGCCAGCGCGGGCGACGGCTCGTGGACGCGCGGGAACGTGAGGGGTCGACCGATGCGGAGTCGGAGCTTCACCGGGCGGAGCCGCCATCCGCGGCGGGCGTTCTCACTGCCGGCGATCGCGATTGGCACGACCGGCGCGCCGGTCTCGAGCGCCAGGCGCCCCACGCCGCGGTGCGGCCGGCCCAGCGAGCCCTGCCGGATCCGGGTTCCCTCCGGGAAGATCACCACCGCGCCGCCGCGCTCGATGATCTCCCGCGCCGTCCGCATCATCTCCCGGTCCGACTCGCCGCGGCGGACGGGAAATGCCCCGAGTGAGTTGAGGATCCAAGCCTGCCAGCGCTTTGCGAAGAGCTCCTGCTTCGCCACGAAGTAGACCGGCCGGCGCACACAGATGCCAACCAGGAACGGGTCGAGGAAGCTGCGGTGGTTGGCGGC
>JAFAQQ010000044.1 GCA_019246335.1 Actinomycetota bacterium | reverse complement strand
TGCGACCGCCTCGTGATCATGGACCGCGGACGGATCGTGGCGGGGGGGACGCCGGCCGAGCTCCTGTCGCGCTACCGGCAGGAGACGCTCGAGGGCGTCTTTTTCGAGCTGACCGGTCACGGCCTGCGGGAGTGAGCGCCATCGCGCCCTACCTGCCGAGCCCGCGCCTGGCGGCGCGCGTCTGGCGCCGCGAGCTCATCGTCTTCTCGAAGGTCTGGAAGAACGCGCTTCTGCCGCAGTTCTTCGACCCGCTCTTCTACCTGCTGGCGCTCGGCTTCGGCCTGGGCACCTACCTCACGCACGTTCAGGGCATCCCCTACAAGCAGTTCATCGCCGCCGGGCTCGTGGCCTCGTCGGTCATGTGGGCGGCGTCGTTCGAGTCCACCTGGAACGCGTTCTTCAAGATGGAGGAGCAGCGACTGTTCGACGCCTTCCTCACCACGCCCGTCCAGGTTCCGGACGTCGTGGCCGGCGAGGTGGCCTGGGCCGCCACCCGAGCGGTGATCTACGGCACCACCTTCCTCTTGATCGTCACCGCCTTCGGACTCGTCCGCTCGCCATGGGCCGTAGCGATACCGCTCTTCCTGGCGGTCGGCGGCGCCTGCTTCGCGATGCTCGGCATCACGTTCACCTCGCTCTCCCCGCGCCTGGAGTTCTTCTCCTTCTACTTCACGCTCTTCATCACGCCGCTCTTCCTCTTCAGCGGGATCTTCTACCCGCTCGACAGGCTTCCCGGGTGGGTGACGACGATCGCGTGGTTCACGCCGCTCTACCACCTGGTGCAGATCACGCGGCCGCTGGTGCTCGGCCCCCATCTATGGGCGGTGATCGGCAACACCGCCTGGTTGGTCGTCTTGACCGCGGCCCTCTACGCGGTCCCCGTGCGCGCGATGCGGCGGCGCCTGATCAGGTGACGGCAGCCGCCGCGCAGCCGGCAAGGGTTTCCGCGCCAGCCGTTGTAATACTTCCCCGATGACCCTCCCGCGCGCGTGCCTCGGCGCGCTGCTCGCGCTGGCCCTGTGCGCCCCGCCCGCGGCCGCCGGCCCCATCTCGCTGCCGGTGGGCGGCGCTGCGAATGCGCCCGCCGCGACCGCGAAGCCCGGCGCGAAGCTGCACGTCTGGATCGTGTCCGGCCTGTCCGACGGCGGCAAGCTGTGGCAGCTCCAGGGCGGCAAGGTCGATGTCCGCGGCGCCATCAAGCCCTACGTCAAGCACCAGACCGTGCTCCTCGTGATCCGGCAGGGAGGCCATCAGCTGGTCGCCTGGCGCGCGAAGGTCCACAGGGGAAGCCACGGGCACGGGCGCTTCAGCGCATCGCTGCCGGTGAGGGCTAGCGGGAGCAGCCTCCGGGTCTTCGCCGAGCACCAGGAGACCGCCCAGCAGAGCGCGGGCAGGTCGAAGAAGGTCGAGTTCGGATCGATCTACCCGAGCGTGGGCCCGGGGTCGAGCGGCGAGGCGGTCCACCTGCTGCAGCTCGGCCTCACCGAGCAGGCGTACTCGTCACCGTTCTCCGGCTACTGGGACGACGGCACGGCCCGCGCCGTGCTCGCGTTCCGCAAGGTCAACTGGCTCTCGCACGACACCACGGCCGACCGGGACGTCTTCAGCCGCCTCTTCGACCACACGGGCGTCTACCGCCTGCGCAGCGGCAGCCCCGACACGCACGTCGAGGCCGACCTCACGCGGCAGGTGCTGGTCCTGACGCAGAACGGCCAGGCCTGGCGCACCTTCACGATCTCCTCGGGGAAGCCGTCGACCCCAACCGTGCAGGGGAACTTCAGCTTCTACCGGAAGGACCCCGGCTACAACTCGATCGGGATGTACTACACGAGCTACTTCTACGGCGGGTACGCGGTCCACGGCTACGCCGACGTCCCCCCGAACTACCCCGCGAGCCACGGCTGCCTGCGGGTACCGATCCCGGACGCGCCCTTCATCTACGACCAGATATCGATCGGCGAGCCGATTTACATCTACTCGACGTAGGCCATTTCTACAAGCCCTGGCTGGTACAAATGGCCTATCGGCGCCGAGTCCCCTGCCACTACCGATACGGAAGCGGAGACCGGCCCGGTCGGCGACCTCTACCGCCAGGTCAGCGCGGAGCTCGCCGCCGCTCGCAGCGCCGAGCCGTGGCGTCAAGACGCCCGCAGGCTTCTGATAACGGAGCTGCGGAGCCATGCCCTGGTCAGGGAGAAGGTGGTTCTCTCGAGCGGCCGCGAAGCCGATTACTACATCGACGCCAGGCGGTCTGTGCTCAGCCCCTTCGCCAGCTTCGTCGTCGGCATGCTCGTCGCCCATCAGGCCCACGAGCTCGGGGCCACCGCGGTGGGCGGTTTGACGCTGGGTGCGGACCCCGTCGCCTGTGCGGCAATCTCCGCGTCCGCCGACCTTCAGGCATTCCTCGTACGCAAGGAGCGGAAGGAGCACGGGCTACAGAGATGGATCGAGGGCCCGATCCTGAATGCCGGAGACCGTTGCCTCATCGTCGAGGACGTCGTCACCACGGGCGGGTCGGTGATCGAAGCGATACGACGCGTGCGGGACGAAGAGCTCGACGTCGTCGGAGTGGTGAGCGTGCTCGATCGCAACGCGGGCGGAGCAAAGCGGATCGAGGCGGCGGCGGGAGCGCCGTACATCCCGCTGACGACGATCGACGACGTTTTTCCGGAGCGGCCTGACCGCGATTAGCCCGCGTCAGGCGCGAGCCACCGCGGACTAGGGCTCCTCCGCCGGAAATCGAGCCCGGAAGAGCGGCACCGGCGACCGGACGCCCTTGAGCTTCCGCCGGCCGATGGACGACCACGCGAATGCGTCGCCCGCGGTGTCGTGCACCTCGGCGGTCGTCACGACGCTGCTCGGCCGCGCGATCCCGGTGACCCGGCTGGCCACGTTCACGGGCCACCCGTACCAGTCCCCCGCCCTCTCGAGGGCGTGGCCGGAGGCCACTCCGGAGCGGATGCTCGGGAACTCGTCGCCCGCCTCGTCGGCCGCCTCCACAAGGCGCAGGGCTGCGGCGACCACCGGCTCCGGCTCGGGCGCCACGAGCATCGCGGCGTCGCCGATCGTCTTGACCAGCCGCACGGGCGTCTCGGCCACGTTCGACGCCATCTCGGTGAGCAGTCCCGCCACCTCACCGAGCTCCTCGGGCGGCACGGCCTCTCCCAGCTTCGTGAAGTCCACGAGATCGGCGAAGCACACGACCACCTCCTGGCTGCCCGGAATCTGCCCCGCGGCCACCTGCTCCTGGCTCAGCACCGCGCCGCGCAGCTGCTCCCGGAGGTGGACGCGGTAGATGTACTCGAGCTCGTGGCCCATCGGCGGCAGGAGCGCGCGCGCCGCGTCCGCCAGACGCTGCGCGAGGTCGCGCTCGGTGTCGCCCTCCCGCACGAACGTGCGCCCGATCACCTGGCGCGAGGCGTCCGATACGCGCGCGAGCGACTCCCCCGCGACGCGCGCGATCTCGACCACGCCGTCCTCCGACAGGCCGCCCTCGAGGAATCCCCTGAGATGCGCGGCCGCCTCCACGTCCTCCTCGCCCCACGCACGCTCACCGGGATCGAGCCGCGATAGCCCGAGCGCGTGCCGCTGCTTCATCAGGAACTCGACCGGCAGCCCGCTGCGCTCGGCCACTTCGGAGGCCGTGTACTTCGGCTCCCCGCCTAGCACGCGCTCGACAGGGAGGAGCACGAGCCGGTCCTGAACGACCGCCGCGCGAAGCTCGTCG
>JAFAQQ010000105.1 GCA_019246335.1 Actinomycetota bacterium | reverse complement strand
GGGCGAGGTAGTCGCTCGAGACGTACCCCTCGAGCCCGTCGGCGTTGCGGTTGCCCCAGGCGCGCGGGATCGCCTCGAACCCTCGCGACACCGCTTCGTGCACCTGACGCGCGATCTCCACGGGGTCGGTAGGCCGCGACGGCGAGGACTGGATCAGGCCGAGAACGCTCACACAGGAACCCTAACCTGGGCGGCATGCGCCGCGCGAGGGACATCGCACTCCGAGCTGCATACAGGATGGGATACCGGGTGCTGCGCGTCTGGTGGGGGATCGTGCAACCGCGCAAGCAGGGCGTGAAATGCGTCGTGAGGCGCCGCGGCCAGATCCTCCTCGTCCAGCACACCTACGGGGCGCGCCGCGCCGACTGGGACCTGCCTGGCGGCGGTGTCAAGCGCGGCGAGGAGCCGCGCGCGGCCGCACGCCGCGAGGCACGCGAGGAGCTCGGGATCGACAGCCCCGACTGGACCCTTCTCGGCGACCTTTTCGCGCGGGTCGACGGCAAGCGCGATCGCGTCTGGTGCTTCGCCTGCGACTTCGACGGCCCGGCCCTCGACCTCGACCGCGCCGAGATCGCGGACGCCCGGTGGTTCGGAGAGCGCGACCTGCCGGAGCGAACCGCGCGATGGGTGCCTCGAATCCTCACGATGGCGGCGCGCCCGACCAGAATTGGGCGCGGCGTCGAGGGTGAGGGGGGTTTGGGATCAGCCATTTAGACTGCGCCCCTCGTGACGCGGGGCGCGGTCGTCATCACGGGCAGCTCGACCGGTATCGGGCGCGCGTGCGCCCTCCACCTGGCGGCCTCGGGATTCCAGGTATTCGCGGGCGTCAGGCGGCAGGAGGACGGGGACGCCCTGCAGCGTGAGGCGACCGGGACTCTCGATCCGCTGCTCGTGGACGTCACCGACGGGAGCGCGATCGCTGCCGCAAGGGAGCGCGTCGAGGCGAGCGTCACGTCGGCCGGGCTCGCGGGGCTCGTGAACAATGCCGGGATCGCCGTCTCGGGGCCGCTCGAGTTCGTGCCCATCGACGATCTGCGGCGGCAGCTCGAGGTCAACCTGCTCGGCCACGTCGCGGTGACCCAGGCGTTCCTCCCGCTGATCCGCCGGGCTCGCGGCAGGATCGTCAACGTGACCTCGGTCGGCGGGCGCGTCGCAAACGCCTTCCTCGGTCCCTATCAGTCGTCGAAGTGGGCGCTCGAGGCCCTGACGGACGTCCTCAGGAAGGAGCTCAGGCCTTGGGGGATCCACGTGGCGGCCATCGAGCCAGGGGCAATCGCGACCCCGATGTGGGAGAAGGGGGCCGACGAGGGAAGTGAGATCCTCGAGCGGCTGCCGGCCGAGGGCCATCAGCTCTACGGCAAGGCAATCCGGAGGATGGTCGACGTCGCGGCGAGGCTTGGCGAGCGAGGCGCGCCGCCGGAGCGCGTCGCCAGCGCCGTCGAGCACGCGCTGACCGCCCGGCGACCCCGTCCGCGCTATCTCGTCGGGGTGGATGCGCGCGTTCAAGTGGCGCTCAACCGGCTGCTGCCCGCGCGCGCGAACGACGCTCTCGAGGCGAGGCTGTTGAGGATTTGAGGCGCGCGGGCCCAACATCGGCGGGGGCTGTGCTGCTCGGCGCGGCCGCACTCGCGGTCACCGCCTGCGGTGGCGGCGCCGCTCCGAAGAAGAGGAAGACGCAGGTTCCACCGGTAACGCCGACGCCGTCAAAGCAGGCCGCCGGTCCCGCCCGAGCTCTCGTGATACGGCTCGAAAGCCCGGCGTTCGCGGACCAGTCGACCCTGCCTCGGCAATTCACCTGTGACGGACGCGGGACCTCGCCGCCGCTCTCCTGGTCCGGCGTCCCAAGCGGCACGAGGTCACTCATCCTTTTGCTCGAGGATCCTGATGCGCCCGGCGGGACGTTCCTGCACTGGTCCGTCTACGCGATGCCGTCAAAGACCTCGAAGCTCGCGGCGGGCCAGGTGCCCGCGGGCGTCGAGCAAGGCCGCAACAGCTTCGGCAAGGTCGGCTACGGGCCTCCCTGTCCACCGCGGGGCGATCGCGCGCACCGATATGTGTTCACGCTGTTCGCTATCCCGCGCAGCGCGAGAGTCCCCGGCGGCGCAGACGTCACAGCCCTGCGCCGGGTGGCATCCACGGCTCGCGCGACCGGAGTCCTGACGACCCGCTACCGCCGGTGAGATGACTGATTCGCTCGTCAGTGGATCGGCGCCGTCGGACGGCGCGTAGTGCAGCAGGACGATGCGGTAAGGGCACTCGAGATCGCCCTCAGCCTCCTGTCGAGCGCCTCCACGTCGGCGATCGTCTCGGCGTAGATCGACTGGGACACCCTCGGGCGCAGGGCGCCGGACTCGCCGTTCGTCGAGGCCTACTTCGTCCTGCTCGACAGGCTCGGGATCGTCGAACTCAAACCTTGAGCAGCGCGATGACGTTCGCGACGAACAGCACCGCGAAGCCGACCGTCCAGCGGTCGAGGTTGCGCTCGACCAGGGAGCCGCCGCCGAAGGGCCCCGCCCCGGTGCCGACGCCGAAGGCGCCCGAGAGACCCGCGTCCTTCCCCGAATGAAGCAGGATCAGCAGGATCAGGACCACGGAGATGATGATCTGCGTGACCTCGAGAATCCCGTACACGGGCGCCTAGGTTAGCGGCGGGTTTCGGCCTGGCCGGAGTCGAGCTCGTCGAGGGCCCGGAGGATCTCGAGGGCCTGGCTTCGAAGCTCGCGGTCGGTGGTCCGAAAGTCCTCGTCCGAGAGCTTGCCCATCCGGTGATCGAGCTCGGCATCGCGGATCTCCCGGTACTTGGCCTCCTTCGCGGCCTCGAGGTCCTCGCGGCGCGCCTCCTCGGCGGCCTCCCCCTGCTGCCCGTGCCGGAGTGGGCCGATCACGACCAGGGCCACGGCCAGCGCGAAGACGGCCAGCGCGATGGCGTAGTCCACGCGGCGAGTGTAGGTGCGGCACGGGTGCGCGCCGCCGTCTGCTGACAGCTCGCGCGGGGGCCTAGGCCCGCGACAGCTCGCGCCCGAGGCGCGCAGCCGCGAGGCTCGTGGCGCGCCGGCGGCGTGCTTCCGGCGCCGGCCAAAGCGCCGTGAGCGCTCCGAGGAGGACGATCGCGCCACCGATCCAGATCCAGGCGATCATCGGCGACACGATGAAGCGGAAGGTGGCCGCCGGCGCGTGCGTGCGGTAGCGCTCGGCTAGCGCGGCGATGATGAGCGCCTGGACACGCCCCGGCGCGTTCGCGAAGCGGCGGTCCGCCACACGGATCGGGGCGATCAGCGAGGTGAGGTCGGGTTGGATCGCGCTCCATACGTCGCGACGCAGCCCCCACCGCAGGTCCACCTCGCTCGTCGAGTCACCCATGAAGAACCGCCCGATGGCGCCGCCGGTGCCGTCGGTCGCGGCGTAGTAGTTGCGCGACGGCCGCATCACCCAGTGCTGGCGGCCCCGGCGCACGTCCACGACGGCGCCGAAGGAGAGGGGCGCGCCCGTGCCCGCGCGGTCGTCCAGGATCGCCGCCGTGGGTTGCCGGTAGGTGACGGTGTACCCGTCGATGCGCGTCGACTGCCCCGGCAGGAGGCGGACGTCCTTCTGCGCGTGGAACGCGGACGACGCCGCGACCCCGAGGAGCAGCACGGCGATGCCGGCGTGGACGAGGTAGCCGCCGTAGCGCCGGCGGTTGCGTGCGACCAGAGCGGCGAGGGCGGCCGGCCACGACTCGTGCGAGACCAGCCGGCGCGCCGCGGCACCGCGAGCGAACTCCTGGCCCACGACCGCGAGCACGAACGCGATCAGCGTGAACATGGCGAGCGAGGGACCGCTGCGCCCGGCCCCCGTGAACGCCACCAGTGCGATGAGCGCGAGCCCCGCGACGGCGAGGGGTGCGGTGAGCGCCCGCCGGAGGGTCGACGCGGTCACCCGCCGCCACGTGAGGATCGGACCGATCCCGGCGAGCGCGACCAGGACGAGCGCAAGCGGCACCGTCGCGCGGTTGAAGAACGGCGGCCCCACGCTCTCCTTGCTCCCCGTGATCGCCTCGGAGATGAGCGGGAAGAACGTGCCCCAGAAGATCACCAGGCAGAGAGCGACCAGCACGAGGTTGTTCAGGAGGAAGAACGCCTCGCGCGAGAGCAACGAATCGAGCCGCGCCTCGGTCCGGAGCGAGTCGAGCCTCGAGATCACGAGCGCGACCGACCCGACCAGCACCACCGCGATGAACGCGAGGAACGGCCCCCCGAGCGTCGAGGCGCCGAACGCGTGAATCGATTCGAGCACGCCCGATCGCACGAGGAAGGTGCCGATCAGCGCCGAGGTGAAGGTTCCGACCACGAGTGATGCGTTCCACACCTTCAGCATCCCGCGCTTCTCCTGGACCATTACGGAGTGCAGGAGCGCGGTCCCGAGCAGCCAGGGCATCAGCGCCGCGTTCTCGACTGGGTCCCAGGCCCAGTAGCCGCCCCACCCGAGCTCGGAGTAGGACCAGAGCGCGCCGATCAGGATCCCGCAGCCGAGGAAGGTCCACGCGATCAGGGCGAACCTGCGGGTCGCGCGGATCCACTCGGCGTCCGTCCGCCGCCGGATCAGGGCGCCGATCGCGAACGCGAACGGGATCGAGAACCCCACGTATCCGGAGTACAGGAGCGGCGGGTGGATCATCATCGCCGGGTGCCGCAGCAGCGGCTCGAGACCGTTGCCCTGGGCGGGCGGCGCCGCAAGCCGCGCGAACGGGTCCTGCCCGAAGACCACCATCAAGGACAGGAAGAACGCCGCGACCACTCCCAGAACGGCGGTGGCCCACGGTGCGATGTCGCGCAGGCGCCGCCGCGTGGCCAGGAGGACCAGGCTCGAGTAAGCGGACAACAGGAACGCCCACAGGAGCAGCGACCCCTCCTGGCTCGACCACATCGCGGTGAGCTTGTAGAACGTCGGCGTGTCCGTGGATGAGTTCTGCGCGACGAGCTTGTACGAGAAGTCTGAGCGCAGATAGGCCGACTCGAGCATCACCATGGCCACCGCCAGGAGGCCGGCCAGGCAGTAGATCGCGCGGCGCGCCGAGACCGCGACCTCCCGCCGCCCCGTGTGCCCCGCGTAGGCGCCGGCGCCGGCGGCGTACAGGGCCGCGAGCAGCCCGATCGTCAGGCAGGCGAAGCCGACCGCGCCCGTCATCCGCGGAGCATGGCTAGATGGTCTTCCCGCTCGGCTTCGACTGGAACTTCGAAGGGCATTTCGTGACGAGCGAGTCGCGCTGCCCTACGAAGACGCCGCGGCTCATGTGCCCGGACACGATCACCTCGCGCCCGTCCCGGAAGGGGTCCGGCACGACGCCCGAGTACAGCACCGGGACCGACGCCGTCCCGTTCCGATCCCGGACCCGGAACAGGACCTTCTCGCCCTCGTGGCGGATCGAGCCGGTCACGACCTTGCCCGTCATCTGATAGGGGCGGCCCGAGCGGTCCCGCAGCACGCGCGACGGCGACGCCGCCCCCTCCGCCTCGCCGAAGCTCGCCCAGACCAGCGCGCCGGCCAGCAGCACGGCGGCGGTGAGGGCGACGACCAGGCGGACTCTCCGCTTGCGGGCAGGGTCCATCGGCGCTCGATTATCGCAGCGCCATTCCTTGCGCCGGCGGTGTCCGGCGCGTCGCGCTAGCCCGCGCGCTCGCTCGGATGCCCTTCGCCTGGCCAGGGGCCGAGGATCAGGACGATCCTCGCATCGGTCGTCGCGCGGACCTCACGGCGCTCATTGGGATCGAAGTGCGCTAGGTAGCCGGGCCCTCCCGTCTCGGTCTCGCCCCCCTTTTCGACCTCCACCGCCCCGTCGGTCACCAGGAGATAGGCCCGCTCGTGGGTTTGGTGCTCCTGCATCTCCTCTCCCGCCGGCAGGTTGATCGCGATCACCCGTGCCTCGCGGTCCGTTCGCAGAACCTGAGGGCGGTGCGGGCTTACGTCGAGCGAGAGGATGTCCCAGCTTTCCAAGTGCGGTCTCCGGGTCGGGTTCGGGCGTGGATCATCCCGCACCGGCGTCGGCCGACGCGCCCTCGGCTCGCCGGGCCATCCACTCGGCGCCGGCGGTGTCCGTCACACCGTGCGCGATTATCGAGATGAGAACGGTGAGGGCGGCGATGTTGAACACGCGCGTCCCCGCCCTCACCGGCTCCGCGAGGACCAGCAGCGCGAAGGTCATCGTCGACACCCCCTTCGGCCCGAACCACGACATGAAAGCGCGGGTCGCGAGATCGGTGCGCGTGCCGGCGAGGGCGGCGAAGACTCCCACCGGGCGGGCGACGACCAGCGTGAACACGGCGATGCCGAGCGCCGCCACGCCATCCTGGAAGAGGCCGCCGAAGGTGAGGAGGGCGCCAAAGACGACGAACACCCCGAGCTTCACGATCTCGACGATGTCCTCCGCGCGGCTCTCGAATGCCGCGCGGATGTCCGGGCGGAGGATGCCGAGGGTGATGGCTGCGACGAACGCGCCGATCAGCCCATTTCCATGTGGGGGCGCGACGGCGGCGCCGTAGGCGGCGAAGGCGACGCCGAGGGCGTACAGCGACTTCTGGTGAGGGCTGATCTCCACCCCCAGCGCGCGCTGAAGCGGCATCAGCCGCGCCGCGACGAACCCGACGAGCACGCCGGTTCCAAGCCCGATCGAGACGTCCTGGAGCACGAACCTCCACCACACGAAGTGACCGCCGCCGATCTTGAGCGCCGCGACGAACGCGAGGACGGCGGGCAGGGCAAGTCCGTCGTTGAGCCCGGATTCGAGGTTGAGCGAATGACGGATGATCCGCGGCACGCGCGGGTTGGTCACCACGCTCGCGGACAGGACGGGATCGGTCGGCGATAGCAGCGCGCCGACCAGGAACGACTCGGTCCAGGTGAGGTCGGTGACCAGTTTCGTGACGCAGGCCACGAGCGCGCCGGTGACCGGCATCGCGAGCACCAGCTTGCGGAAGGGCAGATGCCAAGCGCGCTGGAGCATTTCGGCCTCCACGGACAGCCCGTCGCGGAAGAGGATCACGATCAGAGCCGTGAGCGCGAGCGCGCCGACGAATCCGGAACGGGCGTTGAACGAGAGGACCTTCGCCCCACCCTCGCCGAGCGCGAACCCCCCGAGGACGAAGAGCGCCGCGAGCGACAGGAAGCTGCGCCGGGCCAGGCCGGCCACCAGCGCGCCGAGCACGAGCAGGACGCCGAGGACGGCCGTTACGCGGTCAAAATCGCTGACTGCGATGGGTAGTTGCGGCACCCGAGAAGGGTCTCAGACGCCAGGCCGCATGCCACCTCAGAAGCTGATCGCGTCTCCCAGCCGCAGCCGCGCGACGGCGTTCGCGATCTCTCTGCCCCGCTCCTCCGGCGTCGGCGGCCGATTGGCCCCGGGCGTCGCCGCCCGCCACGAGTCGCGGTCCCCACCGGACCGGCCGCGATCGATCTCGAACCAGACGACGGTCGTCTCCCCCGTCTCGACGCCCCACCGGCTCGACAGCCGGTCGACGATGAAGAGGCCCCAACCGCGGTTGTCGTCCACGCTCGGGTCGCCCGGGTCGAACCCGGGCCCCGGATCGCGAACCTCAACCCGCAGCGCGGAGTCGCTCAGCGCGAGGGCGAGCTCCAGGTCGTCGCCGCCGCCGGGATGCTGGATCGCGTTCGTGACGAGCTCGCTGAGGCATAGCGACGCGTCGTACAGCTCAGTCGCCGGGAGCTCCTCGTCGAACCGCAGAAGAGTGGTCCGAGCGGCCCGCACCGAATCGGGCGTCCGCTCGAAGCTGAAGGTCTGTGACTCGGCCACGGCACGCGACCGGCGTCCCCCGAACAGGGGATGATACGGGAACCTGATCGAGCGCGCGCCCTACCCGGGAGGGCGGCCCGGACGCCGGATGCCGCGCCTCACGGTGAGCCCAAGCCCGAGCAGGGCGAGGCCGGTAACGAGCATGCTGGCGACCTCCACGCCGGTGTGCGGCAGGGGATTCGTGCCGCCGTTCGACCCGCTGCCGGAGGAGCCCGCGGAGCCTCCTGAGCCGCTCCCCGACCCGCCCCCGCTCGACGACGTCGATCCGCCCGAGCCTCCGGACGACCCCGCGCCCGTGACGGTGACGCTGGCCTTCATGAACGGGTGGATCTTGCAGATGTAGTCGAAGGTCCCCGCCTGGGTGAACCGGAACGACCCGCTCGCGCCCGCGGGGAGGTTGACGTCGAAGGCCCCCGAGCTCGCGGTGGCGGTGTGGGTCGTCTGGTCGTGGTTGACCCATGTGACGGTGTCGCCGACGTTGACCGTGAGGGACACAGGCGCGAACTTGAAATTGGAGACGCTCACCGTCGCCGAGCTGGCCGCG
>JAFAQQ010000103.1 GCA_019246335.1 Actinomycetota bacterium | reverse complement strand
GACCGGCCGGCCCGCGGCCTGCGCCTCCACGGCGGCGATGCCGAACTCCTCCACGGCGGTGACCACGAGGGCGCGGCAGCTTCCGAGCAGATCGGCCACCTCGGCGTCACCGACCCGACCGAGGAACGTCGTGCGCGGCCCGGCCAGCGACCTCAGCCTCCGCATGTCCGGGCCGTCGCCGACCACCAGCAACGGGAGCCCCAGCTTTCGAAACGCCTTGATCGCGATATCGATCCGCTTGTGCGGCATGAGCTCGGAGAGGACGAGGTAGTGCTCGCCCGCCGGGCGCGGACCGAAGCGCTCGGTGTCGACCGGCGGGTAGACGACACGCGAATCGCGTCCGAGGTACGCGCGAATGCGTCCCTGCGTCGTCCGCGAGTTCGCGAGATACTGGTCCACCCGCTGGGCGGCGATCCAGTCCCACTGCCGCCAGCGGTGGAGCATCGACCGCAGGGCCGCGCGCGTGAACGGGTCCCGCCGCGACGCCAGGGTCCGGTCCCGATCGTTCCAGGCGTACCTGAAGGGGTTGTGCGAGTACGACACGTGCACCGTGCGCTCGTCGCAGATGACCCCGTGCGCCCAGGCGGACGAGCTGGACACCACGAGGTCGAACTCGCGAAGGTCGAACGACTCGATCGCAGCCGGGTAGAGCGGGAGGAGGGCGCGGAACGTGCGCGAGGTGGGACGCAGCCGCTGGAGGAACGAGGTGCGGACGTCACGGTGGGCGAAGCGTCCTTCGGTGCCCCTCTCGTCGTAGACCGGGGTGAAGATCGGCGCATCCGGCCAGAGCTCGCACATCTCGAGGAAGACCCGCTCCGCCCCACGGAGGTCGAGGAGGAAGTCGTGGACGAGCGCGACCCGATCCCGCGAGGCGGTCGGGGGGGCGTTCATGGTCGGCGCAGTCTAGGTGCAGCTCTAACCACGTTTGCTCATCCGGGCACTCGGAACAACCATCCGGGGCCGCTACAGTGGCCGGCTGCGCGGCTCGGCCCATCGCCTGCCATTGCGGTCAGGGCCTTCTGCTAGGAATCAGAGTCATGTCCCGATCCACCTTCGCGTGCATCCTTGCGTTCGCGGCGCTGGTCGCGTTGCCGGCCGCGGCGCTCGCGCAGAGCGCCTCGCAGGACCAGTACTGCTTCACGGCTCCGAGCGGGTGCAGCGGCTCTGGAAACGGGGGAGGCAGCGGCTCGTCCGGCGGCGGTGGCGGCGGCGGCAACGTGTCGGCGGCCTCCAACGGGGGCTCCGGCTCCTCCGGATCGTCGGCCTCGGGGTCGGCCGGCTCCGGGTCCGGATCGAATTCCGGCTCCGGCTCCTCGGCGAGCGGCGCGGGCAGCGCCCACGCCGGCAAGAACGGCAGCTTGCCAACCACCGGCTTTCCCGTGATCGCCGCTCTCGGCTTCGGCGTCGCGCTGCTGGCATCTGGCCTTGCGTTCCGGCAGCTCGCTCACGGCGCGATCCGCTAGGCGAACGGCGAGCACGGCCCGCGCTCGGCTGCGCGTGCTGAGCGCACCCTCCAGCGCGTGCTGAGGGCACTCTTCGTGAGCTACTCCGGCGTCCTCGGAGGGGGCGAGCGCATCCTCGTAGACCTGGTCTCGCGCATGCCGGGGGCCGAGTCGTCGATCGCCTGCCCCGAGGGCGCGCTTGCCGCGGCCGCCCGCAGCCGCGGGCTGCGCGTCGAGCTACTGCGGGGGCGCCGGCTCGAGCTCCGCGACTCCTTGACCGACCTCATCGCCGCACCGGCGCGACTCGCGGGCCATGCCGCCGAGATCCGCTCGGTGGTGAGCCGACGGCGGCCGGACGTGGTGATCGGCTGGGGCACCCGCTCCGCCATGGCCAGTGCCGCCGCGCTCCGCGCGGTCCGCGGCGCCAGAAGACCCCGGTTCGTCCAGCAGGGGAACGACCTCCTCCCCGGTCCCCTCATCGCGCGCGCTGCGCGAGCGGTGGCGCGCAGCGCGGACCTGGTCGTCTCGCTGTCGGAGACCATCGCGCGCGATCTGGACCCCGCGCGGCGTCTCGGCGAGCGCGGCGCCATCGTCTACCCGGGCGTCGACCTCGACGCCTACGCCGGCATCGCACCGCCCGCGGATCGCCCGCGAGTCCTCGTTCTGAGCGCCATCGTCGGCTGGAAGCGCCCCATGCTCGCGCTCGACTCCGCCGCGCTCGCCACCAAGGCTCTGCCCGACCTCGAGATCACCGTCGCGGGCGCG